>CAZKOM010000033.1:0-21682 GCA_964554385.1 uncultured Flavobacteriaceae bacterium | reverse complement strand
AATTAGTATACACCCTAGATGCTAAAGGCCGCCTTTCCTCTGCTCCAATTGAATTCATGGGCGTGAAATTCGGTTCCATAACCCATACCTATTATTCTACCGATAAACTAAAATCCATTGATGTATTAACTATGTTGTCTCCCGATACTTCTAGAACTTTATATACTTGGTCAGGCGATAATAATTCATTGCAACAAGACGGGGATGTTTCAACCACATTCGATTACGATTTAACTAAGCGTGATTTGAGAAATTTCGGCCAAGAAGACTTACAGCGTTCACGCAATAAGAATATTCTTACCAAAGAAACAGTTACCACTGTTGGTGAACCAAATGTGGTAAATACCTACGAGTATGAGTACGATGCAGCCGGCCGGCCTGTAAAAGAAATTATCAAACAAGATGGTTTGAAGGTTTCCGAAACCACCTACAAATACTAAACGAAAACGGATTGATTCAATTCTGGGGACGATGAAAATCACCTCCCTATAATAGAATCAATTCATGGGGGCACCTAAATAAAGAATCCCCAAGAATAGTTTAAATCATCAATTTCCAAAGAATAATTTCCGGTACCGACAGAGGTTCCATCCCCGCGATTGAATACCTTTGTCGGTACTTTTTTTATACCCAACCATGAGCAAGACCAAAACCACTTTTTTTTGTAGAAGTTGCGGATTTGAAAGTCCGAAATGGATCGGTAAGTGCCCCGGTTGCAATCAATGGAATACCTTTTCCGAAGAATTAAAACCCAGTAAATCGGTAACCGCGTGGAAGAAAAGTGGAAGAAAGATTGCAGAACCCAAACCCATTCAAAGTATTGAGACGGCGGAAGTTCAGCGATTACAACTTTCGGATGATGAATTAAATTTAATTCTTGGTGGGGGCTTAGTACCCGGAGCCATGGTGCTGCTAGGCGGGGAACCCGGTATTGGTAAAAGTACGCTCTTGCTGCAAGTAGCACTTCGAACCCCAATAAAAACCCTGTACGTTAGCGGGGAAGAATCTGATACCCAAATAAAATTGCGTGCCGAACGATTGGGAATTCATACAGACCAATGCAACATCCTCACCGAAACATTGCTTGAAAATATTTTGGATGCAGTAGAACGAGAACTACCAGAATTACTTATTGTAGATTCTATTCAAACCTTGTATTCCGAACAACTGGAGGCTACTCCGGGAAGTATTTCCCAAATTCGTGAGTGTACCGGAAAACTTCTGCAATTTGCCAAGGAAAATGATGTTCCTGTTTTTTTAATCGGACATATCACTAAAGACGGAAGCATTGCAGGTCCTAAAATTCTAGAGCACATGGTAGATACGGTGCTACAATTTGAAGGCGACCGACACCACGCCTATCGAATTGTAAGAACATTAAAAAATCGATTTGGAGGAACACAAGAATTGGGTATTTACGAAATGAACGGAAACGGGCTAAACGCGGTGAAGAATCCATCGGAAATCTGGTTGGCTCAGCGCGAAGAAGTACTTAGTGGGATTGGCGTAGCCGTGGTATTGGAAGGTGTTCGTCCCTTGTTGCTCGAAACCCAAGCCTTGGTAAGTACCGCAGTCTATGGAACCCCGCAACGATCCGCTACTGGATTTGATTTACGTCGATTAAATATGCTGTTAGCTGTTTTAGAAAAACGATGTGGTTTTCGATTGGGTCAACAAGATGTATTTGTGAATTTAGCCGGTGGAATGCGATTAGAAGATCCTGCACTTGATTTATCTCTATGCGCCGCTATCATGAGCAGTTTCTACAATCAACCACTACCAACGAAATGCGTATTTAGCGCTGAAATTGGTTTGAGTGGGGAAGTTCGGGCCGTTCAACGTGTTGAACAACGCATCGCCGAAGCGCAGAAATTAGGATTTGAAGAAATTATCGTATCTAAATACAATAAAATACAATCTGGCAATCATTCTGGAATCAAAGTTCACACTTTTGCCCGAATCGAAGAGGTGTTTTCATGGTTGTTCGGTTAATTATCCTATCGGACAGCGAGAATACCGCCTATCGAATACGATAATTACGTAGTTCAGAACTAACGTTCAGATTAGTATCTACTAATAGAGAAGAGCGCTTACGCACTCATCATTTTCTCTTTTAAGTAACTTTCTGCCAACAAATATATTTTTTGAGAATTGGGGATTCGAATTCTACTTTGTTTAATTTCCAAAGCAGTTGTGCGTTCGATTTTCTCTAGTAATTTCAAATAATATATATAGGCCGTATACACGCCCAACCTGCAACCTACTGGCAATTGTACAATTCCTTTATAAGCATGCGAAAAATCCTTTTTTACGTCTTGGATGATTTCAATTTTCTCTTCGTCTGTAAAATTGGAGAAATCAACTCCAGGGAAATACACTCGACCGCGCTCATCGATATCACTCTTAATATCGCGTAAAAAGTTTACTTTCTGAAAAGCGGCGCCTAAACTGCGTGCATGCGGTAGCAAATGCTGATACAAACCATCATCCCCTTTACAAAAAATACGCAAACACATTAACCCAACCACTTCAGCACTTCCATAAATATATTGGTTGTAACTATCGTTGTTGTGGGATACAGTTTGCAGATCTTCTTCCATTGAGTTAAAAAATGGCTCAATTAAATCTTTGCCGATTCCAAACTGATTTACAGCCAACTGGAATGAATGCAATACCGGATTGGTGCTGATTCTTTCCTCGATGGCCTGGTAAGTTTGTTGTTTAAATTCCGATAATAACCGGGATTTATCATACCCGTGAAACGTATCCACTATTTCATCCGCTACCCGCACAAATCCATAAGTTGCAAACACCGCCCAGCGATATTCTTTGGCTAACAACCGAATACCCAGCGAAAAGCTAGTGCTATAATTTAAAGCCAGTCTTTGACTCATGGCTTTGGAAGTTTGATCAAACAGCGCTATGCTCATTTTCTATCCTTTCAGTTATTAATTTCGATCCAATTACTACTATTGGTAAGCCCGTACCGGGTGTGGTACTCGCTCCCACATAATATAAATTTTTTAATTTTTCGTCTTTGTTGGAAGGTCTGAATGCCCCAATTTGATTCAATCCGTGAGCCAATCCTAAACCGCTTCCACGATACAAATTGAACATTTTCTCCCACTCATTGGGTGTATAAACAACCTTAGTAAGAATATTGTTTTTGATATCGTACCCTACCCGTTGTCCCAAATCTTCCAATATTTCATTTACCAATTTGTCTGCATCAGACCAATCCGGTTTTACTCGTAAATCGGGTACTGGACATAGGATAAATAAATTCTCACATCCTTCTGGTGCACATTCTGGATTGCTCTTACTGGCAACGTTTACATAATAATATGGTTTTTCTGGAGCTACGGAGCTTCTGAAGATGGTATCGGCGTAGGCTCTGAAATTGTTTCCTAGAAAGTAATTATGGTGTTGAATTCCATCAATTTTACCTTTAACTCCTAAATAAATGGTGAACGGAGCCAAGGTCCATTCCAATTTATCCAGTTTCTGGGTTGTGTATTTGGGTCGATTCAAAAACTTACCACGGAACCAAGCCGCATCGGCATTTACCACAAATAAATCGGCATCAAATCGCTCGCCGGTAGAACTTACGGCGGTTTTCATCGCACCGTTGGCTTCTTCAACCCTAACAATTTCCGTATTCAATTTAATTTCAACACCCTTCTTCTCCAGTAAGCCTAAAATTCCTTCCACAATTTTATACATTCCACCTTTCACATTCCAATATCCATCGTGCTGCAATTCAGTGTAATTCAATAAATTATAAACAGAAGGAGTATTAAACGGTGTGGCTCCTAAGAAGAATGCTACCAAGGAGAAAATTATTTTTACTTCTTCGCTGTCGAAATGTCGCTCCAATTCTTCCCAAAAAGTGCGGAACATTTTTGGCAAGTGTTTTACTGGAACCGTTGCCATACTGGCCAAAAAATGCAGAATACTATTGAAGTTTTTCTTAATAATTCGATACTCTGTATCATGGAAAATCTCTTTAGCACCCAATAAGTATTTTTTAGCCTTCGCTTCAAAATCTTCTTCCAACCCTCGAAACTCTTCGGCTAATTTGGCTAAATCTTTGTAAATTTTGAAAACCCGATCACTGCCGGCTATATTCACCGTGTACAAAGGATCCAATTCGTTTAATTCAAAAGGAATTGGCTCACCAATGGATTGAAACAACTCTTTGAATTCATAACCCATGGAGAAAAAAGAGGGTCCCACGTCAAACGTAAATCCATCCTGCTTTAATATATTTAGTCTTCCACCCGGGGTAGATTGCTTTTCAACGATGGTTACCTTGTACCCTTTATAACTCAACCTGAGGGCAGTGGATAAACCTCCTAGCCCTGCACCAATTACCACTACCGACTTAGTCATGCGAATCTTCCTTCAAAAATTTACGTTTTACAAATAAGAACCCGAACGCTTGCGCCCCTTCTTTGGTATGAACCGCATGGTGCAAATGATGCGTCTGACGCATCGCCTTAAAATAACCCAAACGGGCTCTGGTTAACCACTTGATTCGTTGATGCACAAACACATCGTGCACTAAAAAGTATGCAACTCCATACAATGCTATCCCCAAACCAGCGAAAAATCTCCAATCAAAGCTCTCTGCTCCTACCACAATCAACCAAACAGAGGGAATAGCGAACATAAAACCAAACAAATCGTTCAATTCCAAGGTGCCTTTCCGCGGTTTGTGATGACTTTCGTGCCAAACCCATAAAATTCCATGCATGATGTACTTGTGTGTAAACCAAGCTACTCCTTCCATTAATACGAAGAAAAACAGTAATACTAGTGCGTTAATCATAATTAGCGTTTTATAAAAACACTCCAACAAACGAAATGTTTTGTTTAATTTTTTATTTAATTTAAGCCCAAAAAGATAAACAATTAAATTGGTAACTAAACTACCAAATCATTAATATTCTACAAAGTAAAACTCAAGGTTCGTTAGGGATGTTTTACCTTTGTTTTCCAAACCATTAAAAAAAGTTTAGATGCTGAACATTCTACACGATTATCCCCTCTTGTCTCTTAATACCTTTGGCATACAAGCAGAAGCCAAAACCTGCGTATTCATTGAGGATATCCCACAATTACAAGAAGCGATTAAACAGTTTAGTGGAAATTCAAAATTGATTTTAGGCGGTGGTTCAAATGTGGTTTTAACTCAAAATATTGAAGCCATATTGATGATAAACCGAATCAAAGGGCTACAAATTATTCATGAAGACTCCGAATTTGTATTGTTAGAATGTGGTGGTGGTGAAATTTGGCATGATACGGTAATGTATACCATAGCTAATGGATGGGGAGGATTAGAAAATTTGAGTTTAATCCCTGGAACGGTAGGTGCAGCACCGATACAAAATATAGGTGCTTATGGAGCCGAATTGAAAGATTGCTTTGTACAATTATCTGCGGTTGATCTACAATCCGGGGCGATTCGCACGTTTTCCCAAAGCGAGTGCAAATTTGGGTATCGGGAAAGCATTTTTAAACATGAGGTAAAAGGAAAGTACATTATTACCTCGGTTCAATTTAAACTAGCCAAAAACCCCACAATAAAAACACAGTACGGCGATATTCAACAAACGCTGCTAGACTGGGGGATTACAAATCCTGGCGTAGCCGATGTGAGCAAAGCAGTTATACATATTAGACAAAGTAAGTTGCCAAACCCTGCGGAAATTGGTAATTGCGGAAGTTTCTTTAAAAATCCAGTGATTGATGTTGAACATTTCAATCGGCTGAAATTAGAATTCCCTACCATTAAGTCTTTTGATGCCGGTCCGGGCAAGGTAAAAGTTCCAGCAGGTTGGCTAATAGAAACTGCAGGTTGGAAAGGATTTCGAGAGGGAAATTACGGAGTACACGAGAAACAAGCGTTGGTCTTGGTAAACTATGGATTCGCTACAGGGATGGAAATAATTCAATTGGCTAAACGAATTCAGGCCGATATCTTGCAGAAATTCCAAATCCACTTGGAAATGGAAGTCAATGCTTGGTAAAAGAACGGATATTTCCTTAATTTGCTAGACATGCGTCTGAATCTTCGATTTTGTTGTGTTTTACTAAGCAGTGTTATATCGATTAACTTTTTATATTCTCAATCGGTAAACACCCAATCCACGGGCTCATTAAACCCTAGTTGGATAGCAAAAAAAGCTCAACTGAGTTCCCTAACACCCATCACTACTAAACAATTCAATTCTGCCGATGGGAAGGCCTCGGGGTCAGGGATTTTCAACCATACCTCCCCTATATCCCATGTATTTAATCCAGAAAATGCCCCTGAAATTTGGCTGGTACCGTTGGAAAATCAACAAGAATCGTGGATAGTAAAAGAAATGCCTTTACCTACAGGTATCGATGAGAAGTTGAGAAAAGAAATTGATCACGAACGCTCCAGAAGACTTCAAGCCGCGGGCGTTAAACCTCGCCGATCTATTTTGAATGATCCCCAAACAAAAAAATCAGACATTGATCCGAAAGTTCTAAAAGGCTACAATTTACCTGCTGGTGGCGGTACTCCTAATGACAATCACATTGCCGTTGGTAATGATGGCAAGTTTGTATCGGTAATGAATACCGTTATCCGTGCTCATCGTGAAGACGGAACAATCGCTCGGGCCTTTACCTTGGTGAATTTCGACAATGTAAACAAAGAAGTAGATACCATTCCCAAAATGGATAGAACCTACGATCCCCGTGTTATTTACGACCCCGTGGCAGACCGTTATGTAGTATTGTACATGCATGGGGTTACCGATAAAAGCAGCTTTATTGTGGTGGGATTTTCTCAAACCAATGACCCTACTAAATCATGGAATGTGTACAAAATTCCTGGCACCCCCATTGCAGACACCGTATGGAGCGATTACCCCATTGTAAGTCAAACCAAAGAAGACATCTACTTCACCGTTAATTTATTAGCCAATGGATCTTCGTGGGAAGAAGGATTTCGCGAAGCCGTAATTTGGCAATTGAGCAAACAAGACGGTTACGACGGAAAGCCCCTACGAAAAAACTTTTTCCATAATTTGAAATACGACAATGTTTCACTTTGGAGTATTTGTCCAATGCAAAACAGTCCTTTTCCGGATGGATTCGACAATTATTTCCTCACTGTTCGGCCCTATGCGAAACAAAACGATACGGTTTTTCTTCACCGAATAACCAATAGTTTAAGCAGCGGAAACGCACAATGGACGTTGGAAGTATTAAAATCACCGCAAGCGTATGGTTTTCCACCCAGTGCATTACAACCTGACACTGCTTATAAACTAAGAACCAACGATGCACGCGTATTGAGTGGTATTCGCTTAGGAAACACTATCCATTATTTTCAAAATAGCATCAATTTCAATACCTACCAAGCTGCGATAATGCATGGTAGTATTTATGATCTTCCTTCTGTTAATAGAAGAAAAGATATTTCATTCCCATTGCCAGCAAAACCAACGATTAAAGCAAAACTGTTTACGCACGATAGCCTAGATTTTGGATATCCTGCGGTTGCAGCCGCCAATTTATCCAAAGACGAAGATGGCACGTTTGATCCCGCCATGGTAGTAACAACCGTTCATTCCAGTCCCTGGCATTTTCCTTCTGCTGGTGCATTTTACATAAACCGCTACGGTGAATACTCCAACTATAAGTCGTTTAGAGATGGAGACAGCTTGATTTACTACAGTTTTTTGGGGAAAGGCGAACAGCGTTGGGGTGATTATGAAGGAATACAGGCGAAATTCAATGAACCCGGTGTATTTTATGCGGTTGGTTCTTACGGCGCTTTGAATCTTAGTATGTGGGGTCATGTGGCAAAAATTCAGGTTACCGATACGGGATCTCAACGGGGTATTTCATCGGTAAAAGTATTTCCAATACCGGCTACAGAAAAAGTGAATATTGAATTTCAGACATTTAAGGAGGGACATGTTTGGGGGCAATTGTATACCGAAGATGGCAAACCCGTTCGAACTACGCGTTGGAATTACAACAACATGACAATCCCTGAAACACGCATTATTGGCAACGATTTACAAGGTCTATCGGCCAGTAAAGTAACCGAAACATCCACAAACCCACCCTCCGATAATTTGCTTTCGTTTGCCTTGTATTGTTATCCAGGAACCCATCGCTTTGCGGTGCACACCACGCATTTGGCACCAGGGATTTACTTCCTAAAAGTTAAATCTAACGGCAATTTTGGAGGCAATAACCAAAACGAATACTCATTTAAAATTATCATTCAACCTTAACCATTACACTTTGGAATCTCCAAAAAATCTCGATGTTTCTTCAGGAAACGAAAACACTTCTTTGGGCATATCAACTAAAACTCCCCCACCTACCCGGCCTGAAGGCGAAATATTATTGATAAACAAACCATTAGGATGGACTTCATTCCAAGCAGTGAAGAAAATCAAATACATAACCCGTGCAAAAAAAGTAGGGCACGCTGGAACGCTGGACCCATTAGCTTCAGGACTGTTAATTATTTGCACTGAGAAGCAAACGAAAACCATTCAATCCATTCAAGACGCGCCCAAGGAATACACTGGATCTTTCCACATCGGAGCCGTTACGCCGAGTTACGATTTAGAAACCGACCCCTGTAATTTTATGTCGATTGATAGCATTACAGAAGATCAAATCAGGAATGTAGCAGCGAGTTTCCTTGGAGAAACTGATCAAATTCCTCCCCTATTTTCGGCAATCAAAGTAGACGGAAAGCGTGCCTATAAATTGGCTAGAAAAGGAGAAGAAACGGTATTGAAATCACGAAAAATCTTCCTAACAGCATTTGATATTACGGGGATAAAAGGAAATGAAATACACTTCCGAATAGCCTGCAGCAAAGGAACTTATATACGAAGTATCGCTCATGATTTCGGTCAGAAGTTAGGGTGTGGTGCCTATTTGAGCTCCTTGGTTAGAACTAAAATTGGAGATTTTAACCTAATTAATGCTACAACAATCCAAGAATTTGAGGATGCCCGAAAAAAACGGCCAGATTTTTGCTAATTTTGAAATAAATGAGATCAATTATGACTTTCTCTATAAAGGCCTTATTGCCTATATCTGCATTCGCGTTGAGTTCTTGCAGTAATTTGAATGCGGAAAAAATTGGCAGCGACTTTAACAACTGGATACACACATTAACTACTCAAAAAGAAAACTCTTTGGAAGTGGCCGGAGGGTTCACCATTCGAGGAACCATTAAAAACAAACCCAATCAGATCGTTTACCTTCAAGAGATGGCACCTGAAGGGTTAATTATGATTGACAGTGTGAAAACGTCCAAAAATGGTAGTTTCAGTATTTCTGCTAACACTCAAGATTTCCTTTTCTGTGCTTTGCAAATTTCTCCACAACAGATGGTTTATTTGGGTGTAAATAATGAATCGGACCTAAATATTAATATCGATCCCTCTGGCAGTGAATTCACATACGAAGTTTCTGGAAAGGGATCTGATGAATCTCGAGGATTGAAAGAACTGTTAGAGTTGAATAAATCGTATTTAATCCGCATTAACAGCATTGAAAAGTCTGCGGCTACCATCAATCCAAACACAGATGAGGGGTATGAGCAAATGATGAAATTGAGTAAAGATTACAATGCATTAATGGCAGAAAGAGAAACCAAATTATTTGATTTTGCAACGTCTCGTGGAGCCTCTTTCCTACCCTATTTTATCGTACAATACAACGTGGTTAACGAACCTAACTTCCAATGGTTAGAATTAGCTGTTCGCTCGGCTAACAAAGCGAACCCTGCTGCGAAATATAGCAAAGCCATCTCAGAAAGAATGGACAAAGAAGGAAAATTAATGGTTGGGGCCGTAGCACCAGATATCAATTTAGCTCAGCCCAATGGCGAAAATTTAGCCATGAGTTCATTACGAGGCAAATATGTATTAATCGACTTTTGGGCTAGTTGGTGCGGTCCGTGCAGAAAGGAAAACCCATTCAATGTTGCACTCTACAATAAGTACAAAGACAAAGGATTTGAAATATACGGAGTTTCTTTGGATCAGGATCCAAACCGTTGGGCGGCTGCCATTGAAAAAGATGGTTTAACATGGAAACACGTGAGTGATTTAAAAGGATGGAGCAGCTCTGCAGGACAATTATATGGAATACGTTCAATTCCCGCCACGGTATTATTAGATCCTAATGGAAAAATAATTGCTAAAAATCTTCGAGGGGAAGACCTTGCTGCCAAACTCCAAGAAGTTTTCGGACAGTAACAAAAACAACTTTTTTGTTTAACATAAATTTAACATGAAAGGAATTGATAATTTAAATTACATTGATTCCTTTGTAACAAGATGTTAAAAGGTTTGCCAAAAATTCTTGTTGTTGATGATGAGCTGGATATATTAGAGCTTATTCGACATACGCTCGCTAAAGAAGGATTTGAGGTACACGTTGCTGCCAATGGTGCACAAGCCATAGATCAGACGGCCAAAGTAAATCCAGAAATAATTTTAATGGATGTAATGATGCCGGTGATGGATGGAATGGAAGCATGCAGACAATTGAAAGAAAATCCAGAAACTAAGAATATTCCAGTAGTTTTCTTAACTGCTAGAAGTGAAGAATTTGCGGAATTAGCAGGTTTTGAAGCAGGTGCCGATGATTATATCTCCAAGCCTATTCGTCCTAGAGTGTTATTAAGCAGAATTAAAGCCATTCTTCGCAGAAGAAATGCTCTACATACTCCAGAACCTGAGGCCATAGACTTTGGTGTGTTGAAAATCGACAGAGAGCGCTTTGTTGTTGACTATGAGGGAAAAGCGTTGCAATTCCCAAGAAAAGAATTTGAATTGTTGAGTTTTCTTGCTTCTAGACCTGGAAGAGTTTTTTCTAGGGATGAAATTTTAGAGAATGTTTGGGGGAATGAAGTTCTTGTAGTTGACAGAACGATTGATGTACATGTTAGAAAAATTCGGGAAAAGTTAAACGAGAAGTTCATCTACACCGTAAAAGGTGTTGGTTACAAATTCGAAATAGAATAACCTGCTTTTCTCAACGTTTTCAGCATAGCTTCGGCTTTATCCATACACTCCTTGTACTCGTCGTCAGCGTCGCTATCAACAGTAATAGCACCACCTACCGCATATTGCAACGTATGCTGATGCGAATCAAATTGCAAGGCCCTAATTACTACATTTAAATCAAAGGAATCTCCGCAAACCCAGCCTATACTACCGCTGTATAATCCTCGTTTGAACGATTCAATCTCTTCGCATGCCTGCATCACTGCAATTTTAGGAGCCCCTGTCATGCTGCCCATGGGAAATGTCGCTTGAATGATATCCGATAATTGCAAATCTTCTTTTTTCTTTCCAAATACCGTGGAAATCATTTGCAACACGTGTGGGAACGCATAAATTCCACATAATTCCTGAACTTTTACTGTACTTGAACTACAAATTCGGGATAAATCATTTCTCACCAAATCCACAATCATTACATTCTCTGCCCTATCCTTCTCAGAATTATACAACGTATTCGCCAATACATGAAGCTCCTCTGTATTGTTTCCCGCAGAATTCCTTATGGTACCCTTGATCGGTTGACTTAATATCCATCGTCCATCGCTCCGTAAATAACGCTCCATGCTGCTGCTCATCAAAAAATAATTCCCTCGTTTTAAGAAGGTCATCATCGGCGCTCCAGACACCATCGTCATTACTTCAAACACCCAATAAGGATCTATATCAATGGTGGCTTCAAACGATATACAATAGTTCAATTCATAGAAATCCCCTGCGATAATTTTTGACTTAATCCATGCAATGGTTTCTAGGTATTTCTCTTTTGATACCGCGGAGTTCCAGTGAATAGCAGAATCAACTTCTCTTGAAAATTGGTCACCTCGTACAGACGCCCTATGAGTATCATCAGAATGCCCTACGCTCACAGCCGAAGTAAAACTGCTGATTCCTACGTTTCCTTCCCAATGCCTTACCAGCTCTTTTTGTTTCAGGAACCCAATTTCAT
This sequence comes from uncultured Flavobacteriaceae bacterium, assembly GCA_964554385.1. Lineage (GTDB taxonomy): Bacteria > Bacteroidota > Bacteroidia > NS11-12g > UBA955 > JAGKXC01. The sequence continues at coordinate 9,643 of CAZKOM010000033.1, read as the reverse complement.
CCAATTTTTTAATTACATCCAATCCAAAAGAATGTTCCCTACTTGATAGCGTTTTTCCGTCTCGTAACAATACCTCCCAACGCTGTGGTGTTATTAATTCAATATTGGGTCGATGAAACAAATCCGATTTCGATGATTTCAATGATGATTCGATATCATTTTTTGCATCATACGACAAACTCAAAATTCGCAATCGTTCATCAATTCTATTTAAAGAATCCAACCCGGTTTCAACCGTTTCTTCTCCAATAGCCAACAATCCTTCAAACGAACCATGCAAATCCTCATATCCCGCACTCCATAATATTGTAACAGAATCTTCCAACTTGGAAAGTTCTAACCATTGAAGCAGTTGACTATGGACATTATTCTGCTTCATTTTCTTCAGAATGATAATAATTCCAAACAACCATTGCTTTTGCTTTTCCAACTACTCCTTGCAGTTCTTCAATTGAGGCCGATTGCACCTTTTTCACACTTTTATAATGTCTCAATAACAATCGTGCCGTTTCATCGCCTATTCCAGGAATATCGGTTAATGACGTTTTCAATACCCCTTTACTACGCCTTGCTCTGTGGTGGGTAATTCCAAATCGGTGTGCCTCGTCCCGCATTTGCTGAATAATTTTCAGCGTCTCTGATTTTTTATCGATATACATCGGCAAAGAATCTCCAGGATAATATATCTCTTCTAATCGTTTTGCGATGCCAATAACGGCCATTTTCCCATATAAGTCCATTTCTTTTAAGGCCTCTACCACTGAACTTAGTTGTCCCTTTCCCCCATCCACTACAATTAACTGAGGCAAAGACTTACCTTCATCCACCAAACGGGAATAGCGGCGGTGTATTACTTCCTTCATGGTAGCAAAATCATTGGGGCCGTCTACAGTTTTAACATTAAAATGCCGATAATCACTTTTAAATGCTCTTCCATCTCGAAAAACTACACATGCGCTCACGGGATAGGTACCTTGAAAGTTGGAATTATCGAAGCACTCAATATGTCTAGGTTGCTCTGTGAGTCGTAAATCTTGTTTCATCTGCTCCATCAAACGGTCCACACGCATTTCGGGATTTAATTTGTCGTATTGAGCCAATTTTTCTTGCTTATACAGCAAGGTGTTCTTCAAACTCAATTCCAATAATTTTCGCTTTTCTCCCAATTTAGGCACCGTAATTCCAACACCCGGTATAGATAACTCTATGGGATGTGATAATACAATCTCTTTGCAATCATCCCCATATTGCTGCCTCATCTCAACAATGGCCGACTCCAATAGGTCTTCATCGCTTTCTTCCAATCGTTTACGGATTTCTAAATTCCTACTAACTACAATAAGCCCCTGACTCACCCGCAAGAAATTTACGAAAGCTATTTTTTCGATGCTATTAATCGAATACACCTCTAAATCGCCCAAATTTGGACTAATCACCGTACTCTTTGCCTGATAGCGATCCAATGCATCCAACTTCTCCTTGTATCGTTGTGCATCTTCAAATTCCAACTGTTCAGCATGAAGTACCATCGCTGATTTTAGATGCTTTTTAACCTCGAACAGGTTCCCTTTCAACAATTTACGAATCTGTTCGATATTTTCAAGATAATTCTCTTCCGATTGTTTCCCCTCGCATGGACCTAAGCAATTTCCGATGTGATACTCCAAACAAATTCTGAATTTTCCGGCTTTGATCGAAGTGGGGTTCATTACTAGATTACAATTTCGAGTGGGATACAATTTCTTGGCTAAGTCCAACACCGTTTGCATTACTTTTACATTGGCATAGGGTCCAAAATACTCACTTCCATCTCGAATCACCTGTCTTGTCTGAAATACCCGAGGAAATCGTTCCGCTGTAATTCGGATATACGGGTACGTTTTATCGTCCTTTAAACTAATATTATACCGCGGCTGTAATTCTTTGATTAAACTGTTTTCTAGGAGTAAGGCATCCAACTCCGTATCCACCACAGTAAACTCTATACGATGAATTTTACTTACTAAAACTGCTGTTTTACGGTTCTCATAATGCTGTTTAGTAAAATAACTACTGACCCGTTTTTTTAAATTCTTTGCTTTACCAACATACAGTATGGTATCGGTTGTATCAAAATATTTGTATACCCCAGGTGTTTCTGGGAGCGATTGAATAACTGATTTCAGTGCCTCTGAAGCCATTCCATTAGGTTAAACTAACATGCCTTGATTTTACCGCTTCTCCGAAAAACAAGGTAGCTTGTTCATCAAAAATTGCAGCTTCGTCTGTAGTCGCAAATTCCTTTAGACCATTTTTAATTAACAGCGATTCAATTTCTGCATGCCGGTGCAAATAATCTTCTAATCGATCTGCAACTATTGCTCCTTGAGACACTAAGGCAATCCCTTCGGGTAAAAATTTCCGTATGGTCTTTTCCAATAATGGGTAATGCGTGCACGCCAATAGTAATGTGTCAATCGCAGGGTCTTTTTCTAGAATTCTATGAATATTCTGGTTCACAAAAAAATCGGCGCCCTCCCCTTCGAGATGATTATGTTCTACCAAATAAACCCACATAGGACAGGCTTCTTGGGAAACTACCATTTGTGGGAAGAATTTGGCAATTTCAATAGGATACGAATTGGATTTAACCGTTCCTGCCGTGCCCATAATTCCCACATGATGTGATTGAGAATAATGCCCAATATTTTCAGTAGTAGGCCGAATTACCCCTAATACTCGTTTGTGGTCATTTCGTTGTGGAAGATTTACCTGTTGAATTTGTCGCAATGCTTTCGCTGAAGCGGTATTGCAAGCCAAAATCACCAATTCACATCCATTATTAAACAACCAATCAACTGCCTCCCAGGTATATTGGTAAACGGATTCAAAGGAGCGATTTCCATACGGAGCTCTAGCATTATCGCCCAGGTACAAATAATTGTACTCGGGAAGACGATCTACTATGCTGCGAAGTACAGTAAGCCCACCATAACCAGAATCAAACACCCCAATTTTACCTGAAACCGACATTTTTTAATAGTTGCGAAGATATAGTGTGCCGATAAAAACAAAAAGGATGGCGTAGTACTACACCATCCTTTTTTGTAATTATTTTCCTGGTAGGATTATTTTTTCAATAATTGAGCAATAACGGCAGCGGTAATATCGTCAGAAGTATTTGCACTCCACAATACTACACCTTGCGCATTATCGATGACATGTGCATACCCTTTGGCTTTTGCTACATCTCCTACGGCCTTTTTGATAACCTCGATCAATGGCTGCAATAACTTCACACGGGCTTCCTGTAATTCGTTGGTTCCCATTTCTTCGGTTTCTTTGTACTCCTGTACCAAACGCTCGTAGCTTTTTTGCAATAATTCCAATTGAGATTGAGACGCCTTGGCATTTACCTTAGCTTCAAATTCCTTTTGTTTATTTTGCATTTCCATTTGCAAATCGCGCAATTTTTCATCGTAAACCTGAGCTATTGCGGCTAATTTCAAATCTGCAGAATCTTTCTGAGGCATTGTGTCGATCAATACTTGCGTGTTTACCGTAGCAACTTTTTGAGCCTGCGCTTCGGATACAAACAATACCGAAAGTGTAAGGGTAAATAATAAGATAAGTTTTTTCATGTATTCTAATTTATTGTTTTACAAATGATTATTCCTCGTCTGGGTCTGATTTTTTAACAGGGGGCGTGGGTTTAGACTTACTTCCTGGGGTTATGCCACCGGGAGTAATCGGTTTACCTGTACCTTCTTCCGATGTAGCAATGCCCAATACCTCCAACACTTCCAAGGTTTTATCGTATCTGGCATCGGCATATAACATCAATGCCCCACCATTTTTATCAAAAATATAAGAGTATCCTTCTTTTTTTGCTACCGTCTGGATGGCATCATAGATTTTGTCTTGCAACGGCTTAACTAACTTTAATCGCTCTTGATAAAGGGCTCCGTCCGGTCCAAATTTAGCTTGACGGAACTGATATAGATCCGCCTCCTTGGCAGCAATAGCTTCTTTGCGTTGTTTCTTTTGGTCGTTGGTTAGCAACACCTCCTCTGCCAAATAATCACGCTGTAATTGATCTAATTGCGCTTTTATTTGCGCTGCTTCCGCTTCCCATTTAGCCGACAAATCCATCAAATCTCTCTGAGCCGCTATAAATTCAGGCATTTTCGATAGAATTACATCCGAATCCACAAATCCTACCAATTGATTTTTCTGGCCATGAACTAAGCCAGCTGTAATCAAAAATGTTATCGCTACCAAAAACCGCTTCATTGTTGCAAAGATTTTCAAACGTCGTGCCAATTCAAAATTTAAAAGGCGAAAATATCGTATTTTAATCGATAATTAACATACGCTTAACCGATTTCGAGGCATTTGACCGATTATGGCTATCGTTTCTTTATTTTTTTAATGCTTCAAATTGGCCATGGGGGAAGTTTCCCAAGTACTCCGATGAAGCATTCGATCCGAAATTCTCGCCACAAAACGTGCACTATCGGTCACAAATCCGTAGGGTTTTGCGGGGATAATTAACCGCATTTCTCCTGTTACCTTTTTATTTTTTCCTGGCGCAGACAGTCTAGGTAACCGTTCATGAAACGTAATCGTATCGGTGTTTCCGGTTATTGGATTCATTGCATACAACCATTTCCCATTATCACAATACTGCATATACACTTTCAAATTCTGAAAGTCGTACCTACCGAAAGCAAATCCATCCAAGGTATCCGATTCAGACAGACCTAGATCACCATCATCGTCTTCAAAAACAAGATCTACCCAAACCAAACTGTCATACCCTGCAGGCGAAGGAATAACAGTGGTTGATAGAATTTTTAGTTGCGGTGTGGATAGGATTGTATTTTTGCCATCGTTGCAAGCACCAAAAAGCGTAAAAATGCTGAACATTAATAATGCAAATCGTTGGGCTGAAATGGAAAATCGAATTTTATCCATGGAGGAATCCAAATTTAATACAGTAGCAGCAGAAATTCATCGTTGGCAGCAACACAATTGCCACACTTTTGGTCATTGGTGTGAATTGAACCCAAAGGAAAACGTCTTCCCAACCTTCCTACCCATTCAATTTTTCAAATCACAATCGGTGTTATCCTTAGAAAACAGCTGGGCAGTTGATTTGCCTCCTACATCATCAGAAATCCATTCCTCACAACCATATTTATTGTTTGAATCCAGTGGTACTACCCTCCAACAACCATCAAAACACTGGGTGTACCATCCAGCTTTGTACGAACAGAGCTTTCTTAAAACCTTCGAATCGCGTTTTGGGAAGGTTTCTGACCTCTGTGTTATTGGCTTGCTTCCGTCTTACTTGGAACGGCAAAATTCCTCCCTGGTGTATATGGTGGATTATTTAATAAAGCACAGTTGTTCCCCCTACAGCGGATTTTATTTGTATCAATACGAGAAATTATGGAATCTAATTCAAGAAAACGAATTGAATCAAATCCCAACTGTAGTATTTGGAGTCACCTTTGCTTTGTTGGAATTAGCGGAATTTATCGTTTCAAAACCCTCTGAATCACAACATTCAATCCTGTCTAACTATTCCTATGTTCAATGGATTGAAACAGGAGGCATGAAAGGAAGAGGCAAAGAACTAACCCGACAGGAACTGCATACTACATTAACCCAAGCCTTTGGTGTAAAATCCATTCAATCGGAATATGGAATGACGGAATTGCTATCTCAAGCATATACAAGAGTAAGCGACGGCCGATTTGAATGCCCTCCTTGGATGAAAGTTATGGTCTGTGACCCCATGGATCCTCAGGATTTTTTACCTTGGGGTAAAACGGGTAGGATTTGCATCATCGATTTAGCCAATCTCTACAGCTGCAGCTTCATTGCCACAGATGATCTCGGCAAAGTCTACGAAGATGGAAGCTTCGAGGTTTTAGGTCGATTAGATTTCAGCGATCTCCGAGGTTGTAACCAACTTATGTAGTGGATTCTATTGCGGGTTCCGCATCGTCATCCTCTTCAATATCAACAACCGTATCCTCCAATTCCTCCTTAGGGTTTAATCGGCGCTCCAACGAAAGGATCAATGCAGGCAGCAAAAACAAATTGGCAGCCATCCCTACAATCAGCGTTAAACCGGTTAACCATCCCAACCAAATGGTTCCTTGGAAATTTGAGAACACAAAAATCAAAAATCCTGCACAGATAGCCACCATGGTGTAAATCATACTAAAACCAACTTCGGATATGGTGTTACTTAGTGCAACTCGGACGGTACGATTATATTTTACTAATTCCCTGCGGAATGTAATAACGAAATGAATGGTAGCGTCCACCGTTATACCAAATGCAATACTGAAAACTAAAATAGTGGACGGCTTCAAGGGTACTCCAAAATACCCCATGGTACCTGCGGTTACCAGCAAGGGAATGATATTCGGAATAATGGCAATAATAATCATCCGGATAGACGGGAAGAGCAATCCCATCGTTAATGAAATAATTATAATACTCCAAAATGTAGCCGATCCTAAACTATTATATAGGTAACCATTTCCTTTTAAGAATACGGCCGATGTCCCTGTTACCTGAACTTGATATTCTTCTTTAGGGAATATTCGCTCCAAGATCTCGTAAATGGCAGAATTTATACTATCTAACCTTACAGAACCTACGTCTTTAATTTGATAACTAACACGCAGGGTTGAATGGGTAGAGTCCAATAACCCTTTCATCATCGGAGCTCCCGCTTTCTGTTCTGGCATACGCATAGCAATATCCCCTAAATCGGTAACTTTAGGCATCCGGTAATAAGCTGGGTCTCCATCGTTAACCACTTGATTGGCGTAACTTACAATTTCAACTAAACTCACCGGTTTGGATAATTCGGGGAAGCGTTTTAGTGCTTTTTGCAATGAATTTACTTTGGCCAGTGTTGTGGGATTGGATGCATCGTGTTCGTCATTCGTTTTAATTAAAATTTCGTAAGGCATCACCCCTTTGAAATTATTTTGAAAATACTCTAAGTCCGTGTATATCGGTGAGTCATGGGGAATATCGTCCACCATGAAAGCCAGCGGTTTAAGTCGAATAACAAAAATGGTACTCAACAGCGTAAACAAAATAAACCAGAAATAAATTCTACGTTTATGGTTGAAGGCCATGAATTTCACCCAGTCCAAGAAGCTAGAAATGCTTTTATTCTCTAAATGTTTAATTTGCTTATCGCTAGGCACAGGCAAATACGAATAGAAAGCGGGTAACCCGATTAACGTAACGAAAAATATTATATTGATGGTAAGGAAGGAAACCAAACCGTATTCCACCAGCATCTGTATTTCCGTAAAATAAAAGGTACCAAAACCTACTGCGGTCGTAAAATTGATTAAAAAGTTTGCTAAACCGATTCGAGAAACCACTCGGGTTAGGGCGCGAGCTTGAGAACGCGACTTGGCGTATTCCTCATGATACTTATTTATTAGGTAAATTGTATTCTGAACTCCAATTACCACCAACAAGGGAGGCAGAGTACCCGTTAGTAGAGAGATTTTAAAGTGAAGTAATCCGCACAATCCAAGCATGGTTAATTCACCAATGATGATGAACAACAATGAAATCAATAAGGTTGAAATACTTCGATATAAGACAAAAATCAACAACGAAGTCACTACAAATGCGATGATGGTAAGCATAACAATTTCTTGTTTTACTTCCGTAGCATAAACGGTCCTTACATAAGGTAATCCGCTCATATGCACATCCACTCCCATTTCTTTTTCGAAATCTCTCACCATCTGAGCCCATTTCTGAACACTAAACTTACGTTCTGGTGAATTAAGGAACTTATCTTCGATGTTCACCAACATTAAAATCGCGTTGGTCTCTTCGTTGTATAATAAACCTCGATAAAAAGGTAGATTTAAAAATAAGTCCTTCAAACTGTCTACCTCGGCCTGGGTCTGAGGCATTTTTCCTGGAACTTGATGAATAATAAACTTATCAGCAGTATCCAACGATAAATTATAAAAACGAGAAGGCGAAACAACCTCCTTAACTCCGTGTTGGGATGCTAAATCTTGAGATAACTTATAAAACGCTTGATAATTTTTTAGTTCAAAGAGCTTATCTGTTGAAAATCCAATAACCAATTTGTTCCCATCCTCACCGAAGGTTTTATTAAATTTCTTATAAGCGATGTGATCGGGATCGTCCGATGGCACCAACTTTTGGAAATTATATTCTAGCTCTACCTTAGTAGCATAATACCCCATCACACCGGTAAACAGTAAGATGATGGACAAGAAATAAACCCTTTGCTTAAGGATCAGGGTTGCAAAACGATCCCACATAAGATGCAAAAATACAACAAAACAATAAAGGCCGCCTTGTGGGCGACCTTCATTTTACCTATAACCTATACAATTAATCAGCAACAACATCTAAAGTGATGCTGGCGTTAATGTCTTTTACTAGGTTGATGTTAGCTTCAAACTGACCAATAGTTTTGATATCATCGAAAACAATTTTACGACGATCAACATCAAACCCTTTGTCTTTCAAAGCGTTAGCTACTTGCAAAGCAGTAACTGAACCAAAGATTTTACCAGAATTTCCTGCCTTCGCTGCAATCTGAACCGTTGTACCGTTCAATTTAGCGGCAAGTGCTTCTGCGTCTTTGCGCAATTTCTCCATTTTAAATTCGCGCTGACGAATATCTTCGGCCAACATCTTCAATGCACCTTCAGAAGCTAATTTAGCTTTACCTTGAGGAATTAGAAAATTACGACCGTAACCATCTTTTACGCTTACGATATCGTCTTTATGACCTAAATTTTTTACGTCTTGTGTTAAAATAACTTTCATCGTTCTTTCCTCCTATTTTAAACCGTCTGCTACGAAAGGCATCAAAGCCAAATGACGGGCACGCTTAATTGCTACCGACATTTTACGTTGATACTTTAATGATGTTCCTGTAATACGACGAGGTAAAACCTTACCTTGCTCATTCACAAACTTCAACAAGAAATCCTTGTCTTTGTAATCGATGTACTTAATACCGTGCTTTTTGAAGCGGCAGTATTTTTTCTTTTGGATTACTTGGGGAGTTTGGTTAAATACGAAATTTGTTTCTTTGCTCATAAGTCTGTGTCCTCCTCTACTTTAATGGCAACAGCAGGTGCTGCTGGTTTAGATTCTTTTGCTGCAGAACGCAACTCGCCGTTACGCTTGCGTTTGTTGTAATCAACGCCCCACTTATCTAACTTCACTGTCAAATAACGCAAAACGCGCTCATCGCGACGGAATGCCAATTCGAAAGTTTTGATAAAATCAGTGTTTGCGGTAAATTCGAACAGGTGATAAAAACCGGTTCCTTTTTTCTGGATGGGATAGGCTAGCTTGGTTAGGCCCCAGTTTTCTTCATGGACCATTTCCCCACCATTGCTCGTGATCAACTCTCTGTAGCCAGAAACAGCGTCTTTCATCTGCTGTTCAGAGAGTACGGGTGTCAAAATGATCACGGTCTCGTACTGTTGTTTGTTCATTTTATTTAAGGCTATAAAATTAGGGCTGCAAATATAGGTAAAAAAACTATCAAAAACAACCTAATTGTTCTTCATGGAACGGGATCGTAACCGCTACCACCCCAAGGATGACATCT
>CAZKOM010000032.1:20267-22038 GCA_964554385.1 uncultured Flavobacteriaceae bacterium | reverse complement strand
ATCCCACCCCACCGACCTAGGAAATCCGCGTCTACTGGCCGAAAACAAAACCTGAACCCCAAATTGTTGTTGAGATCCTGAAGTATTTTCCAAGCGCCGTAAGCCTAAATCGGATGGTTCTGTGCCAGACAACCCCTGAATCTGATCATGGTGAGTATTCAAAATTCTACCTTTCACCACACCCTGCGCTGTATCATGGGTTCCCAGCGGTACTGCATTGGAAATTACGGTTGAATCATCCAACGATATATCTACGCTATCCACAACGGCATTCAATCGCAGAGGATATTTGGAAACAAAAACGCCCGATTGAAACAATCGGGCGATAATTTTTTCGCTACAAAGTCTTTCCGTTTTAGGAAGATTTTGACGCAAGCGATATGTAGACTCTGGATGCTGCATCCAAGAATCTTACGAGCATTAGCCTTTGTGGCTACGCTCGGCGCTAACTGTCAAACTTTGACGACCACGCTTACGACGTGCAGCCAATACACGGCGACCGTTAGCGGTAGACATGCGCTCACGAAAACCGTGACGATTTTTGCGTTTTCTGTTCGAAGGCTGGTAAGTACGCTTAGTCATAATTCTGTTTTTTTATGAATCGGGCTGCAAATATAGCAAAATAGTTTTACTTCAAAAATGGTTATCGAAATAAAATTATAAAAAAAGACCCTTATCTACCCCATTCTTATAATTATCTTTGATCTCAATTGACTTTAACACCGTGGAAATCACTACAAATACAATAAAAAAAGACAATGGAGAGTTGATCTATTCTGAAAGTTTAACCATGCGAAAAATGGTTTGGATACTTTTCCCTGTGTTTATTGCTGTTCTTTTATTGCCATCGGCCGGACTAACCTTGGCAGAAATACAATCCAAATGGAATCAAGATTTTTGGAATATGATTGCTCCGATAATAATCTTAATGAGTGTATTTCTACTGTTATGGAATGTTCGATTAAATTGGTCGATTTCGAAAACGGAATTCAGTTTTACTTTTTTTCCATTTGTACTAAAAAGACGTACCTATTCCATGGAAGAAGTGGAAGATATCCAAGTCATGAAGATTAATTCACTAATGGAATTTGGCGGTTGGGGTTTACGGAGAGGAAAACTCGGCAAAGCCTACACCACCTCCGGTAATTATATTTTACATATTAAATTTAAGCAAGGTACCCCCATAAACGTATCCGTTTTACGACCTCAACAAGCCCGAGACTTCTTAGATCAATTACAACGAATTCAATAATTTCACACCGCCTCACACCGGTATAATCTTGGCATTACCTAACAATTATGTAATTCACTTAAGTATTTGTAAAGATTAAAGTAAACAAGCCATAACCTTTATTACATGTTGGAGAAATCCTACAAGATGAACTTCGTGCGAAACCTAAAAAATTATGCGAAAATTCATCAAACATTACTGGCTTTTAGCAATCTTATTTGCTTTGACCGCTAAAATCAATGGGCAGGCACTGTTGATTTCAGAGGTGTATGTCAATCCATCCGGAACCGATTCTTGTAAAGAATTTGTTGAACTGGTGGCAACGAAAGATATAGATTTTAGTAAAACACCTTACTCTGTAATTGTATGTAATAACGGAACCGCCACCATACGCGGCTGGAAAGAAGGTAAAGCTATCACCTATGCTTTTGAAATTAATACAGGAAACATTAAAATGGGAGAGATTGCCTATGTGGGAGGATCCTGTATGAAAATCAACGGGACTAAATTGAGAACCATTAATAACATGACCACGGGCGG
>CAZKOM010000032.1:0-20251 GCA_964554385.1 uncultured Flavobacteriaceae bacterium | reverse complement strand
CAAAGCAATGCGAGCGGTGTTTTTGGGAATGGAGGTGCCTCCGCTGACGGTGTGGCTATTTTTGATTTTCCGCTATCTTCCATCGATTCAACTACCGTTCCTATCGATGCTTTATTTTATGGTACCGCTTTGGGTGGAGCTATTGTAAGCAGTGGGACTGCTGGTTACCAACTCCCTTCTAATGACCTATACAGCGGTGGAAAAGTAACTACGGGTATTTATTTATCTGCAGACCCTGGAGCCAATTATTTGGTAGCAAAAGGAGAATATGATCCTACTGCCAACAAATTTACCTCAAAAAGAACACATACAACGTCCGCAACTACTGCAACTGATGGTAAATCGGACATTACCTTTGCTGGAGCCAAGGACACTACCAAACCAACGTTTACATTTAACATAAATAATAACGACAGCAACGTTGCAACAAACTCTTCCATTATTATCAGTTTTTCTGAATCCGTAAGACTGGCAAGCGGGTCCGCAATTACATCGGCCAATGCAGACACCTTGGTGATATTGAAGGAAAATAATAGCTCCGGAAACACTGTGACCTTTACAGCAAGTTACTCCAATAAACTATTAACCATTTCCCCCACATCAAACTTGAAGAATAATCAAGTTTATTATGTACAATTGAAATCTACTGTTATCAGTGATTCTATTGGAAATATAGCTACAGGAAATAATACAATTTCATTCAAAACCCAACCGGTTCAAACTCAATTTAAAGCAGGAGACCTGGCCTTTGTTGCCTATAGGATGAATGCACTTGCTACGGATGATGAATTCGCCCTAGTAACATTTGTTGATATTCTACCAGGTACTCAAATTCGTTTTACCGATGCTAAATTCACAACCAATTCCCCAGCACAATGTGCCGGAGGTTTGGTTTGGACAGCCCCTGCTTCGGGCGTTGCTTCAGGTTCAATAATTTCAATTAAAAACGATATCCCTTCAACCAGTCTTGGTAGCATTACAGGTAGCAAATTCGGATTGTCCAGTGGTGGAGATCAAATTATTGTTTACACCGGCAGCAACACAAACCCTACCCACATTACAGCTTTGAGTTCAAATGCTTGGTTAAGCGCTAATACCACTTGCAGCGGTAGTCTTTCCATGTTACCTTCATCCTTAACCAATGCAACCAACGCCATCGAATTTTCTGGCGCGAAAGGGAATGTTTCCGGAAATACAGCTAACTCTTATTACACAGGAAAAACTACGGGCACCATTGCCGAATTAAAAGCACTAATTCACGATACCGCCAATTGGTTAGGAGCCGCTTCTGGATCTGCTCCACAAACCTGGCCTGCATGGGGATTCCCTGGCTCTCCTACCGTAACCAAAGGGGAACTTGTCAATTCCAATACATTGAAAGTTATTTTCTCTCGAGACATGGATTCCGCTTCGGCTGTTGATGCATCAAACTACACAGGTATTAGTGGTTTAACTTCGTTGAAACGTAGCAATAACGGCACTGCCTTAGACACGGTAACATTAACCTATGCAAATTCATTTGCCGCAGGTACCTCCTATACGATAACCGTTCAAAATGTGAAAGATGCTGAAAATAGAATGCTATTTAAGCCTTTTGATTTTACATTCATCTACGAAACCAAAGTAACTTTTTCAAGTCGATTTGTGGCAATTAACGAAGATGCAAAAGAAGCGGTTGTGAAAATTAATGTTCAATTCCCGAGCACCGGTACTTTACAAATTTCTCCAATGGTTGGGTCATGGAGTACTGCGAACGCTTCGGACTTCACCTTTACTGGGCAAACACTCAATATAGATGGATCCACTGCATCAAGTATTGATGTTAAAATTCCAATTTTAAACGATAATACATCCGAAAGCGATGAGTACTTCGCTGTGAAATTAGAATCGAAAACTCCGGGTATCACCGTAACAGGGCCTAATTTCTTTACCGTTTATATTAAAGATAACGATAGAAAATCACCCGTACCCCAACAAGAAATTTCGTTGAACTTCATTGAAAGTTTCAACCCCAACCCAGTAAAAGGTTCAACAACGGAAATCGTAGTTCATGATGCAAAATCGCAACGTTTATTTATGACAAGTGCGATTCAGGATCGATTTGATATTGCTGATTTCTCCAACCCAAAGGATATTACATTAATCAAAACAGTTGATATGTCGTCCTATGGAGGAATAACTTCTGTGGCAGTTAAAAACGGCCTTGTTGCTGTTGCTTCTCCCAATGCCAACGAACAACTTCGTGGTCAAGTTGTTTTCTTCGATACCGATGGCACATACATCAATAAAGTAGAAGTTGGCTTTCTACCCGATATGATCACCTTTACTCCCGATGGCAAAAAGGTGCTTACAGCAAACGAAGGTCAACCAAATTTGGATTATTCTATTGACCCTGAGGGATCTGTTTCCATTATCGATTTAACTGCAGGTGCCGATAAGATTTCAAATGCCGATGTAAAAGAGGTGAGCTTCAGCTCGTTTAATGCACAAGAGAGTATTTTATTAGCTCAAGGTATTAGAAAATTGTACGCACCGAGCACATTATCTCAAGATTTTGAACCTGAATTTGTAACTATATCTTCAGACAACAAAACAGCTTGGGTAACCTTGCAAGAAAACAACGCCATCGCTGAAATCGATGTTGATAAAGCAAGTGTTTCAAAAATTTGGGCTATGGGAACTAAAGATTGGAGTAAATCTTCTCTCGGATTTGATGCCAGTGATAATTCTGGGCATCTATTAATGAATAATTGGCCCGTAAAATCTTTTTATATCCCCGATGCGATAAATAATTTCACCATTAACGGGAAAACTTATTTATTAACGGCAAATGAAGGCGATGAAAAGGAATACACCCCATTAAACGAAAGAACCACCGTTTCGGCAGTAAAATTGGATTCGGCCACCTTCCCCAACGCAGCACAATTAATGGAAAGCCATGCTTTGGGTAGATTCCGAGTAACTACTTTAAGTAAAGACAAAGATGGGGATGGCGACTTAGACGAAATCAACAGTGTAGGCGCCCGGTCCTTCAGTATTTGGAATCCTGAAGACGGCTCTTTGGTTTACGACAGCGACGCCGATTTTGAATTAATTACTTCTCAGCATCCAGCCATCGGTAGAATTTTCAATGCCGATAACGAAAACAATACATTCAAATCACGGAGTAGAGCAAAAGGCCCTGAACCCGAGGGTGCAACTGTAGCGGAATACAACGGCGAGTATTTTGCATTTATTGCATTAGAAAGAACCGGTGGCGTCATGGTCTATAAAGTTACTGACCCTAAAAATCCCGTGTATCAAGATTATAAAAATTCAAGAAGCAATACCCTCTACAGCGGAGATAATGGACCTGAAGGCATTCAATTCATCCGACCTGAAAACTCCCCAACAGGTAAGCCTTATGTGATTGTTGCTAATGAAATAAGTGGAACGGTAGCTGTTTTTGAAGTTCAAAACAATATGAAGGTTAACAGCAACACTGAATTGGCTCTATCTAGCAAACCTTTATTAGCTTATCCAAATCCTAGTACAGGCTTGGTGAATTTGAATAAATCTGGAATTGTATCGGTAACGAATGCACTTGGGCAGGTAGTTTTCCAAAGTGAGTTTGAGTTAAACACAATTAACCTATCCATGTGCTTACCCGGTATTTATGCCATTTCCGTTGGGAACGAAACAACCAAAGTGATAATTAAATAATCATATACCTGACATAAAGACTGAAACAACTTTAATCAGTAATAAAAAAGGCTACTCTATTATGGGTAGCCTTTTTTATTTATACTCAGAACAAGATAATCAGATTTGATTGTAATAAATATTCCTCACCAACCCATCGGCAAGACCAATTTTAGGTACCGAAATTTCTCGTGCTCCAGCCCATCGCAATATAGATGTGTAGATTTGCAAAGCCGGAACAATCACCTCTGCACGCTCCTGTCTCAATTGATAGGTATGCATTCGCTCTTCCATGGTCATGGAACCTAAGTCCCGCAAAAATGTTTCCAGTTGGGATAAACTAATAGGTTGACCTTCTTTCTGTTTAGAGAGCGCAAATAATTTATTAATATTACCGCCACTACCCACCACTTTCAAGGGTTTATGATCTTTTACAGCAACTTTTACGGATCGTTTAATTTCGTCCCAAATCTCTTCTTTCACCTTGCCACTCATTAATCGTATGGTTCCAATATCAAAAGACTCCTGCAAAACCTTTTCTCCAAACGAATACAGCGTTAACTCCGTGCTGCCACCACCAACATCGATATAAAGGGTACTTCCATTTTGCGCCCCCGACTGTCGTAAATGCGTTTCATAAATGATCTCCGCCTCTTCTCTACCAGATATTACTTCAATATTAATTCCGGTTTTTTTAAAAATAGATTGGACAATTTCCGGCGAATTTCCGGCATCTCTCATGGCAGATGTAGCACATGCTCTAAAATGCGTGACCCCGTAAATTTCCATTATCAACCGAAAGCTTTCCATGCTTTTCTCCAACAACTCCACTTTCTCTTTGGAAATGAACCCCGATTCAAAAACATCCAATCCCAACCTCAAGGGTAATCGCAACAAACTTAGTTTGGTAAAATCTACCGTTTCATTTTTATAGGGAATGGCTTGAGCCACCAATAATCGTACAGCGTTACTGCCTATATCAATGGCTCCGAGATTCAAGGGTGTATTCTTTGGATGCAAGGTACTGGTAGATTAATAATTGCGAACGACAATCAGCTTCTCCTTCTCTCTTTTCTACGTACTGATTGCTGAGCGCAGAATCCAAAATTCGTGCTTTTTGATTTTCCCTCAACTGAATGTTCATAATATGGGATAACTCGTCTTGCCACAATGGATTTTCGATTGGACAAGAAATTTCCACTCGATTATCTAAATTCCTGGACATCCAATCAGCCGATGAAATAAATACCTGCCGATTTATACCTTCTCCAAAAATCATTACTCGGGCATGTTCCAAATACTGATCCACAATACTTATTGCTTTCGGTTTCATCTTAAACGATTTCTGATCCGAAACCGCACAACAAATTCCACGAATAATTAAATCCAAGCGCACACCTGCTTTGGCGGCTGCATACAGCGTTTCAATCATTGGTTTATCACTTAGCGAATTCAGCTTCACGATCATGGATGCCGATTTCTTCTTTTTCGCTAATGCAATTTGCTTTTCAACTTGGGTTTGAAAGAACTTCCGAGTATTTACCGGAGATGCCACTAAGGTCTTTAACGATTTTAATACACCAACATTGGGGGAGTCTTTTTCTAAGCAATCAAAAACTTTGTTCACATCCATTAAAATTTTGGGATTGCTGGTTAACAGACAATGGTCGCCGTAAATTTTAGCCGTACTTTCATTCAAATTTCCTGTACTTACAAACCCAAAGTGTTTGGTTTGATTGAATTCTCTGCGCTTGATCACACAAATTTTTGCATGCACTTTCATGTTAGGCACTCCTATTTTCACAGTAACCCCTTCTTCCTCTAACCTTCGCCTCCAACGTAAATTAGCTTCTTCGTCAAATCGGGCTTTTAATTCTATTACCACCACCACTTGCTTCCCATTTCTAACTGCATTAATTAAAGCATTGATGACTTTGGAATCCGATGCAAGTCGATACAACGTAATTTTTATACTCACCACCGCCGGATCGATAGCTGCTTCCCGGAGTAGGTCAATAACCGAATCAAACGAATGGTATGGAAAGTGCAACATTACATCGGTTTTGTTTAAGACATCTAAAATCCTACACGGCTGTTGCAACAAAGGGTGTACAAAAGGTTTTGGTCTTTCAATAATATCGGGAAATACCGATTTCGGAAAATCCATAAAATCCTTAAAATTATGAATCCGGCCGCCGGGAATCAGGTTGTCTTTTCTGGACAGATTAAGGCGTTTAACCAACCAATCTAACAAATTAGGATCAATCTGCTTATCGTACACAAAACGTGTAGCTTTCCCTTTTTTTCTGTTTTTAAGTCCTTTCTCTAATTCGTCAATCACATTGGAATTTAAATCATTATCCATGTCCAATTCCGCATCTCTTGTTACTTTAATAATATGACCCATGAATCGATTAAACCCAAACGGAGCAAACAAATAGGGTAAATTAAAACGAATAACGTCTTCCAACAACATAATATCATGCACTCCTTTTTTAGAAGGAAGAATAACAAATCGGGACAATTCCCCCACTGGAATTTCAATTAATGCATAACGCTGCATCAGCGGATTGGTATCGTGCCCTAGAACACAGGCCAAATAAATACTTCGATCCCGCAATAACGGCATGGACGGAATACTCTCTACCATCAAAGGCACGATTCGAGTATGTAACTTTTCATCAAAGTACTTAGTTACAAATTCTTTTTGTTCCTTATTGATCTGTTTTTCTGTTTTTAGAAATACATTCTTCTGCCCTAATTCTTCTACAATTTCTCTGAATATCTTCTCAAAGGTTGCTTGTTGGCTTACAACCGTGGTTTGAATTTGCTTTAAAATTTTATCTGGGTGTGTTTCCAATTGCATTTTCGCCGCCCCACCTAATTTCACCATTTTATTGAGTGTAGCAACCCTAACCCGAAAGAACTCATCCAGATTATTCGAGAATATGCCTAGAAATTTCAAACGATCGTGAAGATGATTATCGGAGTCCTCAGCTTCTTGTAATACCCTACCATTAAACGTTAACCAACTTAAATCGCGAATAATAAATTTGCTTTTTGACGCTACAATATTTTGCACGTGTACAAATATCCTTGCTTAAATCACCTCTAAATCTTGTATTAATAATACCTTTATGTTAAATCCATGTTAACAAAACAAATCAACTCGTGTGGATTTAACGATGATTTATTATCCTTTCAATATTGTAGAAACATACCAGTTGGTATTTCGAGTAACTAAAAGTATGACCAAAAAGAAATTAGACATTTGCGTACTGAGTGATTTGCATTTAGGAACCTTTGGTTGTCATGCCGAAGACATTTGTGATTATCTATCCAGTATAAAACCGGAAATTCTAGTTTTAAACGGCGACATCATCGATATCTGGCAATTTAAAAAACGTTACTTTCCCGCTTCTCACATGCAAGTATTGCGGAAAATATTAAAGATGGCGGAAAAAGGCTGTAAGGTTTATTACATCACGGGCAATCATGACGAGGCATTGCGCCGATATTCAGGAATAGAATTGGGGAATATCATCTTAGACGATAAATTGATTTTAGAAAAAGACGGTAAAAAAATATGGTTTTTTCACGGTGATATTTTTGATGCTACCACCCAGGGTAGTGCCAAAATATTGGCAAAATTAGGCGGAAAGGGGTATGACATTCTCATTTGGGTAAACCATCAGATCAATCGATTTGCAGAATTTTTTGGGAGAGAAAAAATGAGCTTTTCCAAGAAGATAAAATCCGGGGTAAAAAAAGCCGTTAGCTGGATTGCCAATTTTGAGGAAACCGCTGCCGAACTGGCGATTCAAGAAGGATATGACGTTGTCTGCTGCGGTCATATTCATCAACCACAAGACCGAATTATTTCCAATAATCAGGGATCTGTTCGATATCTAAATAGCGGGGATTGGATAGAAAATCTCACTTCCTTAGAATATTCAAAGGGGGAATGGAGCATTTATACACACCACCCCTTGAGTAAAAAGGAAAAGATCAAACAGAAAAATGAATTCCAAGATTTGTTAAAAATACCAATGCCTGGAGTCATTCCTTCCTCCAACGTACCTGCCTGGGTAGCTTTTACTGATGCTGTCTAACTCATTAAAAATATTATACTCGGTACAAGCCACAGGAAATGGCCATATTTCTCGTGCCTCAGAGGTATATCAATACCTTTCAAAATATGGAACTGTTGATATTTTACTTTCCGGTTCTAACTGCAATTTACCTGTAGATTTACCCGTAAAATACCGTTTGTCGGGGATTTCACTGTTTTACAAACACGGTGGGGGACTGGATTACTGGAAGATGTTCAAGCAATTGAATCCGCTTAAAATTATTAAGCAAATTGTTTCTATTCCAGTACATCAATACGATTTAATAATCAATGATTTTGATTCGTTAACATCATTAGCCTGTCGATTAAGAAAAGTGAAATCCGTTCATTGGGGCCATCAAGCGAGTTTTCAGTATACAAAATCACCTAGACCCGAAAAAAGTGATACTTTAGGAGAATGGGTGCTTAAAAACTATTGTAAAGCATCGGTACATATCGGCTTACACTTCCTACCCTACGATTTGGGGATTTTACCACCGATAATCAAAGAATCTGTTAGACAGACGAATCCAAGTAATCAAGGCCATTTAACCGTTTATTTACCTCAATACTCCATTAAAGAACTAATTAACAATTTGAGTTCGCTCAACTTTGTCCCCATTCACATTTTCACTTCTCAGGTAAAAGAACCACAAAAACATCAGCATATTACCTGCTATCCGGTAGACAAAGACACATTTAGCAATTCCATGATTCATTGTGCGGGACTCATTACTGCGGGTGGCTTTGAGTCCCCAGCGGAAGCGCTGTATTTAGGTAAGAAGTTAATTATTATTCCCATCAGAGGACAGTATGAGCAATTATGTAATTCCGCGGCACTAAGTAAGATGGGCGTGCCTGTACTACCAGAATTAACCGTGCATACGGGACAGCTCATTTGTAAATATTTTTCATTATTCCCTCACCAAATTAGTGGGAATTCCTTTCAAAACTTTAACAAAGGATCTAACTTAGTTATAGACCCCATTAATCCCTTTGCAGAACCATTCACGGCCTTGGAAATCAAATCCAAAAAAAATAAAAAATCGCAAAACACTTGGCTGAACAAACTTTCAAATCAACCAAATTTGGAAGCCAACAGCGTCAATCAAAGTGAAATTGGCAACTATTTTCGGTTGTTCAGCAACGAGGACATCGTAGATAAAATGATGTCTATTGCGGTAAACTACGTGAATACATTGGAAGAAAGAAAATCGATATTCCGTCGATTATTTAAGAAACGCCGCTACCCGAACTTACCATTGATTTCGGACTTACAAATACCAGTTTCCCAGTAGCATCTTCCGCCATTAGGATCATACCTTGGCTTTCAATACCTCTCATTTTCCGCGGTGCGAGGTTGGCTACCACCACCACTTGATTACCTACTACTTCATCGGAAGAAAAATGCATAGCTATCCCAGAAACAATAGTTCTAGGTTCCGTCTCCCCCAAATCCACCGTTAATTTTAATAATTTATCGGCTTTTTCAACCTTTTCACAAGCAATAACAGTTCCAACGCGTAAATCAATTTTCGCAAAATCAGTAAAATCAATAAGCGGCTTTTTATCTGTCAATCCCGCACTTTCCGCTACTATAACCGTTTTCATGTCAGGTACTCCGGTACTGGATGTAGCCTCATCAGCTGAACCATTGATCTGACTCTTTGATTTTGAACCGGCTTGTTCGTTGCTTTCTTTCGTCACTCCTTTATTGGATTGAGAAATCCCCGCGTTACCATTATTTACGGTTAATGAAGACTGCAACTTTTGAATTTGAAAGTCCACAACATCATCTTCAATTTTCTGAAATAATAGTTCTGCGGAGTTTAATTGCTGACCTGCTGCTATTGTTAACCACTTACTTTCTAACCAAAACGTAGTTTTCAATGAATTCACATCCCCTACCGCTAGCTGATTCAATAAGCGCTGAGATGCTTCCGGCATGAAAGGCTCCATCAACAAGGCTATATTTAATAGTAAATCGGTTGCCTGACGCATAATAAACGCCGTGGCTTTTTCATCCGTTTTTACCAATTTCCAAGGTTCTAAATCAGCTAAAAATTTATTCCCCAAACGCGCTAATTCCATAAATGTGAATTGTGCATCACGGAATCGGTATTCAGTCAATAACTGTTTCACAGGAGCGATGTACTGATCATATAATAACTGTGAATTTCGGGCCTGCAGATTATACTCTATACCCAATACGGTTGCTGATATTTTCTCTAACCGATACTGAGGAAAATCTTCCACTTCAGGTAATGTCCCTTGATAATATTTATGCATGAGCACCATTACCCTATTAGCGAAATTCCCCAGAATACCTACTAACTCCGAGTTAACTCTTGTCTGAAAATCTTTCCAGGTAAACTCAGAATCTTTGGTTTCTGGTGCAATTGAAGTTAACACATACCTCAATTCATCTTTGCGGTTAGGCAATTCCTCCAAATACTCATTTAACCAAACAGCCCAATTCCGGCTCGTTGAGATTTTCTGGCCTTCCAAGTTAAGGAATTCATTGGCTGGAACCTGCGTGGGCACCACGTATCCATCCCCTCGTAGGTGCAACATTGCCGGGAAAATTATACAGTGAAATACAATATTGTCCTTACCAATAAAATGTATCAATTGAGAATCACCGGTCCACCAAGATTGCCAATCTTCAGGCAGCTTTTCCTTAGTTGCTGAAATATATCCAATCGGTGCCTCAAACCACACATACAATACCTTGCCATCAGCATTTGCCACAGGAACAGGAATTCCCCAATCCAAATCTCGAGTCATAGCTCTTGATTTCAACCCGTCATTCAACCAACTTTTGCACTGGCCTATAACATTGGATTTCCAAGAATTCTTACTGTTAATCCAATCGTTTAAGAAGTCCTCTTGGATTTGTCCCAAGGGTAAATACCAGTTTGTTGTCTCTTTCAATTCTGGCGGAGTCCCGCTCAAAGCACTTCGAGGGGAAATTAATTCACTTGGACTTAATGTAGATCCACATTTTTCGCATTGATCCCCGTAGGCATCGGGATTACTGCATTTAGGACAGGTTCCTAAAATATATCTATCCGCTAAAAACTGTTGCTCTTGGGCATCAAAATACTGCTCACTTTTTATTTCCTCGAAAACTCCTTTATCCAATAGATTTTTAAAGAATTCTTGAGCCATCTCTTTGTGAGTAGCAGAAGATGTTCTAGAATATATGTCGAATGAAATTCCTAAATCGGCAAAGGACTGACCTATAATTGCATGGTAACGATCCACTACATCTTGGGGCGTAATCCCTTCTTTTCTTGCTCGCATGGTAATGGGAACACCATGCTCATCGCTGCCGCAAACAAACAATACCTCTTCCCCCATAAGTCGTTGAAAACGAGCATAAATGTCCGCGGGGATATACACACCTGCCAAATGTCCAATATGAACAGGTCCGTTAGCGTAAGGCAATGCAGCAGTTATTAAGGTTTTAGCCATAAACTGCAAAGATACAAAACTATCGCACGCCTCTTAAAAATTCCGAATTCGCGTTTTGGTAATACGGAGTTAAACCAGGTAGAGATTTACGTAATTGTTCTTTTTCGCTTACTTTTTTTAGTACTTCTGCTTTAATTTCGGGCGGCACCTCCGCAGTTATTCCATTCCCTTTATTTGATTCCCGTTTATCCTCTTCGCCTTGTTTTCTATCGGCCTTTTCGTGCTCCAGTAAACGAGTCATTATCTGTTTTTGTCTATCTACATTTTGCGCTCCAATTTTACCATTAACAATATCACGCTCTTGTTGCTCCATCAATTGCTCTGTTTCTTTAAGCAACTGATTGGTACTTGGATCGCCGCCTCCCAATTCCTTCCTTAACTGCTCAACTTGCCTGCGCAGTTGTTCCTGCATTAATGCCATTTTCGCCAATTCCTGGTTCATCCGTTTACTTTCATCGCCGTCGCCATTATTTTCTCCTTCTCCGGGCTTTTGATTCTGCCCACCCTTAGCTCCCCCGGATTTCCCTTGTTTCATTTGTTGTAATTTCTGCAACTGCTCGCCTAATTTTTCTTGACCTTCGGATAATTTTCCTCCTGGTTTTGGCTTCCCTTTTCCTTTTCCTGAGTTGTTTGGGTTAGAACATGCCTGGTTCCCTTCTTTTTGTTGCTGTTGCATTTGCTGCTGCATATTTTGCAAACTCTCCATCAGCATATCCGCTAAACTGTTCATGCCGGACATTACGTATTGTTCTTCCACAGCTGCTTGACGTAAATTCCTTATCCTTAAACGCTCCAAAGCTTCCTCCATGCGGTAGTTTATTCCATTTAATTCCTTGGTAACAAACTGATTAATTGCCATTTGTCTTTTGGCTAAAGCTTCTAAACTGTCTTCTAAAAACAACCAACTTTCTTTTAATTTCATCTGTTCCTTGTTGAGAAAACTTAAGCGAGGATTATCTGCATTTATCTTTCTTAATTCTAAAAAATGTGTCTCCTGTCTACCCGATAATTCTATTAAGTTATCTAACAGGGCTCGAAGCGTCTGGTAATCTTCAGCCATTCTTTTTTCTTGCTCTTTTTGGAAACTCTGTTCCAATTGTTGCATAGCCTCCTTCATTTTTTCGGCCGATTTTCGTTGCTTTTCGGTGGCTGCACTTTTTTTCTGCTCCCCCAGATTCTGAGCAGCTTGCCTTGCTTCTTCTTTGGCCTCATTTCTCGCTTTTTCGCCTTGGTTTAAATCCATGGGAGTTTCCAACGCCTTATTCTTTTCTTCAATTTCTTTACTTCCTTCATCCAACTTATTCAATTCTTGATTGAGTTGTTCCTGTTCCTTTTTCAACTCTGCTAGTTCCGATTTATTAGCCCCTTGGGTTTTCTTCTCTAATGCTTCCTGTTTTTCGATCCACTCTTGCATGGCTTTAACCTGCAAATCCACGGCTTCCTCTAGTTCCAATGATTTTAATTGCTCCATTAATTTCTCCAACTCCATGGCTTGCTGTCGATTCATGGATTTAACCTCATCCATCTTTTGCTGAAGTTGTTGTTTATCTGCTTTTTGTTGAAGTAATTTATTGATTTCCTCCAATAACTTTTGCATTTCTGGATTCGACAACTGCTTCAACTGCTTATTTATTTCATCCTTTTTTTGCTGTAATTCAGGCTTTACTGGATTCAAATTCTTCTTCTGTTCGTTAATTTTTTCTTGCTTTTGTTGCAACTGTTTTAACGTATTGAGCATTTTTTGTTGCTCTTGAATGAACTTTTCAACTTGATTTTCTTGATTCCAATCTAAACTTCGTTCGTTTCGCATGGATTCTTGCAACTTGCCCGCCTCACGTTGCATTTCCTTTAATTCCTTCACCCCAGAACTCATACCTTTTCCTATTCCTGCTTCCTGTTTTTCTAAGGACCGCAACAGGGAAATTTCATCCAATAACTTTAATGTTCTAATCTCCGTTTTTGTGGTTTTTCCTCCGTTCAACCTGTCATTATCCACGGCAGAAAAATAATATTCAATAGCCGAAGCATTGATTGGTACAAGTTGCCTACTATCTAGACCAAATGCAATACCTATTTGCTGTTTTTGTCCTTCAAACACGGTTTTATACTGCCATTGGGTATCTTTTACCGATAAACCCTTACCCATTGCGCGATAGTAAAACTTAACCGTGGAAATCCCATAATCATCGCTGGCCAAACCCGATAGATACCAAGTTCCAATTTTAAAAGAATCGGCCGTAGATTGAACATCTACATTGGGATAAAGATCCGAAATAACAGCAATTGAAGTAGCAATTGTGTCTGAAACTGCGCCTAATTTACCCTGTAATAAAAACCGGAGTTCCACTGGAGATTTAACAAATAATTGATAATTTTTACCAATTTCTGTTGGCTGCGACCATGAATTATTAATCCCCTTCGTAAGCCATAATTTATCGGCATACTTTGTTTTTAATTTCCAACTCAACATGGTTCCTTCTGGCACAGAAAGGCCACTCGAAACAGCTAATGGACCATCCACCTCCCCCGTGTAATCGGGATAATCCGCATACAATTCTATCGCTTCCCATTGAGGTCGTTTTATTACACGCACTTCATAAGGTCCAAATTCAAAACCCGCCGCTTTTACCCAAAATGTAACAGACTCTCGAACATCTTCCTTTCGGAATACAAAACTAGAGGGACCTGTTTTTCTAAACTTCTTGTTTTGACCCTCACTCCATAGTTCTACTGATTCTGGCAACAATTTTCCTTCAATATTCAATGTCAATAACAATGTAGAACCTTCTACAATCTCCCATGGATTTGAAAACTGAATATTAAAAGGTGCTTGGGGTACATAGGTTTTGGTGAAATGCGCCATTCGTTGAATTCCTTCTCCTAATTTGGACGCTTGTGAAATGTAAATTACACCTATAAAAACTAACGCTAGGCTCGCTTTCTTGATGTACTTCCGGTATTCTCCCCAAGGCAATGATTCTACAATAGGAACTTTGGATAACTCCAACGTCTTCTGTTCTATGGAAGCTTGGATAAGACCAAGGTTTATAAAGGTTGAGGCAGGTAATCGAGATTCGGAATTTAACTGTAAATAGTTGAGTAATTTATCTCCAATGACAGGGATTTCTTGCCCAATTTTTTTGGCGGCTTCCTCTTCTGTTAACCGGCCTGATCCACCATACCAATGTATCAGTGGCTTCAGAATCCAAGTATAGCCCCAAAAAGCAAACGTGGATATTAAGCCAATAAATAACAATGTCTTGTAAACACTGCTTAACCACAGTATATATTCTAAATAAAATACAGACCCCGAAATGAAGGAAACCACCATCAACCATCGCAATATTCCCTGCATCCATTGTTGTTTATGGTATGCGCGGATATACTGTTGCAGACTTTGATGTACGGTGGAACTCATTACCTCTAAAATACCAAAAACACAAATTTACTATACAACGATCGCTATGTCATCATTATTTCGATGGAAGTATTTGCATTTTTCGCAACATATTATCCATTGCAATCGCCGCAGCAATACCCGCATTCAAACTTTCTGCTTCGCCTATCCTAGGAATGGTGATAAATCGCCGTAACGCAGCTTTCACCTCAGATCTCAATCCGTGAGATTCACTACCAATAATTAATGCTGATTGACTCGGCACCTCACAGTTATACACAGACTCCCCAACCAAATCGGCACCAAAAACCACACCCGGGTAGGTTTCCATCCAATCAAGAATGCTCACATATCGAATTCCAACGCGCAAAAAAGAACCCATTGTAGCCGACAATACCTTTGGATTGAAACAATCCACCGTATCCGTACTGGCAATAATTTCATCCAGTCCATACCAATCGGCCAATCTAATTAATGTACCTAGATTCCCGGGGTCACTAATACCATCTAAAACCAGGGTGAATTTGGGATTCGATTTCTCTATCTCTAAGACCTTTTTCTGTTTGATAATTTCGTCCAATGGCAACATTTCTACCCACGCAAATACCCCAGGCGGTGTTTCCATCGAGGAGATTTTTTTATTGTCCGATACCGTCATAATCTCATAAGGATATCCTGGACTATGTTTGTTTACAAACTCTTGGGTGCACCAAATCCCCAACACCTTCCACTGACTGTGGAATACTTCCTCTACTGCTTTTCGCCCTTCCACCAAAAATTGCGCATATTTTTGTCTGAATTTGGATAACTTGAGCGAGCTCAGGTGTTTCAACTGAGATTGACTTGGCATATAAAAAACACAAATATCTTTATTTTCCTTGGAGTAGTGCAATTGGACTGCTTTTTTCGATTACGATGGTATTGTTCAGTTGTGGGGTAAAGAAAACAATCCCCGACGAACAATTCTTGCTTCGAAAAAACCTAGTTGTAGTCCACGACAATAAGACACTGAAAGAGGGCGATCTAAAAGCTCAAATCCTACATCGGCCGAACAAACGAGTGCTATTCAATCGCTTACCTGTATTCTTGTGGAGTTATGCGATAGGAAGCAGTTACAAACATCCCGAGAAAAACGATTCCGTAGCCTGGCGTTCTAAACTTAGAAATCAATGGGGTGAACCCCCCGTCTTAGTATCGGAAGCCCTAACAAAATTATCATCGGATAACATCCGTGATTACCTTTTCAATGAGGGTTATTTCGACGCCCGAGTTTCTCAAATGGTTTATAAAAGCAAGCGTAAAGCAAAGGTAGTATACCATATTTATCCAGAACGACCCTATAAATTAAAATCCTTTGTTACAGAATCGGTAGATTCAAACGTACTTCTTGTGGTAGACTCCATTATTGCCAAAAAACCTATTTACAGGCAATATTGGCCGTTGAATTTAAACAACCTCAACGACGCGAAAACTCTATTAACCAGCGAATTAAGAGATCGGGGTTATTTTGAGGCCAACCCATCTTGCTTCCGGTACGAAATCGATACCGCCTATTCTCAAAAGGAAGGAAGTGTATATTTAATTGTAAGTCCACCGAGCAGTGCCAAATCCAAAGAACTCAAGCCGTTTAAATTTGGGAAATTGTATTTAGAGATTCAATGCAGTTCAAAGTATAAAGAACTCAATACTCCAGAGGTGGTGGTATTACCGGGAAAAGTTTTAAAACTCAATCATTATACGATCAACCTTTCTACGCTAACACCGTTATTACAAATAGATTCAGGGAGTTTGTATTCGCAAATCAAAACCAACCAAACCTATCAAGCATTGGTGGAATTGGGTATTTTCTCTTTCGTGGATATACGTCAAGAATTAGATAGTGCCACAGAGACAATTTCCACTTTTCTTACGGCGAAAGCCTATCCACGGATGTTTTGGAATGCAGAACCCCAAGTTTTGTACTCGCCTCAAGGTAGTTCAGGAACCAACTTTCAAACTCAATCTCAACAGAGTTTTGGTTTGGCAGGTATTCTTAGTTTTACCAACCGAAATGTGTTTGGCAATGCGGAAAATTTGAGGATTTCAAGCATTACCTCTTGGGAGGCAATCTTTAAACGCGGAAATATCGGGGATTTTAATTTTGCTCAAGGTATACAACAGGGGGTCAATGCTCAGCTCTCTTTACCCAATTTTCGATTGCTTAATGAACTCGATTCCCGGAAAGTCTTCGAACGTAAAAACACCGTTTTTTCTCTGAGTTATCAATTTGAAAATAACCCTAACTTCCTAAGAAGTAGTCTACCAGCGAGTATTTCTTTTCAATTCATTCGACCCAAATTAAGCTGGTATTACACTCCGTTGGAAGTGAGCTATAACCGCAACGTATTAAGCAATGATTTCTTGCCGAAACTGCCTCAGTTGGACCAAGATTTCGTAAAACGTGTATTTACCAATCAACTTATATCTGCATCCAAAGTAGGTATAATTCTCGCGAACGATAGAAACAAGCCAGGCGCAAATTACTATTTCATACGAATGGGCTTCGAAGCATCAGGCAACTTACATCGGTTGTATCGATATTTGTTTGAACCCAATTATAATCCCGATTCTAACTACCAATTTTTGGGCGTAAACTATTTTCAATACTCCAAAGTTGAAACCGAATTTCGGTACAGGATTACCTTGGATGAACTAAACAGTATTGCCGTTCGTGCAAAAATGGGCCTAGCGATACCATATGGAAATAGTGAGGTTATCCCCTACGATAAACGCTATTTTATTGGTGGTTCCAACTCGTTGAGGGGATGGAGACCTCGAGGGTTAGGGCCTGGAAATACACCAAGTTCCGTGGGTACTATTATTGACCGAAGTGGGGAAATAATTTACGAGGCGAATGTTGAATATCGATTTACGTTGATTAAAAACTTCATTGAAAGTGCCCTTTTCATGGATGCGGGTAATATCTGGAATTTTTCCGATGCAGGAGGATCTACTGCAGGTTATGGAGTAATAAATCGCAAGAAATTCCTTGGTGAAGTTGCTGTAAATACAGGAATTGGGATGCGTTTTGATTTGGAATTTTTCATGTTCCGATTGGATTGGGGTTGGCCATTGCGCGATCCCTCAAAAGCAATTGAAAATCGTTGGGTTTTAGCCAAAGGATTGGAAACTGGGTTTGGCAAGTATCTTATTAATGAAACCAATATTGTAATTGGTTTAGATTATCCATTTTAAAATCCTAGGCCATTTATCGGCTTTGGCACATTTCTTGCTTCTGTGCGGGCGAATTATTATGTCGAAAACTGCAAAACGCAACGTATTTATTTGGATTTTTATTGGTTCTGCCACCTTGTGGGTTTCCGCTTGTTCTTCATGGATTGGTAAAGTAAATATCTTCCCGGTGGAGAATGATGTTGCTTTAGGTCAACAAGTTGCAGGTAGTATAGAAAATGATCCCACCATGGTAATAATTGATTCCGCACAAAATTCAAAAATATACAATTATGTTTATGGAATTCGCGACAGCATATTGGCTACCAATCTTTTAGAGCATAAAAAAGACTTTGTTTGGAGAGTTCGATTAATAAAGAACGATACCATCCAAAACGCATTCTGTACCCCCGGTGGTTTTATTTATGTGTATACAGGGCTGATGAAGTATCTAGAAAGCGAAGATCAATTGGCGGGTGTAATGGGGCATGAAATGGCTCATGCTGAAAAAAGACATTCTACCGATGCTTTAACCCGTGAATTTGGCGTGAATTTATTGCTAGAATTAATTTTTGGAGCAGACAAAGCGCAGTTATTGAGAATCGCAACCAACTTAGCGCAGTTAAGCTACGGACGCGATGCGGAAACCGAAGCCGACAATTGTTCTGTAGACTGGTTGTATGCAACAAGTTACAACCCAACAGGTGCAGCAGGGTTCTTCGAAAAAATGGAAAAAGAGCAAAAAGGTAACATTCCCGAATTCTTAAGTACCCATCCCAACCCTGGTAATCGGGTACAAAATATGAAACAACGTTGGGAATCTAAAGGAAAAAAAGTAGGTAATACCTATGCCGAACGATACAAATCAATGATTAAACTACTTAATTAATTCACAATGAGAAATTTAATTATTGCTTTTTGTTGTTTATTCAGCGGTACGTATACTAACCTAGAGGCACAGATTTCCAGTAAATCTGTTGAATCCGATGTAATTGTATCTGAATCTATAGGTCTACCTGAAATAAATGCCTTACTACAAGAAGCATATACGCATATGGGTACCCGATATCGTGGGGGCGGGAAAACCCCACAAGGATTTGATTGCAGCGGATTTGTTGGTTACTGTTATTCCAGCGTATTAGGAATAAAAACACCTGCAAGTTCCAGTGGGTTCCACGGAGCCGGAGTGCAAGTTTCAAAATTAGAAGCAAAACCTGGGGATGTTATTTGTTTTACCGGCAGTAATGCTTCACGGAGAATTAGCGGACATGTTGGTATTATCACTGAAGTGACCGATTCAAATATCTATTTCATCCACTCGGCTACCAGCAGTGGAATACGAATAGATTCAGTAAATCAACCCTATTATAAAAATAGGTTCTTAGAAATCCGCAGATTTTTCTAAGAACCTATATATTTTTTTTCAGTTTTTATTGAGTTCCAAATTCCAATTGGGGATGCCTAACTAATCCGCCTCGGAACAACTAATTACTTTTCCTCACCATCTTTTTTTGACGATCTTCCTCGCTTTGGTTTCGCCGCTTCAGATTCGCCTGAACCCAATGTTTTAGTTTCACTAGACCCCTCAATAGCTAAAGTTTCAGTAACTGGAGCATCCAATTGCTTAGAAGCTACTGTAATTAGTAATTCATCGGCCCCTTCAGCGTGATCAACCTTCAAATATGATCCTTCTTTCAAATTCCCTTGCAGTACCTGTTCAGCCAATGGCTCTTCCATGTATTTCTGTAAGGCACGTTGCAGTGGTCTGGCACCGAAATCAGGATCAAATCCTTTTTCTGCCAAGAAGGATTTCGCCGTATCTGTTAACTCTACATGGTAGCCAATATCAGCTATACGCTTCAAAACCTTCTTCATTCGGATATCCAAAATCTGAATAATTTCTTCTTTGGCCAAAGAATTAAAGACGATTACATCATCAATTCGGTTTAAGAATTCTGGAGAGAAAAACTTACGCAATTGGGTTTCAATCACCTGTTTTGCATCTTTCTCCCTACTTGCTTCTTTATTAATCGTTCCAAAACCAACGCCCGTTCCAAAGTCTTTCAATTGTCTAGATCCAATATTGGAAGTCATGATAATCACGGTGTTTCGAAAATCAATTTTACGACCTAAAGAATCGGTCATCTGCCCTTCATCCAAAACTTGTAATAACAAGTTGAACACGTCAGGGTGCGCTTTTTCTACTTCATCAAACAAAATTACGCTATACGGTTTTCTTCGAACTTTTTCCGTAAGCATACCACCCTCTTCATATCCTACATATCCTGGAGGCGCCCCCACTAATCTACTAACCGCAAATTTCTCCATGAATTCACTCATATCGATGCGAATCATGGCATCGTCTGCATCAAACA
>CAZKOM010000031.1:15998-22259 GCA_964554385.1 uncultured Flavobacteriaceae bacterium | reverse complement strand
CCGCGGCGGGTTCTGCAACCAAGTAGGCCCATACCTGCGAGGCGTCGAGAATGTTTTATTCGACGATTGGTATCACGGCACCACGGACAAGGCGCTAGACGTTGATTCGACGGTTTCCGGAATTGATGTTGATAACTGTTTCTGGCAAGCAGGTTCTACCGCATCCATTGCCGGGCAGCGTGTGCTTTTTGAAACGACCAAGCTGCCGAACACCGCGCCGCTGTCCCCTACTTTCCGGATGCAGCCCAGCAGCAACACCAAACGAAACATGGTGAGGATTTACAATAACATCACTTCGCAAATCCACTTGTTTCATCCACAAGATACTTTTGGTTGCCGGTTGCAATAAACTTAATGCCATTTTGGGTCCGTTCAAACTATCAAAATATACCTGACAATTAAATAAACCTTGGACATTATAATCATTACAAACAGAAATCAGCTTTTTAT
This sequence comes from uncultured Flavobacteriaceae bacterium, assembly GCA_964554385.1. Lineage (GTDB taxonomy): Bacteria > Bacteroidota > Bacteroidia > NS11-12g > UBA955 > JAGKXC01. Next base: position 21,809 of record CAZKOM010000031.1, on the reverse strand, counting down.
TGTCGGATTTTAAACGAGAAACACCCGTTCTATTATCGATTTTAAAAGAAGAATCCGTGGTTCTTACTTTCAGCGTAATTCTATCCTCGAATTCTGGTACTTGCACAACCGTTAATCCCGCATTGATGAGTTGCTGAGTTAAACTATTACGTAAATCTAATTTACTTAAATAAACCGAATTTATATCCGATTTTATTTCAAATAAGGCCACTCTTTTAGTATTTAGTGGCATATCTTGTAAGTTATAGGGTAACTTATCAATTAGATAATTTAATTGTACCTCTAATCGATCGCCTTTACGAGTAGTAGGTCTCATCTGTGCTGACGAAACACCTATCCATACCATAAACAAGGCAAGAAAAATAACTCTCATAACTTTATTGCATAGATAAAAACTCACGAATTCTAGAAATAACAAGTTTTCTGCCTTTTTCAATTTCATCAACCGCTGCATCCGCATTAAATTCTATATCCGTTCTAATTAACATCTGCTCTCTGCTTGGCTTTTGAGATAGTATTTTATTCACTATTTCAGAATCAGCACCAACCAAGGCGACAGAAATAATCTTAGAATCCAAATTCTCCAATGCTTTACGTATTACTAGATCATCAATTCGAGCTATTTCATCAAACGTCACAAACCTTGTTCTAATTTTCTTCGCTAAATCGATATCGTACTTAGCCATATCTTCTAGATACACTTGTTGCTGATAAATTGGCAATGTATCCAATAACTTTAATATCGCCGAAAGGCCATCTACTGCTACGTGTTTCATGTCTTGCACAGTTAACGCCTTTTGAGAGAAATGTTCAGCAACTTGTTTGTACACTGTAATCGGTATATCGTCAATACCCGACATACGTTGTAATAAAATTGTCTGTTTCGCAATTTCAAACTTAGAAAGAACATTCATACATTTCTCGGCCGGTACTTGAGCCAATAAAATGGCCGTCATATCTTCACTCTCGTCTTTTATCAACTGTATGATTTGATTCTCATTCAACTGTTCCACAAACTGGAAAATATCTTTTTTCTGGAATTCGTTAGAATCCGGCTTATAGTTGGTAATTGACTTTCTAAATCCTTGAAGTAATACCAATTGGTCTGCGGGACTCAATGGTTTTGTACTTTGTATTTCTTCCTTGAGTTGAAAATGCCTGTCAACCGATAAATGAGGCTTTAGATATCGGAATAAATGTTTATTCACATTAACAATTACCGCGGCAATTCTCACCAACTCATCGTCATTGTTTTCATCTAACCCCGAGTTCAAAAAGTCAGCAATCTTCTCGTTGTTCGATAAAAATTCGCGGGTAACATATGATTTCAACTCCGCTAAATCAGCCAATTCTTCTGTTTCTAAATCCTTATCGTGAGGTCTCTTTATGCTATCAGATAATTTGGTAAGTTGATCCTTCAAACCAGCAACTTCTTTTGACTCCTTTTCCGTCTGAAGTATTAACTTCTCCTTCTCTTTTTCCTTCTCTTTTTTTGAATTTCTTGAAAAATACAAAACAATAGCCACCAAAAGAATTACCATCAATCCCACAATCAACCAAACTAAGATTTGGGACAGCTTGGTCTGCTCTTGAGTTAAATCTTCCGTACGATTGAATTTTTTATCTAAAATCTCCGCAAAATCCCTTAATAAAGATTTATTAGAGTCTTCTGGGTCAAAAGCGGGTGCTGTTGATTGACTCCCTTCATCCTCCATTCCTGGGTATTTACTTGGAAATGGTTGATATTCAACAAACACTTCATCCCCGTTTTTTGAAAAAATCAACCCTGAACCCATCACAACCTCCTCCGCAAAATTCAAAGCATTTTTACTGTACGAAGTGTCCATTAATACCTGTACGGAATGTTTAAAATACTTCTGAATTATTTTATTTAAAGGCTTTTTGGGATAAACATCAATCGACTTTTTCTTTATTGATGGGTGATAAGGCAAACCCGGCAGATAGTCGATAGACATACCCGTATCCACCGTAATACTCTCTGAAATCCCAGGTATTCTCTCAATTTCTCTTTCCTTTTCCGTAACATCAACTACAACCATAAACTTGTTGTTGTCGAAGTATTTTCTTAGCCTCGAAGAAATTTCTGCTTGATACTTATCAATTTCGTCGTAAATAGCTTGAGACTTGGGCTGCTCATAGCCAAATGCGTACTCAACAGATTGACCAAAAGAAACATTGATAGAAAATAACCCAATGAATATGGTGTATAATATCGGTAACGAAATTTTCCTCTTGATACTTTTAATCATGATTTACTTTGCTTCTATTGTTAAATAAAACCAAACATACTGATGAGTATGCAAGATTTGCCTATTTAACCGATTGCAAAGGTAACCAATTGAGGTTATCCACAAAATATTCACTAAAAAATCTTTGTAGGAAATACGATTTCCTTACAGAATACTTGGTTTATTGTCATTTTAAAATTAAACCATCTTCCTGTCTTTATCCACAAAGAATACAACGATTTAAAGGATAAAGACAGGGTAAATTCAAATTTAATTCAACATCGATGTGGTGTGGTAAAATTATTCTTTCGACTTCAACTTTTTATAAGCATACCCAGCAGAACCGGCAATGGCGGCTAATAATCCTCCATCAATGGGAACACCCGTTCCACCGCTGCTTCCGCCCGATGACCCACCCAAATTTCCAGTAAAATTTCGCATACCCACTTGCGCCATCAAGGTACCTGCTGACAATATAATCACCAACACCAATACTGCCCGCAACGCAATTTTCATATCGTTTTTATTCATCTCTTTATCGTAATTATTTGTTTTTTATACTCTTCGTTCCTTTTCCTAATTTCCCTTAGTTCTTTCTAACCATTACTGATCCAACCGCAGTCTTCACTACGTACATTCCAGGTTGTAAATTGGCTATGGAGATTGGGTTCTCCTTACCCTGTGTTTCTACAAGAAGTATTCTTCCGGATAAATCGCAAATCTGCACTTCACCCTGATACCACGAACCGTTAGAAGCTTTTATCTGAATGAAATCAGTGGATGGATTGGGAACTATTACCACATTTCCGGTAGCCGAATTTTCCTGAACCACATCCTTAGTTGAAGCGGTTGATCTGCGTAAAACCAATTCGTACCGTTGGATGTAACTATCGTTTGAACTAAATATCAATCCTTGCTTACCGCTTGTTTGCAACAACGTTTCTTTTTGAGTTAGTTTGTCTCGCAATGAAATTTCTAAATCTGTATTATTAGCTGATAATTGCAGATATAATGATGGGTATTTTTTAGCATCATCTCGCTGTACCCCCAAGGAAATCGCCACTTCTGATTTTCCACTATTTATTTCTGACGATATATCTTGCAGATTCAAGGCTACGGGTTTTTGATCCGCGGTCAACGCAAACACATTAGGGAAATCCGTATTTACAAACTTCTTCGCATCCGCGGTTGTGTATTGAGAACTTGCCCCTGTTTCATCGTAAATCAACACTCGGTCTGATTCTAAACTATCGTTCACCAACAATTTCAATTCAATGCTATTAGCACCTAAATCATTACCATTTACATCCACAAACATTTGACCTGTTCCGGATACCGATTTTGCGCCGCCAATGATGTAATTGAAATTACTGATTTGTTTAGCACTTTCGGGGATTGTGAAGGTGGTAGATCCAGAGTTCTTTAATCGAACTAAAATTACTCCAAAGGCGGGAATAGATATATTTGAATCCCGAAGCGCGGATCCCGTAAATATCTTTTCCGCTTGCCATTCTGCTGGAGCAAAATTATCGGTTACCGTATTTCTACGTTGCTTCCAATAGTAAAAATAAGGATCCACAGTGGTTGAATTCAAACCCTGTATTCTGCACAATTTAATCGGCGTAGTAAATGGGTTTGTGATGAAAAAATAATTACTGGTGGATGGTAATGTACCGGTTGAAATTGTTTGGGTTGTACCATCGTTCAAATACACTGCTGTGCTATCCAGCGTGTAACTCAATTGAATTTTTCCCGCTTGATACGTAGCGGAATTGGGATTATCGAACGCGCCCGATCCTTTTACTGCTCCTGGATTAAATAACAACAACGGTGTATGTTTCTTCCATTTATTGGCGTTGCCTGAAATGATGGATCCTTTGGCCGATGTAAATGCAGTCCACGCAGGATCAGAAGTCTGGGTAGTATCTGCTTTGCTGTAATCATACCACCAAGCTGCATTCAAACTTGTATTGGAATTACTATAAAATCCTTCCGCCGTACCTCCTGCACCGGGGATATCAATATCGTCCGCCACTTGCTGTAAATCAATGTCCGTGCGATACGGATGACTATACAATCTCCAGCCCCTCAATCCGTAATGATCCCGTTCTACCACTACTTTGCCCGTTCCCGTACAGACCAGGGACCGTTGCGAAGGCGATCCCAAATACAATCCTGCGTTAAACGAATCCGATTCTAAAGTTAATGTAACGTCTGCGGGAACAACTACTTTCGATTTATAATTCACACGCAATAAACCAGGGCCGGTTCCTCCGTCTTCGCCCCCTTTAATTTTTACCGAACTTCCCAAAGTAAACGTAGAAGCTGCCGCACCATCCCCTAATTCCAATTTGGCCAACCGGTTGGCATCCGCATCAAAATAAAGCGTGGAACTTACTGCTGTTGTGGGTTTAATGATCAATTCCGAACGAGGTTTCGGACTTGCAGAAGTTCCCGCTTGAATACGATAATTACTGGAAACTGTAGAGGATATTACAGAACCAGTAACTGTTAGTCGCTGGCCATTTAAATTTACTGTACCGTTTTGCAAATGAAGCCCGTTGGTAGTTAAATTCTTCGACAAAACCACTGTAGAAGAATTATTAAGGAGCAAAGAAGATATTGTTGCTTCCTGGTCTATCGTTAAAGTTCCGCTAACAACTTGGATCGAATCCTCCGCAATGGGTCTAATTGACTGCGCCCATTTACTTGAATCCGAATAGTTTCCGGTACCTGACCATTTCTTAGCATACTTGCGCGTTGCAAAAAAATGATCATTAAATCCCGCAAGGCAGAGCCAGTCGGTTGCGGTACCTATTTGGGATGGTGTCGTCGCAGTAGACGAAACTGTTTTTGTATAATAGTTCCTACCCCAACCAAATAATTCGCCTTTGTGATTGATTGCAAAACATGCGATATTTAAATCAAAATTGGTTCCTCCCGGTATAAAACTCACCCATTTATTGGTACTATTGATTTTAGTAAATACAGAGGCGCTACTTAAACCACCAATTCCTAATTGTCCATAACTATTTCTTCCGACAGCCCAAAGCGAGCTGTCCGACTTTATCGCCCATGTTGACCCATCCCAGGTAAACACACTTACCCAATCCGAATCTGATCCTACCTGAGTGGGTTTCGAATACGTAGTAGAGGTCGGCAAACCAACTTGATAACCAGAATTATTACCCCAAGCAAACATTCTTCCGTTGGTTGTGATAGCTACAACACATCGTGCGTTTCCATCAGTTGAAATACATTTCCAACCCTTGTAGTTGGAATCAATATTGCTAACATCCACCTTTTGTAAACCATAATAACCTGCAGTTGTATTGCCAATTCCTAAAAGTCCAGAAGTATTACTCCCCCAAGACCACAATTCCCCATTGGATTTCACCGCATAGCCACTTCTCAGCGAAACGGCAACCTCTGTCCACTGACTGGAGCCACCAATTTTTATTGGAACAGTGGAAGTATTAGTGTTGCCAGTTCCTAATTGACCGAAACCATTTTGACCCCAAACCCATAAAGAACCATCTGTCTTAATTGCCGCTCCAAAGTA
>CAZKOM010000031.1:0-15988 GCA_964554385.1 uncultured Flavobacteriaceae bacterium | reverse complement strand
GGTATTGCCAAGCTGAGAGTAGCTATTGTCGCCCCAAACCCATAACGTGCCATCCTCTCTAATAATTGCTGTATTTACTTCGGATGTTGATACTTTCACCATACTCCAACTATCATGAAATTGTACCCAAGCACCAGTATTGGGTCTGGCAGCTATCTGTGCAGAACAAGGCGCTAAATCATTCGTACTATTCCGTCCAAAACAATACCATTTATTATTAGCTAATTTTACAATTCCAAAATATCTACCCGCATACAATTCAGAAACTGCTGTGTCTGAATAATAATTTTTTCCAAGATTACCAGTTGTCCCTGCGGCAGAACCAGAAAATAATGTACCGTATCTGCCTGAAGTATTTGTTGCTCCCCAAAAAACAAGATTCCCATAGCGGTTAATTTGAGAATACCCAAGATTGTGACCAACAAAATAAATCACAAAAAATACTAGAAATTTAATCGCAGACTTGTTAATCTTTTGTAAACCAGAATAACAACTTACACCAATTTGTTTGAACAACGAAATCATTCACGCAAATTGCGTTCAACTTTTTAATCACTAAAGCATGATGACAAGTTACATGTTACAATTTTGAATAAATGAAACAAAAATGAAAAACGTCACATAAAACAAAGTCATGAAATTCAATTGCTTAGCAATTTATACGAAACACAAATTCCTTGAATGTAGATCTATTTCTATTGTTTCAATTTTTAATTATTGAAACAATCCATAAGTCATTTTGCAACACAGCCATCCGGCTAACCCAACAAAAAATGCGTGGCCGTGCCAGAATTCTGCTGTAAAAGTATGCGTTTTGATTGCTTAATTCCCTCTGGCAATACCTCACCAACCGCTCCCAACGCGTTCTGTGGATGATACACACTAAGCAACTCCAAATCCCCGGTAATATTTACCTGTAATCCCAATGACTCCAAATACCGCTCCAAAGGCTCGTGTCGATTTTCTTTGTTGTCAATCACACATCGAAACTGAATCGCCGAATTCTGCATCAAATTCACGCGAACTTTATTTTCAGCCAAGGCCGCAAAAATCTCTTTTAAATGATCCTCGGCAATAAATGTGAAATCCTGAGTACTGATTTCTACCAACAATTGATTGCTCTTGTGAATTTTGCAAGCACTATCCAACGACTTTCCTGCTGAAGAAACACAAGTACCCTCTTCCGATGGATTTATAAACGACTTTACAAACAAAGGAATTCCTCGCTGTTGTAAAGGTTGTATGGTTTTGGGGTGAATTACCGATGCTCCGTAATACGCCAACTCTATGGCATCGCTGTATCTCAACTCACTTAACAACACCGCATCATCAAACTTTCTGGGATCTGCACTCATCACCCCCACTACGTCCTTCCAAATAGTAATGGATTCCGCCCCCATCAAACTACCAAAAATTGCCGCCGAATAATCCGAACCTTCCCTTCCTAATGTGGTGGTCTCCCCCGTATTCCCTCTTCCAATAAATCCTTGAGTAATAATTAAATTCTTCTTTGCAATTGGCAACAATCGTCTAGAAATCAATCGCTCCGTTGCCTGCCAATCCACCCGTGCATCGCGGTACCTACTATCGGTTATGATAAAATTCCTCGCATCCAACCACTGATTTCCAAACTGCTGCGATAACAAATAATTGCTGACGATTTTTGTTGACATCAATTCTCCATACCCAATGATTTGATCGTACAAATAGTCGTAATCGTCCAAAACATTCGGGCTATCTACAAAACATTCAAGCTCTAAGTAAAGATTTTTAATATCGTTTACACCATACAAATCATCGCTTGGGAACAGCTCGGCAAGGATGGAATTGTGGTAGTCAAACACCTTGCTTAAGGCTTCTTGGGCTTTCCCTGTTTGATGAAAACAATGATGCACAACTTCCTCTAACGCATTGGTAGTCTTACCCATAGCCGAAACAACAACCAATAAATCTCCCTGCCCGTACGCGCGTATTACCGACGCTACGTTTTTTACTCCTTCGGCATCTTTAACAGACGCTCCCCCAAATTTAAATATTCTCATTGTTCTGCTCTTATCAATAGTAATAATCGTTTATTTCACTATTTTGTTGTTGTTTTGCAAAATAAATACCTACGGGACGTAAAACTGCTATGCCGTATTCAAAACTTATTACCCTCGAACAATTTATCGTAGATCAACAATCCTTGTATAAAGATGCACAGGGTTCACTCAGCAAAATTTTCCGTTCATTGGAGTTGGCTGCTAAAGTAGTTAATCGCGATGTACGCAAAGCCGGCTTGGTGGATATCCTCGGCAACCATGGAGCTACAAACGTACAAGGCGAAGAACAGAAAAAATTGGATGTCATAGCCAACGATGTGTTTTTAGCGGCTATTAGCAGAAGCGGAGAAGTGTGTATGATTATCTCCGAAGAAATGGACGAGGTGTTTTACGTAGAAGGTGCTGAAAACGAAAAATATATCGTAGCGATGGATCCGTTGGACGGCAGCAGCAACATCGATGTTAATGCTTCTATTGGTACAATTTTTTCTATTTACCGCAGAACCAATTTCACTGAAAAACCCAGCGTAACCGATTGCTTACAAAAAGGGAAACACCAAGTAGCCGCGGGGTATTTCATCTACGGAAGCAGTACCATGCTAGTGTATACAACAGGAATGGGAGTAAATGGATTTACATTGGACGATTCGATTCAAGAATTCTGTTTGTCGCACCCCAATATCACCACCCCGGATGATGGCAAAATTTATTCCGTAAACGAAGGGAACTTGAATGAATTCCCCGAAGGTGTGCAAGAATATATAGCTTACTGCAAGGAAAAAGACAAGGCTACAAATCGACCATACTCAGCTCGATACATCGGAAGTTTAATTGCCGATTTCCATCGCAACCTACTAAAAGGCGGAATTTACATGTACCCATCCACCGAAAAAGCCCCCAATGGGAAATTGCGATTGATGTACGAATTGAACCCTATGGCATTCCTGGCCGAACAAGCCGGCGGATTGGCGCATACAGGAAGTGCTCGCGTTTTGGATGTAAAACCCACCGAATTACACCAACGCGTTCCGTTATACATCGGATCCAAAAACATGGTGGAAAAGGTTTTGGGAATGATGGTATCCGAAGAATTACAAGAAGCTAGCTTGTAATACATTGTAGTACCTTTCAATCGTTAACTTCCGAAATTTCCGCGATGCTGGGATAATACCCTTCTGAAGTAACAATTCAGAAAACGTTCAATCTCAGTAGAAGATGAACGTCACCTTAGATGGTTTCACGGACATATATGATGAATTTACAGTGCATTTCACCCCCCTCTCAGTAAAATAACTAAAGGAGGCGAATTACTTTACCTTCAAGCGCTGGCCTACGCGTATTTGATTATCGCCTAACTTATTCAAATATTTTACCGAATCCACCGTAACCCCGTATTTCTTAGAAATGGAATACAAGGTTTCACCGGGTTGCACGAAATGATAGGTGTCCGCCGCAGGTTCCGACACTGTATTGTTCCCATTCAATCGAGATTCCGGCACTTCGCTACCCGTGGGCTTAACGTTGGGTTTTAATACCAGTATTTGTCCAGCCGATACTTCCAACATATCCAAATTATTCCACCGTGCTAAATTTAACGGAGTGGTATTAAATCGAGCAGCGATTTGTTGTAAGGTTTCTCCTCTTTGCACCTCATACACCGATCCATTTGCTGCAGTTTGCACAGGATTGGCTGAATTCTCGATTTTTTGTCGATTTAAAATTATATCCACCGCATTGGTACTCACCGCACTAGTCGCTACTTTCGGAGCCTGTTCCCGTTTATCTCGAAGATTAATAATTTCACCAATTTGCGCTTCCTGTCCCGGCGTTAATCGGTTCAGTTTGTACAAATGCTTCATTTTAATCCCATACATTTGGGAAATATCGTGCAACGATTCTCCTTGCTTTACGGTGTGGGTGGATTCCGTAGATCGTTTTTTCTTTGGCTTTAAATAAATTATCTCTCCCGGATTAATTTGTTCTCCTTGCTTGATATCGTTATATTTATAAATCTGCCAAACTTCCAAATTATACCTTGCAGCCAATTGCTCAGGCGTCTCACCGGGTCGTGCCATAATCGCAGGAATTCCGTTTACGGCCGATGCAGCAGCTGTCGTCGTATTTGGCGTGTAAAAATCTTCCCCCATCACCACCATGGAATCGTACATGGCCAAACGGTATTTTTCAATAACCCCGATCAGTAAATTACCGTAGGATGGATTGGTAGCATATCCAGCTTCACGCAATCCGTTGGCCCAATTTTTATAATCGGTGGATGCGAGTTCAAACAGTTTTGCATATCGCTTACTCTCGTATAAAAACAAAGAATGATCACGGTAACTCTCGTTGGCGGTTAAATATCCTCGAAAGCACTCGTCTTTGGCATCATCATCGGCCAAACAAAACCTACCCGTCCACGTAGATCTGCATTTAATTCCAAAGTGATTATTGCATTCTTTAGCCAATTTACTGTTCCCCGAGGCACTTTCCAAAATACCCTGACCCAACGTAATGGAAGCTGGAATACCGTATGCCTTCATCTCCACCATCGCCGCCACTTTAAAACTATCAATGTAAGCCCGAGTTGTCATTTTGGGCTTCACAGCCGGAGCCGGTTCTGCCGGCGGATCCTGCTGTTTTACGGTTTGTTGGGCGATAGCAATCGACACAAAACCTCCCGTAAAAACAATTAAACATATCCCAAATCGAATCCCAGTTTTTACTTTCATCAGCATCAATATTCAAAAATACTTAGTAAAAGGCAGTCCAATTGAATAGGTTATCAAGTAAACCGGACATCGAACAATTTACTATGCACAACGGATTCCTACAACTTTGGTACTTTGGTCACACGTACTTTAGGGAAAATATCCGATTTTTGTAAAACGATGCTAAAACGATTCGCATTTTTATTCGCTTTATTAACAGGAATTATCAGTTTACAAGCCGCTGGTTTCCCAAAACCTACCTTTACTGCTAGCTTTTCCAAAAGCAATGCAAAAGCAGGGGATATCGTTGAACTAATTATCAAGTTTGATGTAGCCGCTGGCTTTCACGTTTATAGCGAAAAATCGGATTGCCCCGAAGACGATGGACCTATTCGTGCTTCCATTGATTTCACCCCGAACTCCAATTATCAGTTGGTGGGGAAATTTTATGGTGTGGGCGATAAAATGGTAAAAGAAACCGAAGTTTTTAACTGTGCAACGGGAGAATTTACCGGTAAAGGCGAATTTAGACAGAAAATAAAAGTGCTAAAGGCAATACCTGCAGGGGGTATTGAAATGATATTTAACGGCCAGATTTGCAACGAAGGCGGTTGCGACAATATCAGAAATATAAAAATAACCAGCCCCGCACTTACGGTTACCGGCAGCATCGCTGCATCTGTTGAAGCTACAAGCACTCCCACTGATGCTGGAGCAAATTCCGGACAAAACACAGACCCCGCTGCCACCGGCACAGAAAATTCACAAACGTTAGAAACTCCATCCAATAACCCAAACAGTAGCAGCACCAACACGATCACAACCGATGCCGGTTACAAAACATGGAAATCCGGAGAAAAAAAGATGTTTACGGGCAAATCCGTAAAAGATGGTAACGCCAACGAAGACGGCGAGAGTTATTGGGGATTATTCCTTTTGGCTTTCATTAGCGGACTAGCAGCCTTGCTAACCCCTTGCGTATTTCCAATGATTCCTATGACGGTTGCCTTTTTCATAAAGAGCAACAACAACCGTGCTGCGGCAATCCGAGACGCATCGGTTTTTGCATTATCAATCATTGCCATTTATACCGTTTTAGGAACCATCACCGCCATGGTATTTGGTCCACAGGCAGCCAATTGGTTAAGCACACATTGGATTCCCAATATTTTCTTCACCGTTATCTTTTTGGTATTTGCAGCAAGTTTCTTTGGTGCATTTGAAATTGTATTACCTGCCTGGATAGTAAATAAAATGGATTCCAAATCCAACGGCGGAGGTATTGCAGGCTCTTTCTTTATGGCAATTACCATTGCGTTGGTATCGTTCTCTTGTACCGGACCGATTGTGGGCACGGTTTTGGTTGAAGCGGTTCATGGTGGCGCAGGAAGACCCATTATCGGCATGTTCGGCTTCTCATTAGCTTTCGCACTACCCTTTGGTTTACTGGCCATGTTCCCGAACCTGATGAAGAACTTACCCAAATCAGGCGGATGGTTGAACAGTGTTAAAGTGGTGCTTGGATTCATTGAAGTAGCTTTTGCCTTGAAATTTTTAAGTATTCCCGACCAAACCTACCATTGGGGTATATTAGATAGAGAAATATATTTGTCGATTTGGATCGTTATTTTCTTCCTTCTTGGTTTGTATTTGCTTGGCAAACTTAAATTTCCGCACGATTCAGATGTCCCTCATGTAAGTATACTTCGATTATTCTTAGCCATTGCATCCTTCTCTTTCGTGGTGTATATGTTGCCAGGAATGTGGGGTGCACCATTGAAAGGACTAGCCGGATACATGCCACCCTTGTCTACCCAAGACTTTAACAGCAATTTAAAAGCTTCAAAATCGGGAGAAGGCAATATCGCCAATCCTCCCAGCTACACCAATACCAAATTACACATACCACACGATATCGCGGGTTACTTCGATTACGACGAAGCGCTAGCTGCAGCAAGAACATTAAATAAGCCTTTATTTATCGATTTCACGGGCCACGGTTGTGTTAATTGCAGAAAAATGGAAGAGAAAGTTTGGTCCGATCCAAGCGTGATGAAAATGTTGAAAGAGGACTTTGTAGTTGTGAGTTTGTATGTAGACGATAAAAGCATCGCTCTACCTGCAAATCAACACTTCACTACTCCATCTGGACAAAAAATCTCCATGCTGAGCGACAAAAACGCATACATCGAAGAAGCTTACTTCGGTCAAACTACCCAGCCATTGTACTGTATCATTGACGGAAATGAGAAATTGATGGAACAACCTTTGGGAGCAGATTATTTTCAGTTTAAGATTGAACCTTTCCGCGATTTCTTAACCAACGGTAAGAAGAATTTCAACCTCAACAAATAAACTCACTGTATATTAGCAACGAATTCAACTTGAGTTACAGTCAATAAGCCTTCGATAATCGCAGAAAATCGTTAGTTAATCGCCTTCAATATTCAACTCAACCCATGGAAAATACCAATGTAATCAAACAACATTTTTTGGAAGCGCAAGAGATACTTATGCAATTCCTAAATGATGAGCAACAAATGGGCAACATCCATGGTGCTGCCAAACTCATGATTACGGCGCTTAAAAATGGGGGTAAAATAATTAGCTGCGGCAATGGAGGAAGTCATTGCGATGCTATGCATTTTGCCGAAGAACTAACCGGTAGATACAGAAATAATCGACCTGGAATTGCAGCTATTGCTATCTCGGACCCTTCCCATATTTCCTGTGTGGGCAACGATTATGGTTACGATTTTATTTTCAGTAGATACGTGGAAGCATTAGGTAAACCTGGCGATGTTTTATTGGGTATTAGCACTTCCGGAAATAGTAAAAATATCATTAATGCCATGGAATCCGCTAAATTAATTGGCATGAAAACCATCGGATTAACTGGTAAAGATGGTGGAATGATTAAAGATTTGTGCGATATTGAAATTCGCGCACCTTACTCAAATTTTGCCGATAGAGCTCAAGAAATCCACATTAAAGTAATACATAGCCTCATCGATTCCATAGAAATTGGAATGGGTTACCGATAAAACTGCACAATAATTTGGGAATATTCCCGTAATATTGTTGGCGCATGAATTTTATAGGAATCCTTGGTTTTATTATCATTTTGGTACTGGCATTTGCCCTATCAAATAATAGAAAAGCCATCAATTACCGCACCGTGGGTGTAGGGTTATTGATGCAAATTTTACTAGCGGTATTTATATTAAAAACCAGTGTAGGGAAATCCGTATTCTTATTCCTTGGAAAGATCGTACAGAAGTTGTTGATGTTTTCCGATAAAGGAGCAGAGTTTGTCTTTGGTCCTTTGGCCCGCGACAAAGCCATGGCCGATACCTTTGGTCAGAATTTTATCTTCTTCTTCCGCGTTATCCCTACCATAATTTTCGTAGCCGTTTTGGTAAAAATATTTTATCATTTGGGCATATTGCAGTGGATTATCAAGCAATTTGCGCGATTTATGAATAAAACGATGCGGGTTAGCGGCAGCGAGTCACTGAGCAATATATCCTCCGCTTTCGTAGGTCAAGTAGAAGCCCAATTAATGATCGGACCCTATGTAAAGGGGATGACTATGAGTGAATTACTGGCTAGCATGAGCGGCTCTATGGCTTGTATCGCAGGGGGAGTAATGGCTACTTATATCGCGTTAGGGATCGACGCCTCCAGTCTACTCGCCGCTAGCATCATGGCTGCTCCCGGGGCTTTAGTAATATCCAAAATCGTATGGCCGGAAACCGAACCCAGTGAAACTGCAGGTGAAGTAAAGTTAGAAGTTAAAAAAGAAAATGCAAATTTATTGGATGCCATTAGCCAAGGTGCTGCCGAAGGTTTGGGTGTAGCTCTAAACGTAGTTGCCATGTTAATCGGATTTTTAGCATTGATTGCCTTTATCGATTTTCTATTAGGGCAATTGGGATCAGCAATAGGGATGTCTCAACTTTCCTTGGAATGGTTATTAGGGTATGTATTCTCGGGATTTGCATGGATTATGGGAGTTCCATCCAAGGATATTCACGCCGTAGGAGGTTTGATGGGCACAAAACTCGTTGTAAACGAATTTGTTGGTTATTTAAAATTGAAGGATATTCAGTCTTCTTTGCAGCCGATTAGCGCTACAATCGCGACCTTCGCTTTATGCGGTTTTGCCAATTTTAGTTCAATCGCAATTCAAGTGGGTGGGATTGGAAAAATTGCACCTAGCAGAAGGACTGATTTAGCGAAATTAGGATTTAAGGCCTTGTTGGTTGGAACATTAGCCAACTACATGAGCGCTACAATCGCCGGATTGATGTTACAGTTTTAAATCTTTATCAACCAATTTCTACCCAAGCATTTACCCATCCAGCATCAAACCGGCTACTGCATTGTTTGTAAAATTCAATTGCAGGCGTATTCCAATCCAACACCTGCCAAGAAACGCGTTGATAATGGTTGTCTTTTGCATATTGAATGCATTGCAGTAACAAGGCACGGCCCATTCCTTGCTGTCTATACTCCTCTTGCACAATTAAATCCTCAAGGTATAAGGTCACTCCTTTCCAAGTAGAATATCGCAAATAACAAATTGCCATCCCACGCACCATTGAATCTAACTCCGCTACCCAAGCAATGGCAACCGGTGAATTACCAAAAAGAGCTTCGTGTAAAGTACTTTCCGTGGCAATTACCTCTTGTGGTGCTTTTTCGTATTCTGCTAATTCCATTATAAGTGCATGCATCTCAGCAACATCTGAACTGCGCGCATTCCTAATATGAAACATAAATAGAATTGATTGTAATGGAGTAAATGGATGAGAGGTAAATAAATCTATGAAAAGGATTAATCTAAAACCATTGAAAATTAACGAATCGCTAACTTCAATGTTTTTGTGGCATCACCACTCTTCACTTGAACAAAATAAACTCCTTTGTCAAGCATTGCATCAGCAACATCGATTCTAATTCTACCAGACGCATAATCATTTTTGGTTAAGCCGTAAGAATAAACCGTTTTCCCTAAAACATCGTTGATAATAATTCCCGCTTCAGGATACTGAGCTTCTGAAAAAGCCAAGTTTACGTAAAAATGAGATCCAGTAACAGGGTTGGGAGTTAATGAAAAAGATGGACCTGCAACAGAGACTGCAGCTGGCGGATTGTCCCCATTTTCAAGGGACTCAGCGCGTGTTACCGGACTCAGTAACAACAATAACGCTATGGCCAGATTTTTCTTCATCAGTACAAAAATAATAAAAAAAGCGCTTGTTTCCAAGCGCTTTTAAAATTTCTTTTTAATTTTCTGATTAGTGAGCAGCAGGAGCAGCTACAGGAGCAGCAGCAGGAGCAGCAGTTGCACCGCTATCAGCAGCGTTAGAATCAGTAGTGTTGCTATCTGCAGGAGCAGCTACAGAAGAATCAGTAGTAGCAGTAGAATCAGCAGGAGCAGTTTCAGTTCCGTTAGAACAAGCAGCGAAAGCAAATAAAGCAACGGCTGCAAATGCGAAAGAGATCTTTTTCATTTTTTTGTTTTTCCTATTTAAGTGTGGTGCAAAAATATATTGGAAATTACAAATAGCAAAAAAAAAAATAAAAAAAAATTTTATTGTAGCAAAAAATAGACAATCGCAAGAAAATCAAGGGTTTAACAGCCGCCTTTCAATAACATTTCATAGCAAAACTCCTTTTTGTCAAACAAGTTCATATCCATGTTGTTCAATAATTATGAAAATCGCGGTAATCGGCGCAGGTGTTGGGGGGATAGCCTCTGCTATACTTTTGTCAAAGAAAGGTCACCAAGTACATGTTTACGAAAGCAGTAATTCCCCAGGTGGAAAACTAAAACAAATACAACTTAACCACTATCGATTTGATGCCGGGCCTTCCCTTTTTACCCAACCCAATTGGGTAATCTCATTATTGTCAGCAAAGCAAAAAAGCAATTTTAATGTATTGCAATTAGAAACAATTTGTAATTATTTTTTTTCTGACGGAACTACTTTTTCAGCTCCTGCTAATATCGATGAATTCATTCGTTCAGCGGCGAATACATTTAATGAAAACCCAAACCTCATCAGAAAATATATTTCAAAATACCACAAAATTTATACAATCACAAAACCTGTATTCTTAGAAAATTCTTTACATAAACTAAATACATACATCTCAAAAACAGGACTTATTGGGATTGCTAATTTATGGAGAATCGATATGCTTAGAACCATGAATGACGCAAATTCATCGTTTTTTAGCAATCCAAACATGGTTCAACTTTTCAATCGTTATGGCACCTACAATGGATCAAATCCGTACCAAGCACCCGCAACATTAAATGTTATACCTCAATTGGAAATGTTGGATGGAGCATTTTTACCGGCAAACGGCATGTATAGCATTACGGAAACATTATTCTTGCAAGCGCTTGAAAATGGAGTGCAGTTTCATTTTGAATCCAATGTTACTTCAATCAATTATAAGAAACCAAAATTACGGTTTATCAAAAAAAGGAAGATCACCGGAATCACAACCAATAACCGCGATGAAGAATTCGATGCTGTTGTGGCGAACGTAGATGCAAAAAGGGTATATAATAATTTACTTAAACAACCGGTTCCAACGAAAATAAACAATGCCGAGAACAGCAGCTCTGCATTAATATTCTATTGGGGCATCAAGTCTACCTTCCCGCAACTGGATGTTCACAATATTCTATTTTCCGATAATTATCCCAAAGAATTTGAACATCTATTTGTCCATAAAGACCTTTACCACGATCCTACCGTATATATTAACATTACCTCCAAGCATTGCCCACAAGATGCTCCCGATGGTTGCGAAAACTGGTTTGTTATGATTAATGCCCCAGCTAATTATGGTCAAGATTGGGAAAAACTAAGAGCATTCGCTAGAAATCAAATTATCCAAAAGTTGAATCACCACCTTAAATGCGATATTGAATCGCTAATTGAAGTGGAAGATTATCTGGATCCCATCCGAATTGAAGAAAGAACCGGATCAAATCGAGGGAGTCTTTATGGAAGTTCATCCAATCATAAAATGAGTGCCTTTTTTAGACAAGCAAATTTCTCCTCCGAATTCCCTGGTTTATACTTTTGTGGAGGCAGTGTTCATCCCGGTGGGGGAATTCCATTATGCATTCAAAGTGCCAATATTGTAGCCAAGTGCATACAATAAATTCAATCCGTTAATAAAAAATATAAGTTCAATCCCAGTAATTGCTTTTAAGTATCGACCTTCGTGATAAGTAAAATCAATGGCATTCCCTGCATCCATTAAAACCTTTATTCACCAGTAAACAACGCTTAACCGCTCAATCTTTTAAGTACCCCATGAATACCGTAGAGAATAGATTTATTACCATCATTTGCATCATTTACAGTGTTGGCATACTAGGTTTTGTGATTCCATCCCTGAATCCCCTATTCCTAAAACTCACCCCACTGAATATTATTGGCGCCTTTATCATCGCCTGGGTTTTTCATAAAAAATGGGAAGCGAAATTTGTGTTTTTGATTATCACTGCAGGCATATTAGGCTTTTTTATTGAATATGCAGGCGTAAAAACAGGCGTAATATTTGGCAACTACCACTACGGTAAAACCCTCGGAATGGGCTGGCAAGGAATTCCTTATCTCATTGGATTGAATTGGGCAGCTCTTGTTTTTTTTACCGGGTCGATTACCTCCGGCAGAATTACCAATCCTTGGTTAGCAGCGTTAGCCGCAGCTGTCCTGATGACAACTTACGATTTTTTCATGGAACCCGTAGCCATGCGATACGATTTTTGGCAATGGAAAAATGGAATTATCCCACTTAAAAATTATATCGCATGGTTTGTAATATCTTTCGGTATGCACCTTTTGATCAACAGCAATGTTAAACCCGCAAAAAATCGCATGGCATCTGCCATGTATATAATTCAACTCGGGTTTTTTATCCTACTATTCGTGTGGGTAAAATTAATTGGTTAAACATCAAACGTACATCGCCTCAATCTGCTCGTTGTACTTTTCCATCACAACCTTTCTCTTCACTTTTAAGGTTATCGTCATATCACCCGCCTCTACGCTAAAAGGCTCTCGCTTGATGATAAAATCCTTAATTCGCTCAAACTTTGCCAACTTCTCGTTTAATTTCTTGATGTCTTCCAACATCCACTTTTTAATTTCCTCGTCTTGAATAAATGGATCACTGGATTCGAAATAATCTTTTCTACCGCCAAACGCAGTTTTTAGTTCTTCCATGTTGGGGTGAATGATTGCCGTTAGGAATTCTTTTTTATCGCCGATAATAAACACCTGTTCTAATCTCGGACTGCGCAATAACACGTTTTCAATCTGTGTTGGATAAATGTTTTTACCCAGCGATGTCTTCAGCATGTTTTTTAATCGGTCGGTAATCTTCAAATAGCCGCGCTCAAATCGTCCTATATCGCCTGTATGAAACCAGCCCTCAGCATCAAACACCTCCGCAGTAGCTTCTTTCTTACCCCAATATCCCTGCATTACATTAGGACCTTTAACAAGTATCTCACCTTCTTCGGAAGCATAATTAGCATCAAAACTATCATAGGTTTGAACCGCCAATATTTTCTTGGTCTCGATGTCCTGAATTGCCACCATCTGTCTTGGTGCTACCCTTCCCACCGTGCCGTACACTTGTCGTTCAAATTCATTCACGGTTACCAATGGCGACGTTTCCGACAAGCCGTAACCCTCCTGAACCTTCATGCCCATAGCCGCGAAAAACTCACCCACGTGAACCGGTAATGCGCCGGCGCCTGATACAAACATCTTCAAACGGCCACCCATTTTTGCTTTGATTTTTGAATACACCAATTTCTCCGCAATTGCGCGTTGCATTGCCAACACAGGCCCCACGGATTTTCCTTGATCATCGCATTTTCTCACTTGGGCACCCACATTCAATGCCCACAAGAAAATTTTCGCCTTAACTCCACCTGCTTCGGTACCATTTTTATACACTTTATCATGAACTCTCTCCAACAAACGAGGCACCGCTGCCATAAGCGTTGGTCTGATTTCACCAATATTTTGAGCCACCTTATCAATATTTTCTGCAAACGCAACCTGAGCTCCGATATACGTACTCAAATACATGGTAGCCAATCGCTCAAACACGTGACTTAAAGGCAAGAAACTTAAATACAAATCGTCTTTGGTAATGGCAGGACACAATTCTTTAGCATCGTAACAATTACTCATAAAATTATAATGGGTAAGCATCACGCCTTTGGGCATACCCGTGGTCCCCGAAGTATAAATAAAGGTAGAAAGATCGTCTTTCTCTACAGCAGCAAACCGGGCTTCAATTTCTGCCGAATGTTTAGATAACAGCGATTGACCCTCTGCTCTAACATCATTGAAATTGGTAAATAATCCGCCTATTTCTAACTCATCGGGCAAGTTAATTGCTTTAATAATCGTTGGACATTTATCTTGTACCTTTTTAAACTTCTTTTGCAAAAAAGCATTGCCCAAGAAAATCACCCTAGCACCAGAATCGTTTATGATATATTCAGTCTCATCGGCCGTTAATGTTGGATAAATCGAAACATTGATTAATCCCAACTTTTGAACGGTCTGATCAATCATGTAGTATTCGGGGCAATTATCAACTACCATTGCTACTCGATCCCCTTTCACTAAGCCTATTTCAATAAACCAAGACCCAATTTGATTTACAACCTCTTCAATGTCTTTGTACGTGTAATGTTCCCATTTACCCGCCTCCTTATACATCAAATATGGCCTATCGGGATGATGAATTTTATTAGCGGCGAAAGTAAAAAACTGATGTAATGATTTGAAATCAGGATCTTTTTTAGGTATTATTTCTAACATGATTTTGCGTTACAAGTTGATTCGATAATGGGCAAATATGTTGGAAATAAGCCGTATAAACAAACCCGTTGATCAATATTTATTTGCAAAAAACGCAACAAATAAAAAATGTTTTACGGAATAACGCCATGCGAAAATCAACTGTAGACCGAATCGCAGAGGCAATTGAACTTGCCCTAGTAAATTCCCGTAATAAATTGGAAATGAATAATTAAGATGTATTTAACCCGCGGTTAAAATGAAAGAGGGAACCTAGATTCAGAACTTAAACGGCTTCCGCTTCAACAGCCACCACTTCCGGCACCATGCGCTTTAATAAGTTCTCGATGCCCGCTTTCAATGTCATCGTGCTTGAAGGACATCCGCTGCAAGAACCTTTCATCTGAACCGTAACAACTCCATTTTCGAAACTCTTGAAATCGATGGCCCCACCGTCCATCTCTACTGCTGGTCTTACGTGATCTTCGAGTAATTGCTTGATTTTACGCTCAATTTCGCCCTCTTCGGCTTCCGATAATTGTTTTTTAGGAGCAACTATTTCTTTACCTTGCTCTACCCATTCTTGGAAAAAACCACGTAAATCAGGAATCAAATCAAACCATTCGTAATCATTATTTTTTGTAATACTTACAAAATTATTCATGATAAACACGCCTTTAACGAAAGGCATATCAAACAAAGCTTCAACCAAAGCTCCGCCGCCTGTTGCAGATTCTTTTGTACGGAAATCAGCACTGTCATTTGGCAACAACATCTTGTTAACCACAAACTTCATGCTCTCAGGGTTGGGAGTGGCTTCCGCGTAAACGGTAATAACGTCTTGCATGCTTTTTTCCATACTACAAAAATAACAACAAAATCAACGAAAAATCTATCTATTTAGAAAGATTCTATATTTTTATTATGGATTTATTTCATCCATTTCAGTCCCACTCTCGTCGTTAAAATCACAAGGCATTACATTTTGCTGCTATCTTCGCGGTATTATGAAATTAAGTAGACTATTTTATTTATTGCCTTCAGCTGCTTTAGCAATTACGCTAAATTCTTGTAAACCTGAAGAACAACCAACCCCTACCCCAACGCCTGAACCTTCACCTTCAAATGTAATCCAATTTACATCCATCAGCTATGATGAAACAGGTAAACCAACCGACACAACCGTTTCAACCAATACATTTGATGCCCAAGGAAGAGTATTAACGACCACAACCGATGATGGTTCTGTTGTAAGTTATATCTATACGGCTACCACTGCTACTATCAATTCTGTTAACGTAGAAGACCCAACCGAATCTTTCGAATTAGTATACACCCTAGATGCTAAAGGCCGCCTTTCCTCTGCTCCAATTGAATT
>CAZKOM010000030.1:0-24028 GCA_964554385.1 uncultured Flavobacteriaceae bacterium | reverse complement strand
AGCTGATGGCATACGACCTAACAAAGCCGATACCTCAGAACCTGCTTGTGTGAAACGGAAAATGTTATCGATAAAGAAAAGAATATCTTTTCCAGCACCGGTACCATCTCCATCACGAAAATATTCTGCAACGGATAAGCCACTCAAGGCAACACGGGCACGTGCCCCTGGAGGTTCGTTCATCTGACCAAATACTAAGGTTGCTTGCGATTTTCTTAATTCTTCCATGTCAACAGCAGCCAAATCCCAGCCACCTTGTTCCATGCTGTGAACGAATTTCTCACCATATTTAATAACGCCAGATTCAATCATCTCGCGCAACAAATCGTTTCCTTCACGGGTTCTTTCTCCAACACCAGCAAATACAGACATACCGCTGTATGCTTTGGCGATGTTGTTGATAAGTTCCATGATCAATACAGTTTTACCTACACCTGCACCACCAAACAATCCAATTTTTCCTCCTTTTGCATAAGGCTCTAAAAGGTCAATCACCTTGATACCTGTATACAAAGGCTCGGTTGACGTAGAAAGGTTGTCGAATGTTGGTGCTGGTTGATGGATAGATCTTCCGTTGTCAGTGGATAGCGTTGACATCCCGTCAATTGCTTCTCCTACTACGTTTAACAATCTACCGCGAATTTCTTCGCCGATAGGCATGCGAATCGCATCACCAGTATCTACAACTTCCATACCTCTGCGTAATCCATCGGTACCGTCCATCGCAATGGTACGTACAATGTTTTCGCCTAAGTGCTGTTGCACTTCTAGTACGAGCGATTGGTTGTTGTCCTTCTTAACATGAAGGGAATTGTAAATTTTTGGTAGTTTGGACCCGGGTTCGTTAAAGCTTACATCCACCACAGGACCAATGATTTGTGAAATTTTACCTAAGTTGGCCATCGTGTTATTTCGGGTTGCAAAAATACACTATCTATCGGCCATCTCCAAGGGAGTTTGAATAAATATTTACAGGTTAGAGAATTAAATTTTCATTATCCGTAAAAATCAGCCAATAAATTGCGATTAAACCTTGAAATCCAACGCTAAAAGCATTCATTTACTTCTATATTTTCTTTAACTTCGCGCACTTTATGGATCGTAATTCAATTATTGGCTTTTCGCTTATTTTTCTAATTTTAACAGGTTATTATTGGTATACAGCACCTACAGATGCTGAATTAAAAGCCCAAGCCCAACAAGATAGTATAGCTCTAGTTCAACAGAATGTAGCTGAAGCGGAACAAAAGAAAACCGAGGCAGGGAAAGACTCTAGTTCCAATATAATAAAGGCATCGTCTCTTTTAGATTCTACGTTGGTTGGTTCAATCGGCTCGTTTGCGCAACAAATTTCTGGTGATAATCAAGAAGTTAAAATTGCCAACAAAGAAATTACCTTGGGTATCCAAACCCGCGGAGCTGGAATTGGCAGAGTAACATTGAATAATTATAAGCGGTCGGATAGTTCTAAACTCGAATTATTAGAGCCCAATTCGAATCGCTGGTTTTTTGAATTGTTCACCTCCAATGGTCCACTTAAGTCTTCAGATTTCGTTTGGAAAGTAGAGGAACAATCGGCTAGCATGGTTCGATTGCGTTTAGGAGATTCTTTGCAGCATATTGATTTGACTTATCGACTTGATCCAACAGGATTTGAGGTGTATTCTCAACTAAAATTGGTTGGTGTTGATAAATTAGTAAAGGCCAGGAATTCGGGTGTTCGTTTGGAATGGAATGCTCAATTGCACAAGCAGGAGCGTGATTTTAAATGGGAAAACCAAAATTCTACGGTTGCGTATAAGTTGATAGGAGAAGATCCAGATAAATTATCGGAAGCATCTGAGGGTGAAGAGGTATTAAAGAATAAAGTACAGTGGGTTGCTTTTAAACAGCAATATTTTTCTTCTGTGATGTTGGCTAAAGACGGTTTTTCTACCGATGCAAAATTGGCTTGGACGGCAATTCCTGAAAATCGCCAGGTGGAAACAGGGAAAATTAAGTCAATGTCGGCAGAACTGTATTTAGATTATGAGCGTGAGTCTGAAAAGGTTTACGACTTATCCTATTATTTTGGTCCAAACCAGTATTATACGATGCAGGATGCTAAGTTGGGTGTTGAAAATCATCAGTTACAACGTATGATTCCAATGGGTTGGGGAATATTTGGGTGGGTGAATCGCTATGTGGTGGTACCGGTATTCCATGCTTTGGATGGTATTATTGGCTCTATGGGAATTATAATTCTGTTGTTAACAGTAATAATTAAAACAGCTTTGTTGCCTTTGGTTTACAAGTCGTACATCTCTACAGCCAAAATGAGAATTTTAAAGCCTGAATTGGATGAGATTAAAGAAAAGCATGGTAATGATATGCAAAAAATGCAGTCAGAGAACATGGCACTATACCGCAAAGCAGGGGTTTCTCCGCTGAGTGGTTGTGTTCCGATGTTGCTGCAGTTGCCTATTTTGTTTGCTATGTTCCAGTTTTTCCCAAATGCATTTGAGTTAAGACAAAAGTCATTCTTGTGGGCAATGGATTTAAGTCAATACGATGGCCCAAGTTTAGGATTTAACATACCATTTTATGGCGATCACGTTAGTTTCTTCACGATATTAATGACAGTATCTACGTTGATTTACACGCATTTAAACAATCAGATTTCCGGAGTAACGGGTCAGATGAAATACATTGGGTATATCATGCCGATTATTTTCTTGGGTGTGCTGAACGATTATGCCAGTGGATTAACGTGGTACTACTTTGTGAGTAACATGATTACTTTCGGACAACAGTGGGTGATTCGCAGAACGGTTGACGATACCAAGTTGCATGCTCAGATTGCAGAAAACCGTAAGAAGCCGGTAACAAAATCTAAGTTTCAACAGCGCATGGAAGAGGCTATGAAAATGTCTCAGCAACGTGCGGCTGCCAATGCCAAGGGAAAGAAGAAGTAGTTTTTCTAAACTCGTTTGAATTGCTGGGAATTTTCACGAACGATTATGCCATTTATTTGAAGTTGGCTAATCACGGAAACCAATTCGGCGGTAGACCAAAAGGGTAGTGCGCTGGTTAAATCTTGCATACGCGATTTACCAGAATCAATTATTTCGAGGACTTGTAGCTGCGGTTTAGTGAGTTTTGGTAGCATATTTGTTTTTAGCTCTTGAGGGCGAAGGTGGAACAGGTCAGGATTTGCGCAATGTATTTCATTGGGGATGAGTAATGGGGTTTCTTTTTTTGGAGCCTCTGTAAGAGAATGTTGCACCATATCCTTGGTTTTAGATGGAAATTTTTGAATTTCTCGTGAGTTAATAGCTACTGTTGAAGTTGATTTTTTAATTAAAACAGGAATGGAATTTGGTTGATTTTTCCAATTCATTTTGTTTATTAAATCGTCTGCGGATGTGCACAGATTTGCCATGCATTCTTGAATTAGTGAATTACAGCCTTCACTATTCGCATCTTTTGGATGTCCGGGTACTGCGAAAACTTCTTTATTTAGATGACAGGCGATACCAGCAGTAACCATACTGCCGCCTGTAGTTCCACTCTCTATGATTACTAAGGCATCGCAAAGTGCGGCAATAAGTCGATTTCTTCTAGGGAATAGATTGGGGTGCATTTTTGTATATGCTGGATGTTCAGAGATAATGGCCCCACCTTGTTCTATTATCTCTTGGGTTAGCCGGTGATGGTGCCTTGGATAAATTTGCTCCAATCCATGAGCAACAACGCCAAAGTTTGGGATTTTTAATTGAACAGAGGTTTTATGAGCAATGGCATCAATTCCTAAGGCCAAGCCGCTGACTGTCATCCAAGGTATATGAAATGAGGTTGATAGGGTTGATATTATTTCTTGGGTGAAAGCAAGTCCGCGTTGGGTAGGTTTTCTTGTTCCTACAAAGGCGATGGAATGCGTCAGATTCCATTGAGATGATCCCATGTAAAACAATACTAAGGGCGCTCCATGGTGTTCTTTAATCCGATACGGGTAATTCGGTTGTTGGATGTTCACCATGTTGATGCGGAGTTTTTGATGAATTTTCAGTAAATCGAGGGCTTCGGTGAAGGATGCGCCGTGCTGCAGTTGGAGTAGTTTGTCTGGGCTAAGCCCAGACAAACTACTAGGCATTGCCCCATGAAGTTTCTTGGAAATTTTAAAAATCTCCGAGGCTCCGCCAAAATATTCTAATAATTGATAGGATAGTTTGGGGCCAATGCCTTCGCAAAGCGACAACTGCAGCAAGGCAATATCTTCTTCAGTAAGATCTGTATTCAGGTAGGAATATTTCATACTCCTACCAAAGTTAGCTTAATCGTTAAGCTTTAGTACCGCCATAAAGGCGCTTTGGGGAATATCGACATTGCCCACGGAGCGCATGCGTTTTTTACCAGCTTTTTGTTTTTCTAACAATTTTCGCTTACGAGAAATATCACCACCATAGCATTTCGCAGTTACATCTTTTCTTAAAGCGCTGATAGTTTCGCGAGCAATAATTTTAGCGCCAACACCTGCTTGAATGGCAATTTCAAATTGTTGTTTAGGAATTAAATCTTTTAGTTTCTTGCAGATTTTCTTTCCTAAATCAAAAGCATTGTCTTTATGAATAATTGCACTTAAAGCATCAACTTGTTTTGCGTTCAACAAGATGTCCATTTTTACCAATTTGCTTTCTTTGTAGCCAATCGGGTGATAGTCGAAACTTGCATATCCTTTGGAAATGGTTTTTAATCGATCATAAAAATCAAATACGATTTCCGCTAAAGGCATTTCGAATACCAGTTCAACTCGGTCTGAAGTTAGATACACTTGGTTCATTAAAATACCACGCTTATCTAAGCATAAACTCATCACAGGACCAACGTAATCGGCCTTGGTAATTACGGAAGCTTTAATGTATGGTTCTTCCACATAATCTATTTTTTCGGGCGGGGGTAAGTCCGATGGATTGTTTACCGGTATTACCTCTCCTTTCATTGAGTATGCGATATAACTTACGTTCGGAACCGTTGTAATTACTGTCATATTGAATTCTCGTTCCAATCGTTCCTGGATGATTTCTAAATGGAGCATACCCAAGAATCCACAACGGAATCCAAAACCAAGTGCGGCAGAACTTTCAGGCTCAAAAACAATGGATGCATCGTTTAATTGAAGCTTTCCCATTGCTTCACGTAATTCTTCGTAATCTTCGGTGTCAACAGGATATAAACCAGCGAAAACCATGGGTTTTACGTCCTCAAAACCCTGTATAGAATCTTGAGATGGGTTAGCAAAATCAGTAATGGTATCACCAACTTTCACCTCGCGGGCATCTTTAATCCCGGATATTATATACCCTACATCCCCTGCTCTTATTTCTTTTCTTGGATTTAAATCCAACTTTAATATACCTATTTCGTCTGCATGGTAATCTGCCCCGGAATACATAAATTTTACATGTTGGTTGGTTTTTAATACTCCATCCATCACACGGTAATAAGCTATAATTCCCCGAAATGGGTTAAAAACGGAATCAAAAATCAAGGCTTTTAAGGGTTTGTCTGGATCTCCTTTTGGTGGAGGTATCCGTTCGATTATAGCCCGTAAAATATCGTATACCCCCAACCCGGTTTTGCCAGAAGCAGGGATAATTCCATCTCTATCGCAACCCAATAAATCTACAATTTCATCTTTTACTTCCTCGGGCATAGACCCAGGTAGGTCAATTTTATTCAGCACGGGAATAATTTCCAAATCGTGTTCTAATGCCATAAACAAGTTACTTATGGTTTGAGCTTCAATCCCTTGGCTCGAATCAACAATGAGTAATGCCCCTTCACATGCTGCGATACTTCTACTAACTTCGTAACTAAAGTCTACGTGCCCAGGCGTGTCGATTAAGTTTAAAACATATTGCTGACCATCCAATTCATAATTCATTTGGATAGCATGACTTTTAATCGTTATACCACGTTCACGTTCCAAATCCATATCATCCAAAACCTGATTTTGAAGATCCCTGGCAGAAACAGTTTTGGTATATTCCAACAGTCGATCAGCTAATGTGCTTTTCCCGTGGTCAATGTGTGCGATAATACAGAAGTTACGAATGTGTTGCATTTCAGCTTTGAAAAGAAACGCAAATATAACCCGATATAGGTCAATATAAGATGGAATTTATCGGATTCCGTTAAGGATTAAGCGTTGATTTTTTGGACGATGGCATAAACAGCCGGGCAGATTTCAATGTTTTTTTCCGCTAAATGTAAAACCGTATGCATTTTTCGATGATTAGTATGTGGGAATTCTCTACACGCTTTGGGTCTGTCATCGTAAACAGAGCAAAAATTATCCTCTCCCAAAAAAGGGCAGGGAGTTGATTTCATTGCGTAAATCCCATCTGTATCCAAATACAAATAACGTTCAACAAATTCTCCTGGTTTTACTTTTAATCGTTGCGCCAATCGCTCAATATCTTTTTCAAATACCATGGGAGATGTAGTCTTACAACAATTACCGCAGTCTAAGCAGCTTATTTGATCAAATGCTTCTTCGTGTAAGTCCTCAAAGGTTTCGTCCAGATTTTTTGGAGGTCGTTGTTTTAATTTGCGCAATTTCTTTCTCATTCCGCCTGCATGTTTGGCGGTTAGATTTCGTAATTCGCTACTTTTTGGAACTTGCATTTACACAAAGCAATTAATTTGTAAAAAAGATACAGTTAAAATCATAGCAGACATGTAAAGCTGTTGTAGGAAGATTGTTAAAGATCGTATTTGTTCAACAACTTTAGGAAAACAGCGAAATCCTTTGGATAGTCTGCAATTATTTTCAGTGGAGTTTGGTCTAGATCCAATAATTCTAATTCACGCGCATGCAATGCAAATCGTTGAATTAGAGGGGTGTCTTCACCGTGGAGCTTCTTTTTTATTTTCGACAAGTAGGGAATTTCTGATTTATACAAAACGTCGCCCGCAATACTTGCATTTTGTGACTGTAAATGAACCCTGATTTGGTGCAGCCTGCCCGTTTTTGGTTCACATTCCAATAACGTAAAATGTCGGTAAATGGTTAATGTATTAAATCTAGTTTGAGCCGGTTTTCCGTGACTGCGATCAATTCTAATCTTACCAACTTGTTCTGCAAATATGGGTAAGTCTACCCAAAAATCTTTAAAGTGCAATTGGTGATTCGCAATGGCATGATACGTCTTTCTTACTTTCCTATGTTCAAACTGTTGAGCAAAATGTCTAAATGCTTCAAGGTGTTTAGCGACCAATAATACACCGCTAGTTTCTCGGTCAATTCTGTGACATAAAGTGGAGTCTGGCCATCGTTTCCGAGCCCATTCCATGACGCTTTCCGCTGTATATTTACCTCGTTCTGGTAGGGATGGGACATAAGGTGGTTTATTAACCGCCACCCAATTTTCCGTTTCAGCTATAATCGAAATGGGTTCTGTTTTTTTTCTTTTTTCAAAGGATTGAGAATTTTGGACAGAATCAATTGGATGGTTTGGATCTTTACTTGACAGTTTTCCATGGGTTTTATCCAACGAATCTGGTGCCTTAGATTGTTGTGCTTTTACTTCTTGTTCTTTTCTCCAGTCTTCCAGCGTAAATTCTTCTTCTTCCCAGTTTTCATCTGAAAAATCTTCATCGCCAAATTTATCAAAATCTTCATCATCCCAATCTTCTTCACCTGCGGCTATCATTTCAGCCTTTCGAGCCTGTTCCGCCAATGATTCGCCAATGGTTTTACCGCCGTGTTTTGCAATAAATTCATCCAACGACATACCACTGGCGTTGTCTATACTCCACATTTCTTCCTCTTCGTGGAGATTGTTATTGCGTTTTTTTGCCGACATAGAAATACGTTTTCTGTTTAATAGGAATAATTAACGAGTGCTTTATTGTCCATCTCGCATAGCCAACCGGATTCTGGTTAATACATTTTTTGTATCCTGCGGGAAGTCTCCATCCATCATCCAATTATAATAGGATGGCTCATTTTTCAATACATCCTTTACAGGTTTTCCTCGATGCTTTCCAAAGTTAAATACCACCACGCCTGCTGCGTCAACTACAAATCTACCCGCCAAATCTGCCAAGTTGCTTTGCCCGAATTGTTCGTGTAAGGCATCCAAATCTTTTGGGATATCCGGATAGCGTTCTAACTGAGCTTTAATTATTTGCCAAGTTGCAACAGTATCGGCTTCAGCAGAATGGGCATTTTCTAAATCCATGTCGCAGTAAAACTTCAATGCAGCTTTCAGATTCCTGGGTTCTTTTTGATGGAAAATCCTTTGAGCATCAACAAATTTGCGTTTTTGAATTTCGAAGGCAACACCTACTCTGTAGAATTCTTCTACCAACATAGGGAAATCAAATTTATTGGAATTAAATCCTCCAAAATCGCAATCCTTAATAAACTCATGAACTTCGGGCGCTAATTCTTTGAAAGTAGGCTTGTCGGCAACATCTGCATCGTAAATTCCGTGTACAGCGGAAGCTTCGGCGGGGATTGGTCTTTCAGGGTTTACACGATAAGTGCGTATTTCTTCACGACCGTCAGGGTAAACTTTTAAGAGGCAAATTTCAATAATTCGATCGCGCGATACGCTGATACCGGTGGTTTCTAAATCGAAAATCACCAACGGCCTGCGAAGTTGTAGGTTCATGGTTCAAAATTCGATGCTTCCGCTTCTACTTCCAAATTTACCCGTGCAATTAAACGTTTAATTTTCTGCGGTATCTTTGCAGCATGCGGTTCGATATCATTACGGCGGTTCCTGATTTATTACAAGGATTAATTGGTTATAGTATTCCAAAACGCGCGTGCGACAAAGGACTTGCAGAAATTCATATTCATAATCTGCATGAGTTTGGCATAGGTAAATATCGGCAAATTGATGATTATCCCTTTGGTGGCGGAGCAGGGATGGTTTTAATGGCCGAACCGCTTAGTAACGTAATTGAACAACTTAAATCGGAGCGCCAATACCAATATATAATATATATGACCCCCGATGGAAAGACCTTAGACCAAGGGCTGTCCAATCGGTTAAGTATCGGAGGAAATTTGATCATTATTTGTGGTCATTACAAAGGCATTGATCAACGCATTCGTGATTTGTACGTGGATTTAGAGATTTCCTTGGGGGATTTTGTATTGAGCGGAGGGGAAATTGCTGCCGCTGCATTGGTGGATTCCATTGTTCGCTTGCTTCCTGGAGTTTTAGGCGATGAAGAAAGTGCCCTGAGCGATTCATTTCAAGATGGATTGCTTGCGCCTCCATTATACACTAGACCTTCCGAATTCAAAGGGCTAAAGGTGCCGGAGGTTCTCACTTCTGGAGATCATCCTAAGGTAGCGTTGTGGCGACATGAGCAGTCTCTAGAACGAACCCAGAAACTTAGGCCGGATTTGTTGGCTGATACTGATGACTAAGGTCGTATCTTGGGGATTAATGAAAATCCTAAACGAGATTAATGGCTCATTCTTCAAAGTTAATTGGACAATCCTATTCGGACGGGATGAACAGTCTTCTTCAGGTAGGATGGACGATTCTTTTCAAGAAGAGAATACTATTTTTTATTGATTGATTCCTAACAAACCTTCCGGTAACTCCATGGAGATTTTTTGCTGGGATTCATCAATGTTCGTTATCCATTCTTCTACCAATGGAATTAAGAAACTCTCATTTTTATTCTGTACTGTGAGCATAAATCCTTGGGGTAATTCTTGAATTTCTTCGATTCTGCCAATGTCTCCAGCGGATTTATCGCAAACTAGCCAACCCATCAACCCTAATAACGAATTGTTTTCGGCTAGCGTTTTTTTAGATGTTTTCGATTTTAATTCGTGAGTGGGAATGGCGATTTCGGAACCGATAATTGATTTTGCCGAATGTTCGCTATCGATAAATTGAAGAGAAAGGATGTCCCCCAATTTAGAAATGTCTTGAATGAGAAAGGGAACTCCTTTTCCGTTGATAACAACAAATAGGTAGTTCCCTTTTTTTATTTGGGCTTTGGAATAGCCCGGTAAATAGTGTATCTGAATGTTCCCTTGAAATCCATGCTTTCCGCTAATGTATCCAACAACCTTTAAGGGCGGTGGCAACAATTGCGATTGCATGATTACAGGTTATTCTGCACTTTCAGCAGGTGCATCTTCTGAAGCTGTAGCCTCTTCACCACCTTCGGTTGCTTCTTCGCTAGCTTCAGCAGCATCCGCCTCAGCAGCTGCAGCTAATTCGCTAGTTTTTGCTAGAATCTTAGCAGCGATTTCTTCTTTCTTTTTAGCTTCTGCCTTTAAAGCATCAGATTTAGCTTTGCTTGCCGCATCAGCCAATGAAGATTTTTTACTTTCAACTTTGTTGGTTTTTTCTTCCATGAAAGCAGCAAACTTCTTGTCAGCTTCTTCTTGGGTAATGCTACCCTTGATTACGCCCACTTGAAGGTGCTTTTTGTACTTCGCGCCTTTGTAAGCCAATATCGCCGCAGCGGTATCGGTAGGTTGAGCACCATTTAATAACCACTTAACCGCTAGGTCAAGGTTTAAATCGATGGTTGCAGGATTGGTGATCGGGTTGTAAGTACCGAGTTTCTCGATAAATCGGCCATCCCTCGGAGCACGCGAATCCGCCACCACAATGTGAAAGAAGGCTCTCTTCTTTCTGCCGTGTCTTTGCAATCTAATTTTTGTTGCCATTATTAATGAATTTTAATCCCCGTTTCTCCTAACGGGGGCGCAAATATAATAAATATCAATAAATTATTTGTTTAAAATCGGAAAAAATGGTTAATTGCTCGGAACAACAATAACACAATGATAGTAAATCGGTTGAAATTAATACTAACTGTAATAGTTAGTGTGTTTTCCAATGCAATACTCGCTCAAAATACGCGCTACCTTGATGCTGTTTTTTCGGATGTGGATATCAGTACCGTAAATTATTCGGATGTTTTTTCCGATGTAGCTCATAAAATGGATATTTATCAGCCCAAAACAGACACTGTAACAAGCAGACCAGTAATATTTTATATTCATGGAGGTGCGTTTTATGCTGGCGATAAATCAACCCAAGATTGTATCGATTTTTGTACCCATTTTGCCCAAAAAGGATACGTAGCTGTTTCGGTGAATTATCGATTGGCAAATGCCTTTTTGTTTTTAATAAACCAAGATGTTCAGTTAGAGGCCGTGTTAAAGTCCATGGCCGATGTGAAATCGGCAATACGATTCTTAAGTAAGGATGCTCAAACATCGAATACCTATAAAATCGACACAAATTCGGTTTTTATTGGAGGCTATTCAGCCGGTGCAGTATCCGCTTTACATACTGCTTGGGTTGATGCCGAATCCGAAATCGATAGCAAATTGCTCCAAATTTTAAAGAACAGTATCAAATCCTTGGATGGGGATGCAGGGAACCTAGGCTACGCTTGTAATATAAAAGCAATTTACAGTATGGCAGGAGCATTGTATAAAACCTCGTATGCCAGTGAGAACGACCAACCCGTTTGGCTAGGTCACGCAACCAACGATGGTACCGTGAGCTATAATTGTGCTCCGGCGCTTAATAATCCGATGGTGTTAACCTTATGCGGTACCGGTAAAATATATCCGCGATTGGATTCGGTAGGGATCGCTTACGATACGATGATATTGAGTAAAGGCGATCATGCATGGCCAGGCTTAGGGAATAAGAGCCAGGATTTCTTGAATGCTGTTGAGGAAATTGCCGAATTTTTCTATCCAATGCTTCCAAGCAGAATACCGGGTTCAATTCAAAGGCTCAACAAGCAAAATATGGTTAAATTGTATCCAAATCCAAGTTTTGACGATGTTGTAAAGGTTTCAATCAAAGAAGGCAAAATATCCAATGTTTATTTTGTGGATGTTTTAGGGCGATTATTTTCCCCGGTTTTAATTGAAAATTCTGAAAATGAGGTAACTATCCAGGTGACGGATTTGACAAAAGGCTTATATAAAGTTATAATAAACTTAGCGGATGGCAGTCAACGAACGCAAAATTTTCAGCGACAATAATTTAAATACATAGTTATAAAATCCGCATTTTAGCAAATTTTAACACCAAGGTTTTTTCGCCTACTTGTTCAAAGTTAACTGTAGCTTTACCTGAAACTGCATCTCCTTCCATGGCAGAAACTACGCCTACTCCAAATCGCTGATGTTGAACGCGATCACCCACTTTTATTCCTGTTAAATCGCCTTCTACAAAGTTGGGGTCTGCGGGTGGTACCGATGCCATTAATGGCTTTTTAGGAGGAATTAAACTACTCGCTTTCGTTGGCTGATCGCCTTTACTGGGCGTTTTGGAGCCGCCGGGGCGCTGAAATCCTCCGCCACTGCGTTGCAAGTAACCGCCCGAATCCCCGCGTTGATTTTGTCTATCCATTAATACATCCCAACCATCTCCGGCGCTTGGTTTTCGTGTTGCAAATTGCATATCCAAATATTTTGCGTCTATCTCTTCTACGAATCTGGATGGCTCACATGGGATTAAACTGCCATACTTAAAACGCGATGTAGCGTAACTAAGAAATAATTTTTGCTCTGCCCGAGTAATCGCTACATAAAACAATCTTCGTTCTTCTTCCAATTCTGCCCTTGAGTGTAAGGATAGTTGTGATGGAAACAAATTTTCTTCTAAACCAACAATGAAAACTGCTGGGAATTCTAATCCTTTGGATGCATGAATGGTCATTAAAGATACCATGTCTCGATCTGGATCTTGTGATTTTTCATCGTCTGTATATAGAGCAACTTCCTCTAGAAAATTAGGTAATGTCTTTTCTTTTTCACTTTCATCATCTTCTGTAAATTGTTGAATACCATTTAGTAACTCCGTAATGTTTTCATATCGAGAAACGCCCTCAACCGATTTGTCATCGTATAACAATCGCATTAAACCTGTTTGTTTCGCTACATGCATGGCCAAATCATAGGCATTATGATCTTCAAGCATGGTCATAAAACTTTGCATCATGAGGGCGAAGTTTTCTAGTTTACCGATTGCGCTGCCTAAATCAGGAAAATGCTTGGCCGATTTGATAATTTCCCAAATAGGTACTCCGTTCTGAGAGCTTAACAAAATTAACCGATTTAACGTAGTATCACCAATGGCCCTTGCTGGATAATTAATGATTCTTTTCAGTGCTTCTTCATCGGTTGGGTTCACCGTTAACCGCAAATAGGCCAACAAGTCTTTTACCTCTTTGCGTTGGTAAAAACTCATCCCACCGTAAATTTTATAATCAATACCCTGCCTCCGTAAGGCTTCTTCAAAGGCTCTACTTTGGGAATTCGTACGGTATAAAATTGCAAATGCTTTGTTCGGGAAATGTTCCCTTAACTTGATATCTGTGATGAAATCAGCCACACGTTTAGCTTCTTCACCCTCCGTAGAATTATGGACTAATTTGATTTTATCACCCTCCTCGTTTGCTGTCCAAACCTCCTTTTCCAATTGCTTCTTATTATTTTTAATGACCGAAGTAGCCGCATGGACGATGGTTTTCGTTGAACGATAGTTTTGCTCTAATTTATAAATCTTTACCTCGGGGTAGTCGCGTTCAAAATTTAAAATGTTCTGAATGTTTGCACCCCGAAATGCGTATATACTTTGCGCATCATCTCCAACAACACATAAATTCTGATAGACGGCGGCCAATTTTTTTGTTATCATGTATTGCACGTGGTTAGTATCTTGATACTCATCCACCATGATATATTTAAATTTATGCTGCCATTTATTACAAACATCCAAATGATTGTTCAGCAATTTGTAAGTATTCAATAGAATATCGTCAAAATCCATTGCTCCAGCCCGGAAACAACGCTTGGTGTACTCACTAAATATCTCAGCAAATTTGGGTCTTGAAGCTGCGGTATCTTGAGCTACAAGCTCTTCTTTCTCTCTGTAATGGTGGGCTTCTAATAGGTTGTTTTTAGCCATAGAAATCCTACCTAAAACCATCCCAGGTTTGTAGACCTTATCGTCTAAATTCATTTCCTTAATGATGGTTTTTAGAAGGCTTTTACTGTCTTCGGAGTCGTATATAGTAAAATTTGATGGGTATCCAATTCTTTCTGCTTCTTGCCTTAATACGCGAGCGAAAATGGAGTGAAATGTCCCCATCCATAGATTTTTTGCCTGTCCGCCAGCCACCGATTCAATTCGATTTCGCATTTCACGGGCAGCTTTATTGGTAAATGTGAGCGACAGAATTTGGAACGCATCTACACCGCGTTGCAATAGCCAGGCAATTCTGTAAGTGATTACACGTGTTTTACCAGAACCGGCACCCGCAATAATCATCACGGGCCCTTCAGTTTGTAAAACGGCCTGTTGTTGAGGTGGATTTAACCCATCCAAAAATGGGGGAATATCCCCAGAACCTGATGAATGTGAATTGTCCTCGTTATAATCTGGCCACTGCATAGTTTACAAAGTTAACTTTGAAATGTACCGCAGTTTGCACAATTTGTAAACTAGGTTTTGCAAAAATTGTCTAATTCAACAAACACTGAAGAAAAATGCGAATTGAATTTTGCAATAAATGCAAATGGTTGGTAGTTGGTTGTTAACATTGCATAAATCATTTATTAATGATAATGTTAGATAGTAACCACACCTTTGTTTTATATCCCAATATTTTTCGAAATAATTGAACCAACATGATCGCAGTAAAATCCTTAACAATCCACTTATACTTTTTCCCCTTAACCAGTAGTTCCACTTTCTTTGCCGTGCAATTATCGGCGAAATGGCTTACTGTACTTATATTTTTACTACTACTGGCCATTGTAGTGGTAAGTTTACTTTGGTATCGAAGAGAGCAAGAATTGTTACAGAACCTAACCGATATTATCACCGCTCCAAGTGAAGAATTGGAAGATACAGGTTCTGCTGGCGTTAAATCCCAAGAACCTAAAGATACCCGCGAAGCGTTTATTTCTTTAATTCAGCAACGTAGGCAAGAGATGGATCGATTAAATAAATTGGAGAATTACCGCAGAGATTATATTGGGAACGTTGCACACGAATTGAAGACGCCCATTTTTGCGATACAGGGGTATATTGATGCGGTTCTAGACGACCCCGAAATTGATCGAGAAACATTACAAACATTTTTGTCTAAAGCCAGTAAAAATTCGGCTAGACTAGCTCAAATTGTCAGTGATTTAGACACGATAACGAAGTACGAAAGCGGGTTCTTAACATTAAATATCGATGAGTTTGATTTATTGAATTTATGCCATGAAATAGCAGAGAGCATGGAGCTCCAGGCAAAAGAAAAAAATATCTCGGTTCAAGTGATTGCTGCTATGGGTGAGGGATATGTGGTTTTAGCTGACAGACCGAGAATTGCTCAGGTGTTAACCAATTTGGTATATAATTCGATTCGATATGGAAAACAAGACGGCAACACTCGAATTAGGCTTAGTAGTACCTTGGAAAAGGTAATCATAGAAGTGGCAGATAACGGTATTGGCATTCCATCGGAGCATCAAGGTAGAATTTTTGAACGATTTTACAGGGTTGATAAACACAGAAATAGAGCCACTGGAGGCAGCGGCTTAGGGCTCAGTATTTGCAAGCATATTGTAGAGGCACACAACGAAACTATCGGATTAATTAGTACCGAAGGGGCAGGTTCCAGCTTCAGTTTCTCGCTAAAGTTAGCCCCGAAAGAGGAATAAATCCGCTAGTCATTTAGCGTGACTGCCGCAACCATCATAGAATCTAAGGAGAAAAAGTGAACGGCCGTTTGAATGGCAGTAGAGGAGGAATTTGTTTCACCTTCGTCTGTTATCGTTAAATCTGATTTCTCAGTTTTTAATAAAATAGTAGCATTCATTTCCATATCTAATTCCTGGGAGGGATGTAAATATAGTTGATCCCGAAAGTCGGTGCCTTTTTTACCGATTGCCTTGTACAAAGCTTCTTTGGCACACCAGGCTTTTTGTAATAGTAATGTGGAAGGATTTTCGCCCATCCATTGTATTTCTTTTTCGGAACAAAATCGTCGATAGATCCTATGTAACTGTTGGCGGGGTGATTCAATGTCGATTCCTACAACGCATTTCGGATGACAAGCTAGTACTATCCAGTTATCAGCGTGACTATAATTAATATGGGTGTTGTTGGTATGAATATCAGCGTGTTCTAAGTATTCCAAATGAGGTTTACCATCGCCGGTTCTCCCCATTCGGTGGTTGCCAAATACCGAGTTTAGCAGTAAACGAGAAGCCAAAAAATGTTTATGTTGTTGCGAAACGGTTAGGGTGGCTAGGCTGCTAGAATCCTCTCTAATATCAGTACTTATACGTTGTGTAAGGTGGCATTCTTCGTACATTTGCAGCAACATTTCCTGCGATTCGGTAATATGCCAGACATAGACGATAATACCATTGGGCAGAACGAGGGAAGGCAACTGCGGCATAGTTCTACAAAGATACATGTGGAATTGTATAAGCAGTTATTGGGACACAAACAAGGGATTTATTGTGCTATAGAAACGCAAAAGGGCATATTTACGGCAGGGGGTGACGGTGCTATAGTTTGTTGGACGTGGGAGCAATTAGCACAACGTTCGGAACCCATTGGCCAATTGTGGGCTAGTATTCCAGAGCCTGTTTTCTGTATGTGGATGGTAAATGAAGAAACCTTGCTGGCAGGCACGCAAAAAGGAAATGTGTATCGATTATCAACGGGGAAACCACCTCAAGCCATTGTTGTAGATTCGCAATCCATATATTTTGTTCGATGCTGGAAGAATTTTATTTGGGTAGGGACGGGGTCCGGCCAATTGATGGTATTTGATAGCGATTTCTGCCGGATTCAAACGTTGCCGTTAAGCACCAAAAGTCTGCGGTGCATGGAAACGAAGGAAGATTTGGCTTGGATTGGCTGTAGCGATGCTCATGTGTATTGTTTAAAGTTTTTAGAATCTAAAGCCAGTTGCACAGAAGAAAGTGATGACCTGTTAGCAGTCTCCAAAACCGAACCCAATATAGAATTTGCATCGTCTATTACCTATTCAATGCCAAGGGTAGGGTTAGCGCATGAAAGTTCATTGGAAGTATCGAGCTATCTGGCCAACGAGCCCTCCGTTTTTGGAGTTAGTGCTGTAAATAAAAATATCCTTATTTCCGTAGGACGGGATGCTCACGTACGATTGTTTCAGAATTCACAGTTAATTTCTGCAGTCCCTGCGCATCTCGGTACCATTCATGGGTTGTCTAAACATCCTATTTTGCCGTGGTTTGCTACAGGATCTATGGATAAATCGATTAAATTGTGGCAGTGGGAAACGAATGCGGAGACATCAACTAGCATACAATTAATAAAAGTAATTAATCGCGAAAAATTTGCCGGGGAGGTTGGGCACACCCATTCGGTTAATTCAGTGTTATGGATTTCGGAAGAGGGTAAAAAATGGTTGACAGAAATGCAGGCTTCCGAGAAATTTTCTCAAAACCCAGCTCAAGTTCATTGGTTACTTTCTGTTGGAGACGATAGACAAGGAATTTTATGGGCCATTACCCAATTTTGCTAGCCATTATTTTGGCATTAATTTTACCGCGGAAATTCATGGGGGTACATAGAAATCTTCTAAAAAAATATTTTGGTTTTGCAATGTGGAAATTCCGGTTTTTTACCGCTGCTCTTATTTTGCTATCAACGGTGAATCCTAGTGAAGGTGTTGCAAAAGAAATTTCAGGATTATCCAGCGCTTTTTCAAAGTTTTATATGTCAAGGGATTGTCGAATTCCTTATCCATGTGGATTGAATGGTCTGCTATATTGTAATAATATCGGCCTTGATACCGTTAAGCCTAAAAAGGATACTATTGTAATAAAAAAGATTAAGGAAGAATTAAAAACGCAACTCATTAAAACTTCGGAATTATTGGGTAGAATCGAAGATCCTTCCATCACCAATTTCCATTCTTGGCGTTATGCATTTATGCAATCGGCCTTACCGATAAAAAATCAACATGTATATTATCAAAATTACAATGTTGCATTTAATGATTTCTACATGGGAGTTGGAGAGAATATGGCCATCGGAGTAGGTTACGCGCTACCGTTTTTTGCCTATATCAACCCTAAGATTAGTTTACAATTGAATAAAAAACCATCGCTATTTGGGCATGCCATCGCGGCAACCAATACTACGGTTTTTGGTTTTTTTACACAGTCTGAAAATCAGAAATGGGGTAATAATCTGCAGGTTCTGTACACCTTGGGAAACGATTTTAGAAATGCAACCATCGGATTAGGGTA
This sequence comes from uncultured Flavobacteriaceae bacterium, assembly GCA_964554385.1. Classification (GTDB taxonomy): domain Bacteria; phylum Bacteroidota; class Bacteroidia; order NS11-12g; family UBA955; genus JAGKXC01. The sequence goes on along the minus strand of CAZKOM010000030.1, from coordinate 5,724 downwards.
TTTAACGTCTTCGGAGATTGATGGCAGTAGCTTAATGACTAATATCGGAGCGTCTTGGGCGGTAAACTCAAACTTTTATGTAGTTGGTGAAGTTTGGCTAAATAATAGAGATCGAAATGTACAAGGTAAATACATGACGTTTGAACAAGCAGTGACTGGGGAATGGGTGCCTGCTCCAGTGGTGAATTATAACGAAATGTTGAAGCGTAACACCTTGTTTACAAGCATACAGTTCCGTTTAATTGGATTAAAATCAAGGGCCAATGCTTGGAGTTTCGGGGTGTCTTCGTATTGGGAATACGGTGATCGATTTGAGCGACCTGTTTTTGATTATTTGGGAGTAGAGACTACCTACACCGCAGGCCCGGGTAATAAGTTTTTATTTTTACCTAGCTTTACATACACCCGAAAATTAGGAAATAGAACCGTTTCAACTTTATAGTTTTTCCGGATCGATTAACTCCTGATTTGTTTTGATTGATATGGATACATCGCTATCTTCTGGTAGAATTTGCAAATCATTTTTATGAGTTTGCAAACTTTGCCAATCAATGGGTAGAAAGGGTTGATTTTTAGTGGGCTGCGTGAATTCCTAATCGGGGCTACTTATATTTGCGTTATGATTCTCAGCGATAAACGCATACTGGAAGAAATTGAAGCCGGTAGGATTAAAGTAGAACCTTATGATAGATCTTGTCTTGGTAGCAACAGTTACGATGTGCATCTCGGTAAGCATTTAGCGATTTACACCGATGAAGTGTTGGACGCTAAAAAACATAATACCATCGAACATTTCGATATTCCTGAAGAAGGGTATGTATTGCAACCCGATGTATTTTATTTGGGAGTAACATTGGAGTATACTGAAACCCATGCACATGTTCCTTTTTTAGAAGGTAAAAGTTCCACCGGTAGATTGGGTATAGATATCCACGCTACAGCGGGCAAAGGTGACGTTGGATTTTGCGGTAATTGGACCTTAGAGATTTCGGTTAAAAAACCGGTAAGAGTATATGCGGGAATGCCCATTGGACAGTTGATTTATTTTCCTGTAGAGGGCGAAATTTTGGTACCATACAATACAAAAGCTAATGCTAAATATTCGGGTCAACCAAATCGTCCGGTAGAGAGTATGATGTGGAAGAATAAATTCTAACTTTGCGGCCGAATGAGCTCAGAGATTTTTGAAAAAGTAATTTCCCATTGCAAGGAATATGGTTTTGTATTTCCTTCCAGTGATATTTATGGCGGTTTGGCAGCTGTTTATGATTACGGCCAAAATGGTGTTGAATTAAGAAATAATTTGCGTCAATATTGGTGGAAATCCATGACGCAGTTAAATCAGAACATTGTAGGGATCGAGGCGGCCATTTTTATGCATCCAAAAACTTGGAAAGCAAGTGGACACGTGGATGGATTTAATGATCCAATGATTGATAATAAAGACAGTAAAAAACGTTACAGAGCGGATGTTTTATTGGAAGATCATCAGGAGAAAATTCGTCAGAAAATTGAAAAAGAGATAGATAAAGCGGCTAAGCGTTTTGGTGAGACGTTTGATGCAACTTTGTACAGACAAACCAACCCTCGTGTTGTTGAATATCAGCAGAAAATAGACGCTATCGATGAGCGATTAAAACAGGGGTTGGAATCGGGTGATTTGGCAAGCATAAAATCCTTAATAGAAGAAGAAGGTATTGTTTGTCCCATCAGCGGCTCAAAGAATTGGACCGATGTTCGTCAATTCAATTTGATGTACAGTACACAAATGAGCGCCATCGAAAATGGCGAAGATCAATTGTATTTGCGTCCAGAAACGGCTCAAGGGATTTTTGTAAATTTCTTGAACGTACAGAAAACTGGAAGAATGAAATTGCCATTTGGTATTGCTCAAACAGGTAAAGCATTTCGTAACGAAATCGTTGCCAGACAATTTATTATGAGAATGAAGGAGTTTGAACAGATGGAGATGCAGTTTTTTGTAAAACCAGGTACCGAACTTCAATGGTATGAATCGTGGAAGAAACAACGATTACAATGGCATATTGCCTTGGGCATTAATCCATCCCATTATCGGTACCACGATCACGTTAAATTAGCGCATTATGCTAATGCGGCGGTAGATATCGAATACCAATTTCCTTTTGGATTTAAAGAAGTGGAAGGTATTCATTCACGTACCGATTTTGACCTAGGTAGGCATGAAGAATTTAGTGGTAAAAAATTACGCTATTTCGACCCAGAGACTAACGAAAGTTATATTCCATATGTGGTGGAAACTTCTATCGGATTGGACCGATTATTCTTATTAACTTTATGTGAAGCGTATCAGGAAGAGACAGTTGATGGTGACACTCGTGTTCTATTGAAGTTACACCCTGCCGTTGCACCGGTAAAAGCGGCTATTTTACCATTGGTGAAAAAAGATGGTTTACCCGAATTAGCGGAATCCATTTACAATCAACTGCGATTGGATTACAACGTGTATATCGAAGATAAAGACAGCATAGGGAAACGCTATCGCAGAATGGATGCCATAGGTACACCGTTTTGCATTACCGTGGATCATGACTCCTTGTCTCAAGGCGATGTGACCGTTAGAGATCGAGATACTATGGAGCAAACCCGAGTGAAAATTGAAGACTTAAAGAATTTGCTGGATTCTCGCGTGAGTATGTCGGCCTTGTTAAAACAGATTATTGCCAGCTAAAAAAATATTACAAGCTAGTTGCTTGAAACCTATTAAAAGTTATGAATACCGTAGATAATTTCAATTTTTCTGGAGAAAAAGTATTGGTGAGAGTAGACTTCAACGTTCCGTTGGATGCGTCATTTTCAATTACTGATGATTCTCGTATAACTGCAGCATTGCCTACCATAAATAAAATTTTAAATGATGGTGGTAGTGTAATATTGATGAGCCATTTAGGACGTCCAAAAGAAGGACCCACAGACAAATATTCATTAAAGCACCTGGTAAATCACCTGGGTTCATTGTTGTCTAAACCAGTGAAATTTGCTGCTGATTGCATGGGCGAGGATGCAAAGCTAAAATCGGATGAATTGTTAGCTGGCGAGGTGCTTCTGTTAGAGAATTTAAGATTTTATAAAGAAGAAGAAAAAGGGGATGTTGGCTTTAGTGAGCGATTAGCTTCCTATGGAACCTTTTATGTAAACGATGCATTTGGTACCGCACACAGAGCACATGCTTCAACCGCCGTAATAGCGCAGTTTTTTACAGGTAAAAAAGCGTTTGGTTATTTAATGGCGAAGGAAGTTGAAAATGCAAATCAGGTGATGAAAAGCCCTCAACGACCCTTTACCGCCATTGTTGGTGGTGCAAAAGTGAGCGATAAAATACTTATTGTAGAGAATTTGTTAAATGTAGCGGACCATATTTTAATCGGTGGTGGAATGGCATATACCTTTTTCAAAGCGCAAGGGGGTCAAATTGGGAATAGTCTATGCGAGCAAGATCGCTTAGATACCTGTCTTGACATATTAAAAAAGGCAGCGGAGAAAGGAGTACAAATTCATTTGCCAATGGATTCTGTAATCGCTGATAAGTTTGCCGCCGATGCATCTACGACAGTAGCGGAAAGCGGAGCAATTTCGGATGGTTGGATGGGATTAGATATTGGGCCCAAAGCGCAAACCGCATTTTCTGCTGTGCTAAATTCTAGTAAAACAATTTTGTGGAATGGTCCAATGGGAGTATTTGAGATGGACGCATTTGCCTCGGGTACAAAAACAGTGGCAGAAGCAGTAGCGGAATCTACGGAGAAGGGCGCATTTAGTTTAATTGGAGGAGGAGACAGTGCTGCAGCAGTTTACAAGTTTGGATTTGATAATAAGGTGAGCTACGTAAGTACAGGTGGCGGTGCCTTATTGGAGTATTTTGAGGGTAAAGTACTGCCAGGGATTGCCGCTATTGAATCGTAAATTCAACGTTAATTAGTTTCTGGATTGCCCAGAATTTGGGTATGATTAATAATAACTCAACTGCAGGTATCCAAGGTGTTTGAATACCTGTTGTTTGTTTAATCTTCGATTATTTAATTGATGATTTTTCTGCAGCGGTAAAAATTCCGCTATTGGCCATGAATTTTTGCATGATATCTCCAATAGGATGGTTTTTTATATTCCCTTGCAAAAATATTTTTTTGTCTTCAGCGATGGAGGTTTTCATCGATAAAAAATCGGGAGTACCATGAGCGAAGCTTAGTCGTAAAAAACGGATTTCTATATTTTTTGCGTCAAGTTTGACGGCGTCATTCAGCGACGCAAATGCCGCTTTTGCATTGCTTAATTTGGTGGAAGGTGACCAAGCTGCTCTCGCTTCTAACGCTAAAGCAGTCCCAAAGTAAGCTTTTCCCAAAGCACTATTTTGGTGTTTTGCTGAATAATTTTTGAATATACTGATATCCGATTCGCTGGTTAAAGCTTTTCGGTAATTGTCCCGAATAATTTTAGCATCTTGCTCTGTAAAAGAAACCAAAAAGGTTCCCAATAAGAATACCTGAATCAAGAAAATAATTTTCAGTAGAGATATTTTTACTGGCATATTAGTATTTAATCAGCGAAGTTTAATAATAGCAACGTTTTTATTTGCCGAGTGTTTGTATTGTGTAGCTGAATTGCAGAAAATTCAGATTACAACCAACGACGGCGTTTGAAAAAGTATAAGGTACCCAAGGAGGATAAAACCATTAACCCTAAAGCCCAAAGATAACCATATTTCCATCCGAATTCGGGTTGATTATCTCCGAAATTCATGCCATAAACACTGGCAATTAGGGTAGGGGGCATAAAAATTACGGATGCCACAGTAAAAATCTTGATGATTTTGTTCTGCTCGATATTTACAAGACCCATAAAAGTGTTTTGCAAATATTCCAATCGCTCAAAATTGAAGCTAGTATGATCAATTAACGAGTTAATATCCTTGATTACAATACGTAATCGTTCGTAATCATCCCCAGTAAATTCACGGCTTTTTAAAATTGCGCTCAATACTCGTTGTTTATCGACCGCATTTTGCCGGAGTTCCATGGTTAATTCCTGCAGTCTTGAAATCGCGAGAATAAGATCTTCATCGGGATCACGGTCGAAGCTCATGTCTTTTGACAAACTACTGACTTGTCGTGCTAAGTTCTCTAATAAATCCGCATCATTATCCACCCCCATTTCAAGCAAGGTTGCTAAAATCTGCCTTCCAGTGTGAAAGGATTTTCCGGAGCCTTTTATCTTCTTAACGCAATCAGAAAACGCGCCTAAATCAGCATCGCGGTAGGTGAAAAGTATATCGTCTTGAAGAATAAAGGAAACAGCGTTGGAAATAAAATGCGTACTATCTTGATCGAATTGTAGAAAGTTGGAGTTTGCGATTATTTCATCGTCGGTTTCAAAATAACGCGAAGAACTTTCAATTTCTACCTGTTCTTGTCTAGACTGGAACTTAAATTCGAAGTTTGCTTCAACATCTCGAATTTCTGATGTAGTGGGATTCTGTAAATCAATCCAAATTAATCCCTCCAATGTCTCAAGCTGAGACAGAGTTTGCACTTTGTGCACGCGATTCTGACGCTGATAGTAGACGCGTAGCATGGATTAAATTACAACTTCGAGGTTCGCCTTCCATTAGAAAAGTTGCGCAAATATAGTTGATTAAGTAAGTAGATGCGAACAAGCTACTTTGAATTTATTAAAATTCAAATTTCATTC
>CAZKOM010000029.1:0-24234 GCA_964554385.1 uncultured Flavobacteriaceae bacterium | reverse complement strand
TCCATGTTCATCAGCCCATTCGTCCCATATAGAAACACCATTTTGTTTTAAGTAAGCAATATTTGTTTCCCCTTTAAGAAACCATAATAACTCGTAGATGATACTCTTTAAATGAACCTTTTTACTAGTGATTAATGGAAATCCCTGCTGTAAATCAAAACGCAATTGACCCCCAAAAACACTGATAGTACCTGTCCCCGTTCTATCCGTTTTATGTGTGCCATGCTTTAATACATATTTCAAAAAATCCTCGTAAACAAACGGCTGATGCTGCATAAAATACAATATTCAATATTAACATGCATTCATCTCCTTTACAAATGCAAAAAATCAACATTCAGTAGTTCAACATTATAGATTCCTTTCAAACCTCAGATTTTAACCTTTTTTTCCAAAAACTAGCATCCCTTCCAAACAAAAAAACTCGTAAGTTTGTACCCTCATTAATCATGGCTGAAATTGTACGATTACCCAAGATGAGCGACACCATGACTGAAGGTGTCATTGTTAAGTGGAATTATAAAGTTGGAGACAGCGTTAAAAGCGGGGATATTCTCGCTGAAGTAGAAACAGACAAAGCCACTATGGACATGGAGGTGTACGCAAAAGGCACCATCCTTCATTTGGCTGTATCAGAAGGCGATGCAACACCAGTAGATAGTATTATCGCAATTGTTGGTGCGGCTGGCGAAGATTTCCAATCATTGCTAAGTGGCAACAACGTATCGGCAGCGTCAGAAAATAACGTAGCCGAAACTACTACTGCCGCTGTTAAACCTGCAAGTGCTTCCCCTGCTTCAACTCCAAGCACCCCAACCACAACAGCTCCGGCAGCAAATACAAATAACTTGCCCAGTTCAGACAGACTGAAAGCTTCGCCATTGGCGAAAAAATTAGCCGAGGAAAAGGGTATAAATATTCAAGATATAGCGGGGTCAGGTGAAAATGGTAGAATAGTTAAAAAAGATATCGAAAACTATAGCCCTGCCGCATCTGCAACAACCGTTATTTCGGCACCAGTTTCCGGTGTAGAAAGCTTCCACGAAGTAAATGTTTCTCAAATGAGAAAAACGATCGCTTCTCGTTTAGCGGAATCTAAATTTACTGCTCCTCACTTCTACTTAACAGTAGAAATAAATATGGATAAAGCCTCTGCTGCAAGAGAGCAGATGAATGCTATTTCTGATGTGAAAATTTCCATGAACGATTTGGTAGTAAAAGCTACCGCAGCATCGTTACGCAAAAACCCAAACATCAATTCAAGTTGGTTAGGTAGTAAAATCCGATACAATCATCACATCCACATAGGAGTAGCCATGGCTGTTGAAGATGGATTACTTGTACCCGTTGTACGTTTTGCCGATCAAAAATCATTATCTCAAATCTCTTCCGAGGTAAAAGAGTATGGTAAGAAAGCAAAAGAAAAGAAATTACAACCCCAAGATTGGGCCGGAAATACTTTCACAATAAGCAATTTGGGAATGTTTGGAATTGATGAATTCACGGCAATCATTAATCCCCCGGATGCATGTATATTAGCCGTTGGTGGCGTAAAAGAAACTGTAGGTGTTGTGAACGGAGAAATAAAACCCGTGAAGGTGATGAAGGTGACCCTAAGTTGTGACCACCGCGTTGTGGATGGTGCAACTGGAGCACAATTCTTGAAAACGTTAAAAGACTATCTCGAAGAGCCCGTTAAATTGTTAGTATAACATTGAAAGGGCTGCAAACGCAGCCCTTTTTTTTAGCTTATGAAAATTAAATTCAATCAAATACAAGACCTCAATGATGCCCGATACGCTTCATCCGCATTATCGGAATGGGTTGGTTTTACACTTAATCAATTACCCATTAGTAAAGTTCAAGAAATTATTGGATGGTGTGCCGGACCTAAATTAGCTATTGAATTAACGGAAATAGAATTACTGGAAACTGCCATAAGTTGGTGTACCATTTTACCGGTAAATACATTAGAATGCAAGGCGGAGTCTTTTTCCTTTTGGATTAAAAATATTCCAAACGCTAAAAATTACGAATGGATTGTAAATAGCTCCGATCTAAGTCAATTGAATGCCGACAATTTCAAAGAAATACCCTCCGTATACTTTCATTTCTTTCCAAAATCCTTAGATCAATTTACTAAGGAAATTATAAGCACCCCCAACCTTATAATCAACATCTCCGATTTTCAATCCAACGCTTCTATCATCGCAGCGCTGTTACCAGAATTAATTAGTATAAACTGCGAACCCGAAACAACACTGGGAGAAAAAAACTTTGAACTAACAACCGAATTATTTGAAGCCCTAGATATATTTTAACCATGAAAAAAATCTCTGTAACCGTGCTCACTATTGCTGCAATCATTGCTTTTAGCGTAAGCCAACAATCCTGCTCCTCCAAACCCGAAGGCGCATTCACAGAAGAAGAAAAAGGAGTGCAAGACTCTACAGACAGTACTTCACAAGCAACGGATTTTGAAGCACTAATGGCTCAAGATTCCATTAGCAAAGATTCACAAAAATAAAAATCATGAAAGTTGCTGTTGTTGGTGCTACTGGACTAGTAGGCACTAAAATGTTGGAATTATTAGAAGAAAGAAACTTCCCAGTTACGGAATTGCTGCCTGTGGCATCAGAATCCAGTATTGGCAAAACCATCCATTTTAAGAATCAGGCAATCCCAATTATTTCAATAGCTGAAGCGGTAGAAAAAAGACCTGCTATTGCGATTTTCTCGGCCGGCGGTACCGTAAGCAAAGAATGGGCTCCAAAATTTGCAGAAAACGGTACGTACGTTGTAGACAACTCTTCGGCTTGGAGAATGGAAGCCAACATACCCTTGATAGTTCCAGAAGTGAATCCACAACATCTTCAAAAAGATAAATTTATCATTGCCAACCCCAATTGCTCAACCATTCAAATGGTAGTGGCATTGAAACCGCTGCACGATCAGTTGGGATTAAAACGAATAGTAGTAAGCACTTACCAAAGTGTTACAGGTACAGGTCAAAAAGCCGTAACACAATTATTTAACGAAAGAAAAGGGGTTGATGGCCCAACGGTTTATCCCCATCCTATCGATTTAAATGTATTACCTCATATTGATGTATTTTTAGAAAATGGATACACCAAGGAGGAGATGAAAATGATGTTAGAAACCAAAAAAATCATGGATCTAACCGATACAGGCATTACCGCAACTACCGTCCGTATTCCAACAGTTGGCGGTCATTCAGAAAGTATCAATGCCACTTTCAACAAGGATTTCACCATAGACCAAATAAAAAGTCTACTGCAACATGCCCCCGGTGTAACCTTACAGGATGAACCCAATAACTACTTATATCCGATGCCAATTACGGCCCACGATAAAGACGATGTTTTTGTAGGTCGATTAAGAAAAGATGATTCCATGCCAAACACATTAAATCTTTGGGTGGTATCTGATAATCTTCGAAAAGGCGCAGCAACCAATGCTATTCAAATTGCTGAACTCCTGGTAAAAAATAACTGGGTAAATTAAACGAAATCGAATAAGCATTGTTAATCATTTTACATGCTGTTTGAAAACAACAACGATTTCCCACTTTCACACGAAGAAAACAAAGCAGATAATGCTGCATTAAATTCTAATGATAGCTTACCAGAGAACGGTGCAATCGAAGCCATAGACAGCAGACCTCGTTATCTCCGTGAAGCTATTTACCAAGGGGAATTGCATGCCGCACCCTATGCACTAACGGTTACATCACCCAAAATTGAACCTGTTGACAAACGTTTACTCAAAGCAAATGCGCATGAATCCATGCAGCATCAAGCTGAACAGCAAATTTCGATGCTCAGAAAACAGGCCGAACTGCTGATTAAACAAGCCAAAGCCATCGAAGAACGGTTGGAAATATCGCATAATATTTACAAAGCCGATATCAATTTTGAACCTGTTATTAACGGCATTTATCATTTGTACCAAAAAGAAGATGGTACTCAGGTACTTTCTATGGTAGGCCCTCACGAATGGGGAAGCAAAATCCCATACCAATCTTGGCTCCATACCGTTAGATTATTGGCCGATAAAACATGGGAAATTCTTGCCTAATAAATCCCATAGAAGCTTCAATCTGTAAATCAATCACAGGGAAAGTTCATGGATAAGTCTCAATATTTCATCGATAAGCGGCTACGGCTTGTCTCACCGCTCCTTGCTCCAAAAGTAATTTTTTAGCCGATTCATAATCCGAACCTGGCTCGTCCATCACCTTCCGTGTGCCTCGCTCGATCAACTTTAAATTGGTAAGCTGCATGTCTACCATTTTATTTCCCTTTACATGACCCAACTTAATCATAACGGATGTGGTAATCATGTTCAGTACCATCTTCGTTGCCGTACCTGCCTTCATGCGAGTACTTCCAGTTACAAATTCTGGACCCGTAGCCACTTCCACACACACATCGGCCAGCTTGCCTAACTCTGTATTTTTATTACAGGCAACACCGCCGGTAAAAATACCTCGTTCCTTACACGCTTTTAATGCACCTAATACATATGGCGTTCTTCCACTTGCCGCAATGCCAATTACCGCATCTTTTTCACAACATTTATAAAACTCTAAATCTTTCCACCCCTGTTCCCAACTGTCTTCAGCGAATTCCACGGCTTTTCGAATTGCGCCATCCCCACCAGCAATAATTCCAATAACACGATCAAAATCAACTCCATAGGTAGGCGGACATTCACTAGCATCCACAATTCCCAAACGGCCACTAGTGCCGGCACCCAAATAAAACAACCTGCCTCCGTCCTTCATTTTCGTATGAACCAATTCACACAATTCCGCAATTTTAGACAATTCATCCGCCACCCTTTCGTGCAAAATCGCGTCTTCTTGATTAATGCCCGCCACAAGATCGAGAAAACTCAAATTCTCTAATGACTGATGGTAAGAATTCGCTTCCGTCTCTCTGTTTAAATCAATTGAGTCCATATCGATTATCAATCCATTCCACCCCAGCCTGGTTGAGTTTCATCTAAAAATTGTATCCATTCTGCAAACATTGCGTCCGGCATCACTCGGGGAAACTTTGCTTGCCCACCCAACTTACCTCGGCGGTCCATAAAATCATAAAAAACAGATTCTGGAAATAAATGTAAATGCATATTGGTTAATACATGTTTTCGCTCTGTAGCATAATCGTCGTTTAACTCCGAAAGCTTAGCATCCAAAGCTGTAGCAACCTCAGAATGTTTACTTAATAACTCATCATTATCACAACTTAAAAACCATCGATGACTCATAACACCTGCAGCATTTTTGTAGCCTTTTACCGTGTATTCAGGACAGTGGAAACCCAAATCGTGCGCAGTAGTTAACACACCATCGTTCATATTGTCTACACTTAAGTGCTCACCACAAATACTTAAAAATTGCTTTGTTCTACCGGTAATTTTAATTTCACAAGCATCCAAATTTACAAATCGAACGGTATCACCAATTAAATATCGCCAAGCACCACCGCACGTAGTAATTACGATGGCATAATCCTTACCCTCCTCCACATCGGCAATTCCCAATGCAAAATGCGGATCCAATGGTTCACCGGTATCAGAAAAATGATGCTCATCGAAAGGAATAAATTCAAAAAACATCATATTTCTCAATGCCAATGTCATTCCATCGGCATTCAATCGATTCTGATAAGCAATAAAACCTTCGCTTGCCAAATAGGTCTCAAAATACATAATTGGCTTCCCTAACATCGAATCAATTTGATCTTTATAGGGCGATAAAGAAACTGCTCCCCATGAATAAACACTAAAATGAGGCCAAATCTCATGGATATTATTTAATCCATAGTGGGCAATAACTTTCTCAAGAAGCATTTTTACCCATGCAGGTCCACCAGCAATCATCGAAACATCCCAATTCGGCGCTTCTTTTACCATGATTTCAATTTTACTGTGCCAATCCTTTTCGCGTTTTATTTCATCCGTTGGCTTGGTAAAACGATCCATCCAAAAAGGAACATTATCCATGGTGATACCACTTAAATCCCCACTGTAATTAAACCCATTGTATTGTAAATCTGTACTTCCACCAATCATCAAATAGTGTTTAGTGAAAAAATCCTTTGGAATATCGGTTTTTGCAATTCCAAACAACTGCCTCAACCCTGCTTTTTTAATAGCTTTTAATTGATCGTCCCCAACAGGAATATACTTACTGCTTCCCGCTGTGGTACCGCTACTTAATGCAAAATATTTTGGGCTACCCGGCCATGTAATATCCGATTCTCCTTGATATTGTCGCTGCCACCAAGGTCGCATTCCTTCATAATTTACTATGGGAACTTTGGCTCTAAAAGCAGCCATAGGATTGGATTCTAACAATAAATCTTCAAAGCCAAACTCCCTGCCAAATGCAGTATTACGTGCTTTAAATAGCATTTTTCGCAAGGTTCTCTCCTGCCATTTTACCGCTCGAACATGCTTCACAGTGAACACGTCCGATACGTTCTTTGCCCGATCAAATAACTGATTTATAAAATTTCTGCCCGCAGACATATGTACAAAATTAACGATAGAATTGCCCAGATTTAACGAACTTCGCAGATCAAAGTAGCTTTCTAACAGTTGCAACTTAATTTAAATCCTTAATAAACCCAAAGTATGTCCAGTATTTTTGAAGATAAAGTCCCGCCTACACTACAACAAGAAATAAAAGAAAAGTGGCTAAAAATCTTAGCATTTGTTGAAGAAAACTTCCAAAAGAAACCCGATTTAAATGCAATTTTATTTTTAATTGGTATTCGTGAACTTGGCGTGTTACCCGATAAAAACTTTACCAAAGAAGAGAAAGTCCATTTAATGCACATTGCCAATTGCAAAGTCCTAAGCTATTCTGGATATTACACACAATTGGGATTTAATCAAAAAGGTTGGCCCGTTTGGGAAAACACAAAACCTCTGCCTAACTTAGCATATTTGGAACAAGAGAATTTGTTGAGACAACACATAATTGAATATTTTGAGGCCGAAGAGATCCTAACCTTTTAGTTGTATTTTCGAATCTAATTAATCATCATGAAATTAAAACAAACCATCATTATTGCAGCCATCTTAACATCGGCAACAGCCTTTAATCTGGGCTGTGGCAATAAAAATTCCGTAAATCTCATGGATAGCTTCTCCGCAGACTCCAATAAAACCGAATCTAATACCGGTAATGGGATAGATTACAGTGATTCAACGGCTCCTGCTCACTGGACTCGTGTTGAAATAAAAACTTCGGCAGGAACTATGGTAGTAGCTTTAAATCCTGCTCAAAAAGAACACCATGATAATTTTGTTAAATTAGTAAATTCAAAATTCTATGATGGCGTTTTATTTCATAGAGTGATTAAGAACTTTATGATACAAACCGGTGACCCGAAATCAAAACTAGCTCGTAGTGGGGCTATGTTAGGGGATGGCGACCCAGGTTATACATTGCCTTCAGAAATTAAAGATACACTATATCATTTCCGTGGAGCGTTATCGGCTGCTAGACAAGCAGACCAAGTGAACCCAATGAAACGAAGCAGTGGATCGCAGTTTTTTATCGTTTCTGGAACAAAATACTCCGAAGCCGATTTGAGGTTGGCTTTAGGAAATTCAGTATTCCAAGATTTTATTGCCAATCCAGCAAATATAGAATACAATAAACGCGGTCAATATTATTCTCAAACTGGTAATCAAGAAGCTCTTGATCAATTACAACAAGAAGTACAAGCTTTATGTCAACCTAAATTAGATGCCCTTTTCAACAAAATCCCAGACAGCGTTAAAAAAAGATACATGAACTGGGGTGGAACGCCACACCTAGACAATCAGTATACTGTATTTGGGAAACTAATTTCTGGTTATCATGTACTAGATTTTATAGAAAGTACAGTTACCGACAGAAACGACAGACCCGAAAAAGATATTAAAATCCTTTCAGCAAGCATCATGAAAGATCAATAATTCACATCGGCATCCGTCTCGATTTACTTAGCATCTAAGACCCAGGCCAAAACAACGATTGTATACTCTAAGTACGAAAGACTATTGCAAAAAACTGACTTCATCACCATACGGAACAGAACTCACCAACTAAACATAATTTTTACAAGATTTTTTCGTATATTTGCAAAACTTTCTTGGAAAACCTTGAAGGGGATCGCCAAAAGCAGTCCCCTTTTTTGTTGACCAAAATTTTTAAGTACGATTGATTATGAAAGAATTGTTCGATAAAATCTCCAACATGGTAGAATCCGAGGCATCGGCATTCGATATTTTTCTAACTGGAAGAGAACGGACTGGACAAAATAATTTCATTTTTTTCATGGACAGCGAAACCCCACTGAACATGAAAACGCTCACCGATTTTACCCGACATATTTCCAATCTTATTGATGAAGGTGATTTCGACGAAACTCCCTTTACTTTCGAAATTTCGTCGCCTGGTGCCGATAGACCATTAACCAACGCAAAACAATTTAATAAACATTGTGGAAGACGATTTGCTATCACAACCACAGATGGTCAATCCTTTGAAGCACAATTATTAGGAGTAGCAAATTCATTGGAAGAATTGCATGAACATTGGGTTGAATCTTGGGAAATTTGGTTGTCTTTACAAAAACCACCCAAAATTAAAAAAGAACCGAAAAAGAAAGTTCATAGACGATTTGATGAAGAGCCAGAAGAAATTCAAGCGAATAAACCTCATTTAGCTGTTCCTCAAATTATACAACCAGAAATAATTACCGAAGTGCCTGCTGTACCTCACAGCGAACTTCCAACGTTTATAATGGAAAAATTCATACCCGAAAAAGGTAAAAAAACTCGAAGCGAAATCATTGCATTAGATTTTGTTTCAATTAAAAACGCAACAATAATTTTAAGTTTCAAATAACCATGAAAGCCAAAGCCAAAGACTTGGGAATCAACCTCGTAGAAAGTTTCTCGGAATTTAAGGAATTTAAAAACATAGACCGCGCCACCATGATGCGTGTCTTGGAAGATGTTTTCAGAAACATCCTTAAGAAAAAATACGGAAACGATGCGAATTTCGACATTATCATCAACACAGAAACCGGTGATATCGAAATGTATCACTTGCGTCTAATCGTTGAAGAAGGCGAAGTTGAAGATCCAAACTTGCAAATCGCTATCAGCGAAGCACTAACATTGGAACCAGACTATTCGGTTGGAGAAGATTGTATCCAACAAGTATTCTTGGACGATTTCGGAAGACGTTCAATTCTTAACGCTCGTCAAGCGTTGATGAGCAGAATTATCGAACTTGAAAAAGACGAACTATTTAAAAAATACAAAGACAAACGAGGCGAAATTATTTCCGCCGAAGTGTACAACGTATGGAAACGAGAAATTATGGTATTGGACGATGAAGGCAACGAATTGAGCCTTCCAAAAGAACACCTAATTCCTCGTGATATTTATAAAAAAGGCGACGCGATTCGCGCCGTTATTCATGATGTTAATATGGATAAAGGCAGTCCAAAAATCATCCTTTCCAGAACTTCTCCAGAGTTTTTGGAGCGTCTTTTTGAATTAGAAGTCCCTGAAATTTTAGACGGGCTGATTACCATCAAGAAAATCGTTCGCGAACCCGGTGAAAGAGCAAAAGTGGCTGTAGAAAGTTATGATGACCGTATTGATCCAGTGGGCGCTTGTGTAGGTGTGAAAGGTGCCAGAATTCACGGAATCGTTCGTGAGTTGAGAAACGAAAATATAGACGTAATCAATTACACAACCAATACCAATTTGTATATCCAACGTGCTTTACAGCCCGCTGTGATTTCTAGAATTGAATTGAATGATGCCAAAGGTACTGCAGACGTTTACTTAGATAGCGATCAGGTTTCTTTAGCCATTGGTAGAGGCGGTCAAAACATCAAACTGGCAGGAAAATTAACGGGTTACCAAATTGAAGTTTATCGCTTAGCAAATCAGAACTTGAACGACGAGGACGACGTTGATTTGGAAGAATTCTTAGACGAAATAGACGAATGGATCATCGAAGAATTCCGCAAGATTGGTTTGGATTCAGCGAAAGCTGTTATCAATACGCCTTGGGAAGACTTGATGCGCCGTACCGAATTAGAAGAAGAAACCATTCTCGAAGTGCAAAAGATTTTGCGCTCCGAATTTGAAGATTAATAATCCAACCCAAAAACCGGGAATATCACGCCGATAAATATTCCCGGTTTTTTCCATCGGCAACCCCTACCCAAAAAGCCTTTTTCTCTAACGGAATTAGGCCAATCTTGGGAATTGTATCACGAATAACCTAATTTTGAAGCGAATATGGCGGAATACCGTTTAGCGAAAGTAGCCAGCGAACTTAACAGAAGTGCTCAGGCCCTAGCCGATTTCCTTAATGGAAAAGGCTTTGATGTTGCCCCAAAGCCAACAACGAAGATATCCGAAGAAATGTACGATGTACTTCTTCAAGAATTTTCTAAAGACAAAGCCGCAAAGGACGAGGCCAAATTGCTGAAAACCCAACGCGATATTAGACAAGGAACTGCAGTCCCTCCAACCCCTGCAGCAAAACCCACTACTCCAAAAGTAGAGGAAAAAACTACTCCTGTAAAACCAGAACCTGAAGTAGTTTCTGTTCCCACACCGGTAATTGAAGAACCAATTATCACCGATGCGCCAGAAAAAACTGAAGTTAGAAAAGAAGAGTTAGCAGGTCCTAAAATTCTTGGAAAAATTGATTTAAATCCTAAAAAATCTGCTCCAAAAGAAACAGAAAAGAAAGTTGAACCCGTAAAGGTAGAACCTCCAGCACCCGTTAAAGAAGAGCCCGTTGTTGCGGAAGTTCCTGTTGCTACGGAAGTAGTATCAGAAACCAAACCTACACCCGCTCAACCCGAAATAAAAGAACCCGTTGATGTTGTCATAGCAGAGTCAATTGACGTGGAAACAACCAACGATCCATCTTCCGAAGAAGAAGACGTTGAAAAAATTGAAACGAAATTTGAAAAACTCTCTGGTCCAAAGGTTTTAGGTAAAATTAATTTACCAGCGGCACCTTCTGGTGTTAAAGCATTGGCCGGTGATGCTCGCGAAGATTTGCGGGAAAAGCGCAAACGCAAACGCAAGCAGGCAGGAACAGAAAAGGTTGCGGTTCAAGAAAAGATTAAACAAGACGAAAAACAATCTTTCAATACAGGCCCGAAAAAACCCGAAGTTAAAACCGAAATATCCCAAAAAGATGTTCAAAGTAAAATCAAGAACACCATGGGTAAAATTGGAAACGCGGGAAGAAATCGTGGTTTAAAACAAAAGATAAAACAACAAAATAAAGAATCTCGTGCACAGGAAATGGCCCGCAACGAACGGTTGCGCGAACAAGCCAGCAAAATCCTTAAAGTTACCGAGTTCTTAACTGCTAATGAATTGGCAAGTATGATGAATATGGCTGTTACTCAAGTTATTTCATCGTGTTTCCAATTAGGAATGATGGTTTCCATTAACCAACGATTAGATGCTGAAACAATTCAGTTAGTGGCAGATAATTTTGGTTATGAAGTAGAATTTGTTGATGCAGAATCTACGATAGAAGCCATGGACAACGAAGTAGATCGCGAAGAAGATCTTAAACCTCGTGCCCCAATTGTAACCGTTATGGGTCACGTTGACCACGGTAAAACATCCTTACTAGATAACATCCGTAAATCCAATGTAATTGCCGGCGAAGCAGGGGGGATCACTCAGCACATCGGTTCATACGAAGTAACGATGGAGAACGGTAAGAAAATTACCTTCTTAGATACTCCAGGTCACGAAGCATTTACTGCAATGCGTGCTCGAGGTGCTAAAGTAACCGATATCGCCATCATCGTAATTGCAGCGGACGATGCCGTGATGCCTCAAACTAGAGAGGCCATTGCGCACTCACAAGCCGCCGGTGTACCGATGATTTTCGCTTTAAACAAAGTGGATAAAGATGGTGCTAATTCAGATAGAATTCGTGAACAGTTAGCCGCGATGAATATCTTGGTTGAAGACTGGGGAGGTAAATTCCAGTGCCAAGAAATTTCGGCCAAAAAAGGCATGAATATCGATAAGTTACTGGAAAAAGTGCTGCTTGAGGCGGAAATGATGGAATTAAAAGCCAACCCAAATCGCAATGCCAAGGGTACCGTTATTGAAGCAACACAAGAAAAAGGTA
Source organism: uncultured Flavobacteriaceae bacterium (assembly GCA_964554385.1). Classification (GTDB taxonomy): domain Bacteria; phylum Bacteroidota; class Bacteroidia; order NS11-12g; family UBA955; genus JAGKXC01. The sequence goes on along the minus strand of CAZKOM010000029.1, from coordinate 12,008 downwards.
GAGGTATCGTATGTAACTTATTGGTTCAAAATGGAACCTTGAAAGTGGGTGATCATATCGTTGCCGGTCCTTATTACACCAAAGTTCGAGCCATGTTCAATGAACGTGGAGGAAAAATAGACGAAGCACCACCAAGTGCTCCCGTTAGAATTTTAGGTTTCTCTGAAGCCCCAACCGCTGGTGATATCTTCGTTGTGTTTGAAGAAGAAAGCGAAGCAAAACAACTAGCTAATAAACGATTACAACTTATTCGTGAACAGGGAATTCGGACTAAACGACATATTACCTTAGACGAAATTGGAAGACGATTGGCAATTGGAAACTTCAAAGAATTGAAGTTGATTGTTAAAGGTGACGTAGACGGTTCTGTAGAAGCGCTTTCGGATTCATTATTAAAGCTTTCCACCGAAGAAATTGCAGTAAATGTAATTCACTCAGGGGTAGGTCAAATTACTGAAAGTGATGTTTTGTTGGCTTCCGCTTCCGATGCCATCATCGTTGGTTTCCAAGTTAGACCTTCCGCTAAAGCAAGACAAATCGCGGAAAACGAGGAAATCGATATACGAACCTACTCAATCATCTACCAAGCTATTGAAGAAATTAAATCAGCTATGGAAGGTATGCTTTCGCCTGAAGTTGTTGAGAAAATTATCGGTAACGTTGAGGTTCGTGATGTGTTCAAGATCTCTAAAGTGGGCAGCGTAGCTGGTTGCTATGTAACCTCAGGATCCATTGAACGTAAAGCCAAAATTAGAGTTATCCGCGATGGCGTAGTTATCCATTCAGGGGAATTGGCTTCATTGAAACGCTTTAAAGATGATGTTAAAGATGTTCAAAAAGGATACGAATGTGGTCTGCAAATTGAGCGCTTTAATGATATCGAAGTAGGAGACTACCTAGAAGTATTCAAAGAAGAAGAAGTAAAACGTAAACTTTAATCGATAAACAGATTTTATTGTAGAATTATTGAGTTAAATTTTTCAATCTTCAATCAAAAAATTTAACTTTGGTATAAACTTTGTAAACCTGTAGAAAAGATTCAACTATTATGAAAAAGACATTATCCATCCTTGCAGCCGCTTTTGCATTTGTAGCTGCTTCATTCGCTCAAACTCCTGCTCAAACGGAAGGTATTGTTTGGACTAAAAAATCACACGATTTCGGTACAGTGAAAATGGGACCAAAAGCGGAAGTTACATTTGAATTCACAAACAAAACAAATGGACCTTTAGTAATAACTGCAGCTCAACCTTCATGTTCTTGCACAGTTGGAGATTATACTAAAACTCCAATTATGCCAGGTCAAAATGGAAAAGTAACTGCAAGTTATGGTACCGATGGACGTCCTGGTTTTTTCCAAAAATCAGTACATGTAACATTTGACAATGGAAGTAGCACCGATTTAATTATTAGCGGTACTGTATCCGCTGAGGTTTCTCCTTCCGGAGGAAGTACATTAAAATAAGAGGAGGAATCGGCTACCATGAAGAAAATCTCGTTATTAATAGTTGCTGCCATTTCTCTGTTTTCCATATCCAATGCCCAAGTAATTACAGGCAACGGCCAAACTACAGCAAAATCGAGCAACGCAAGCATTAAATTCAATAATACATCCCACAGTTTCGGGAACATAATTGAAGGTCAAATTGCCCGTCACGAATTCAAATTTACAAATGAAGGGACCGAACCTTTAATGCTTGATAACGTTTCAGCTTCTTGTGGTTGTACAACTCCAAAATGGCCCAGAGAAACTATTGCGCCAGGACAATCTTCCGTGATTGTTGCCGAATATAACTCTCAAGGCAGACCCGGTACGTTTACAAAAAACATTTTTGTAAAAAGTAACGGAGGTGAAGTTACCCTTACCATCTCAGGTAATGTGGTAAAAGAACCAGAAAAACCAAAGTCTCCAATCATCATTTATAGATAATAAAAAAGGCTGCTATTTCTAGCAGCCTTTTTTATTCCATCAATCAAATCCAAAAGAAAACAAAATACCTAAAAAAAATGTCTAGGTAATAAATACCATGAAACTACAAATTAAACCGTTGTTATTCATCCTTTCATTAGGCTTATTTACTACAACAGTTACTTGTCAAGTCGTAAAGTCAGATATCAAAGGATCGAGGGAGAAATCACTAACCATTATCGGCAAGGATACACTACTAATTAATGCCAATATTGGTGATCAAATTGAAGCCGTATTTGTAGTAGAAAACAATTGGCTAGACGATCACTTTATTGCACAAGTTCAAACAGATTGCCATTGCATAACTGCGCTCTTCCCCGAGAAAATAAGTAGATTAAAAACTGACTCTATCACAGTTGTATTGAATACGCAGAACATACCTCCAGGACCTTTCATTAAGAGAGCCTATTTAGATACACCTGATGACGACGTTATTCATTTGGTTATCATGGGTAACTTGAAATTAGTTCGACCCGTAATTAAACAGGGACAACCTCCACAAATTTACAAACCCAAACATATTCGTTGGGTTTCGAATAAATCTTAACAGATTGAGAACATACAAAAATGCCATTTAAAGGCTCTTCAAGGCAAACTTCTCAGAAAAACCACCCAATTGTCCACCTGTATGCAAAAAAACAGGACTATAGCCTTGATTTGAGCTACTAGAGTCCAATAGTAATCGCTTGTCCATTGAGTATAGCGCTTTCGCTGTATAAATTGGATCAAACAATTGATCAGGATTTAACTCCAATACGTTTTGAGTAAAACTAAACAACTCGTCCGTAGTTTTCGCGTAGCCACCAAAAATACTATCCAATAGAAACTCATGACTACCGTTTTTTAATCCCCAATTCACAAATCGATCAAAGTAAATTCGCTGTTCCTCTATATTCTTTAAAACTAAAACGGAACTAAGTCTATATTCCAAACCCATTTTCTCAAACGCTCGCACCAAACCTACTGCGGTTGTGCCGGTGGCTGAAGCATGAAAAACCCAAGGTTTTATCCCCAAACCCTTCCACCATTCAACCAATTCCTCAAATCCAAGAAACGCTAGCTCACCTTTCCCCCCCTCGGGTATCACCATAAAACCATCCCCAACAAAACCAAAATCCCAATCTATCTCCTTCCAACATTCATTATCCAAAAAACGCTGAAGTGAAAAATAGAAATCCAAACCCAGAGTGCGTATCAACCAACTTCGGTGCTCAGACAATAAACGGCTTATAAAACGCTGTAATGCTCTTCCCCTATCTCTAAAAATGTTTCGTTCAATGCCGATGGTAATTGCACCCTCTTGCTTTGCCACATCCAAATAATGGTTTTCCATGGCTTCCTCGCCCCGAACGGCAACTGCACACTTTAAATTTGCCAACCTACAACTAGATGCTGTAGCAATCATGTGATTACTAAATGCACCACCAAAAGTTATAACCAATTTTATATCAGAATTTTCAGCTTCTCGAATCCACCCTTTCAATTTCCTCCACTTATTACCTGAAACCAATGGATGAATTAAATCATCTCGTTGAATCAGAACCTCAAACCCAGAAGGTAATTTTAACGTCTCCAACGGTGGAAACAAATCCATTTCACCATATTCCAACATAGTAAAAATATACTTAATTAACGCCTGTAATCCAACAATAGTTCTGTTACCGACTTGCGCGTTACCGAATGATAACCAGACGAAGCTCTATAAAACATATCAGAAGCCATGTCCAAACCATTATCTTGCGTCTTTAAAATCTGTTCGTATAACGGTAACACAAATTTTCTTCGTCCAACCGTCAGTAAAAATTGTTCCATGTATGGGAGTACTACCGTATACTGACATTTCAACCCCAACATAAACCACTCGAAAGCAACTTCCGAATTCTTGCTCTCCGATAAGTGAAAACGTGCATCAATCATCTCCATATCATTCACCGACAATTGACCCATGGATCGCAATCTACGCAACAAATGAACCCAATGATGCGCAGTAAAGTGGGTTGTATCCAATGTTAAAACATCACGTCTACGCGTGGAACCACCTCGGTGAAATTCACAAGCCATTACTTCCGGCAAATCCATTTTCTCAATCTGTCCTTTATTCACCGTCAAGTTAACCCCTACAACTTTCGCCTCGCCTGCTACGCCCTTTTCCGAAACTTTATTTCCTTCCAATTTATCAATGCCACTCGACCAATATCGACTCGCAATTCCATCCACCCTTAGTAATTCAGCACTTTCGATATCAGGAAACGCAGCAATACCATCATAAGGCAAACCAATCCCGTGAATCCAACCTTTTTTTATTGCCAACAGGAAATCAGAACAAAAGCGATATTTTTTATCCCAATACTCCTTCAATTCACCGCTAGGAAAAGTAATTGATGGAACAGACAATGAAATAGAATCCAATCTACTGGGTGCGGGATTACGTTCAATTTCATTCGGGATAAATTTATTTTCAGTAACAGAATAAGAGACACCTTTTAATAAAAAATACTTTAATTCAGCTAATAATCCTTCGGTGGTTACAACGCCAAACGAATGCCGTGAAAAATAAGAACGTAAAAACAAATCCCAATTCTCTCTACCTATGTTGCGTTCAATCATCACCAATAAAAATCTACCCTTCTCATACGCTATATCCGTCACACCCTCATCTGGATCTCGATTTTCTAAATCCAATACCAAGCGGGTATCCAATCTACCTGCGGAATCTTGCTCCATTTCTTCTACGGTCTTCACCAAATCGGAATAAGCTAAATTTACTAATAAATCGGCATACTCTTTCCCGAAAACGGATTCCATAATTCGAGATTCAAAATAATTTGTGAATCCTTCATTCAACCAAAACTCCTCCCACGTAGCATTCGTTACCAAATTTCCGCTCCAACTATGGGCCAATTCATGGGCCAATAAACTAACTAAACTTCCATCACCCGCTACTATCGTTGGAGTTGCGAAAGTCACAACAGGATTCTCCATACCTCCGAACGGAAAACTGGGGGGAAGTATTAAAACCCGATATGAACCCCAAACATACTGTCCATACAACTTCTCCGCAGCCTTTACTAATTCCGGCAAACGTACAAACTCATTCCTACACTCGTCTAAATAGCCTCGTTCGGCATATATGCCCGTCTCCTTTGTGTTTTTATCCTCCGTATTCCGATACGATGAATATCGAAAATCGCCTACAGAAATAGCCAATAAATAACTCGGAATCGGCCGATTTTGGGCAAATCGATAGCAAATCAATAAATCCCTAGTCGCACTAGTACTCGACTGAGTACTGGTTTCCTCAAAGGGATAATCCAACCAATTGTATATTAACATATTGGCGGTTGGTTTAAAATCAGTATACGCGTTTTTCCAATCGAGCTTTTTAGAATTTGAAAACACATCACTTAAAGAACCTCGAGCATATTCTACTCCTACCTTTTCCGCACTCATTACTGCGTTATAGGGCGATTTAACAAACACTTTCGCGGAGTAGGTAAATCGAACACTGGGTAAATCTTGACAAGGCAACCACGTCCTAGCTAATATCGCCTGACTTTGGGAAAATAAAAATGGATATTGCTTATCATGTGTTTGTTCTGCCGATAACCATTGCAAAGCATCTGCAGACAATCCCACCTCAAACTCAATCGTTATCTGATCATTTTTACCAATTAATACTACCAAACCTTCACCAAACAAATCAACATTTTCCTCTTGCAAACCACCAGTTTTAAGCGGATTTCCTTTTAGGTCATCCTCAAACTTCCAAACAGGTGTAGCTCCCTTTTGCCAACCTAACTTCTTAGAGTTTTTAAAATCATATGCCGTTTTATACGGCAATTCCGTTTTCCTCTTAGAATTAGTATATACCCCAAGTATATTTAACTTTTTAGCGTCCAAATAGAGTAAATCGAACTTCGATTTCTTCTTAATTTCCTTATTCCATATAATTTGATACGTTACCAATCCATGAATTTTCTTAGCGTCCATATCTACAGACAAAAGCAAATCCATGGAACGTATTACATGTTCATTTGGCTTTGACCAACTATGATTCTGAATTTTTGGATCTGAAGTAATAACTAACCTAGAATTCGCTAGCAACATTGGTGAAACTAGGCTAATCAACCCAATTGCAATAATCAATACGCTTTTTTTACTTAAATCTCCCATACCAAATTCTTACATTCAAATAAACTGAAATACTTATCCAAAACACGATAAAACATATAGAAAACCAAAATAATGTGGATAGAGAAACACAATAACCAAACAAGCAAAATAGAGGATTAAAACTCAGTCGCAATCGATAATTCTTTGCTGAAAAACCACCATCCAAAGCAATAATCAACCTCGTTGGTACTCTATTTTTCTGATTTACAAAAACTGACGAATCGAATTGAATCTCCGAACTGTTAGACCTAGACAGATTCCAACCAGAAACTCCTGTTTGATTAATAATTAGTGAACTAGAAATTGTATCACGATTATCAACTCTACATAGATCAATATCAATCGTATTATTATCTATTAACTCACAATGTTTTAACTCCCAATTACTCCCTAGAACATTAACTAACCTACGTAAATCCTTTGGCTTGCTAATAGGCATGACAATTTTCTCATCAGAAAATATGGTTTCCCTCCCTGTTGAATCCGCAACTCCATCCGTCCGCAATTCATTGCCTACCAAAAATTCGCCAACTTCTTCATATTTCTTGAAAGAATACGGATTATAACCATCTTCAGCAAATCGATTCAACAAAATACCCTTATTGTACCATAAAAATCCAAATGGCTCAACCTTGGGTCCATCTATCGATCTAACCGTTACCGTATCTAGTTGTTTCTGGAATATTGAACTGCGATTTAGCTCTCCAAGTTTGGCATTTACCTTCTTAATAACCGAAGCATCAACATACTCTTCAGACCCAGCCAAAACCGTAATATACCTTTGGTTAAATCCATGCCAAACCGCCTCTGAAATGATGAAAATACCCCCGATATAAACCAACCATTTCGGTGAATTTTCCTTAAAATCTGTTAACGCCTTTGCTGTAGCAATCAACCAAAATAATATTCCCCAAAAACGAAATTGTGCAGGAAAACGAAAATACTCCATACCAGGAAGCACCTTATTTAAACCGTTTTTAAAGGGCAAATCCTCACCCATAGCAAGCAACCAGCAAACCAAACCGGCCACAACCCAAGGAAGTGCCGTATTTCTTTGTTTACTCATAATTAAAAATACCACTAGGAACCAACATAATACTACACCCCAATAGCCATCAATCATGGAAATATCCCAAGAATTATTTGAAGGAATCGATTGATTAAATAAAGAAATCACCGTTTGAGGCAATAAAAAATCCAGTGATTTTAATAATGGAAAAGACCCAAACATCAATTCCCCAGCTTCCAATCCATTTCCTCTTGACAAACTAGGCAAATATTTAATTATTGATATCCATGCTGGAATTGAAATCGTTATAAAAACCAACACTGCAACCAAAATTTGAGTCAACCAATTTCTAAAACTCTTCCAAGAAAAATCACTGCGTAATTTCCTATGTAACCAATATATCAAACTCCAAACCAGTAGAACATAAAATTGTATAACAAACATACCTGGATATCCGCCCGTAAACAAAAGATACATGGTAAAACCCAGACCCAACCCATACCTTAAATCAACGGCAGTGCGGCTAGATTGGATAGCAATTTTGAACCAACTAATAAAAAAATAAATGGTCCATATACTCCAAGTAGCAGCTACAACCCAACCAATATGCTGTGCATTCCCAACAAAAAATCCATTAAATAAAAACGCCGATGAAATTATCGCAGCAATTCGCCAATCAATGGATAATTTAATTAATATGAAATAAAAACCCAGCGCGGCTAACCAAACATGAAACAAGTATTCATACAATAAACTCTGCAAATCATACACTCCACCCCACCCAAATAAATAACTAATGGGATACCAAGTACCTGGATCAATGCATTGTGGAAATCCACCTGAAGTAAACGGATTCCAAAATGGCAAACTACCCGAAAAAACACTTCTACATAAAAATAATTTCCAGGGTAAATAAATGGCCGTGGCATCCCATTTCATCGCGGATTCTCCAAGGATTCCTGGCCAATAAACAAAAACCAATAACAGCAATAAGCCCAATGCTACCCCTGTATGTTTGATTTTCATAATGCACAAAGGTAAAATATATCCCTATCTTTGCACCATCATTCGGGGTGCCTCCACAGAGCGCTGAGATTATACCCGCAACTTGATCAGGATAATGCCTGCGAAAGGAAATGAACGTTGACAGCCTCCCAGTCAACCCGAATGAAAACTAAAACCATTCGGAAATGAAACCTACTTTGTTCAAAAACACCATTGTTTTCGCAGTAAGTGCGCTGAGTTCCTCTTTTTTATCGGCACAAACAGTGTCTGTTCCAGACAGTTCTTTGCAAGTAATCGACTTGATTTCGATGCAAACGGTATTAGTTAACGCAGTTAATAGTCCTACCGGAATAACAACTCAACAAAACTCACCATCTCAAATAAACAGCAAATTCAATATAAAAAACTTAAATACTGGCAGAGATATACCCATTTTACTGCAAGAACTTCCAGGGGTAGTAAGTAGTTCCGATGCGGGCAATGGAATAGGGTACACAGGTATTAGAGTTCGCGGAGCCGATGCTACACGCACCAACATCACCGTTAACGGAGTGCCCATTAATGACGCGGAAAGTCATGGGACTTTTTGGGTAAATATGCCTGACTTAGCAAGTTCACTAGGAAATGCACAATTAACTCGAGGCGTTGGTAGCTCTACCAATGGAGCAGGAGCATTTGGTGCTACTTTAGCACTTACCACACAGGACGAATCATTGTTGCCAACTTTACAGCTGAATGCAGGGATTGGTAGTTTTAACACCTACCGATATTCCATAAAATTAGGAACTGGTAATTATAAACTAGGTAAAAATCTTATTGGACGCACCGAATTCCGCTCCAGTATGATTAAATCTAATGGTTTTATAGACCGGGCATCGAGTGATTTATCAAGTTATTTTCTTTCCTCTTCCATTATACCCAAAAATCATAATAAATGGGAGATTAAGTTGATTGCCTTCGGTGGAAATGAACAAACCTACCAAGCTTGGTGGGGGGTGCCCATTGAGAAGTTTAACTTAGGGGGATCTAATTCCTCATCCACAGATTCTCAACTACTAATGGACCATTACTATAGAAATGCAGGCGTAACCTACCGCAATGCACAAGACTCATTAAATCTTTTTCAAAGCAATCCTTCCACATACAATTATTATACTTACCGCAACGAAATCGACAACTACAGACAACTCCATCATCATCTAAACTTCGTTAGAAGATTCAATCAATCAACTTCCCTAACCGGCACCGCATACCATACGTTCGGAACAGGATACTTTGAACAATTTAGATATAACGATGCGTTTTCAAAATATAATCTTTCACCCATTCGTACCGCAGGTGACTCTAACATCACCTTGCTTATATCTCAATCCGATTTAGTTCGTCAACGTTGGTTACGAAACAATCTTATTGGATTAAACCTATATTTTATTCATAAAAAACAAAACTATTCCTATGTAATTGGTTCGGGTATAAATCAGTATGTGGGCGACCATTTTGGTAGAGTTACTCAAATTTTGGCTTTACCTCAGTCTACATTAGAAAAACCACACGAATACTACAATTCAATTGGTCAGAAATTTGACGCAAATCTATTTTCTAAATTCAATTACAAACTAACCCAAAGTACTAACTTGACATTAGATGCACAAATTAGAAAAGTTAATCATACAGGTAAAGGCACCGATAACGATTTAAGAACGATTGATTTCACCGGTGAATTCCTGTTTTTTAATCCAAAAATATTCTTAGAACAAAAATTCCTAAACAACAATACCATAACTGCGGCATGGATGCGCACAAACAAAGAACCATCTCGCTCGGATTTTACGGATCACCCCAATGCAGATGTTCCGCTTCCGGAACAACTCACAAATACCGAAGTAACCTACAGACATACAGGAAAAATACTGCTTGAAATCACTGCCTATAACATGCAGTATAAAAACCAATTGGTACTAACAGGAGCGGTGAATGACGTAGGTACGCCGTTGCGTAAAAATGTTGAAAACAGCTATCGTAGAGGCATAGAAATTGATGTGCGATCAAATGTCATAAATAAAAAATCATCCAAAACAGTTGGGAGTTTTATACTGTTAGGAAATATCGCAATGAGTAAAAATGAAATCATCAATGCGCCTGTATCTTGGCTAGACTACGCCACCTACACCACTTGGGACACCGTGTTGAGCAGTGTTCCTATCGCCTATTCTCCCAATACCGTTGGAAGTATCGGTTTTAACTGGACATCCCCATCCAATAACACCGATATCATTTGGCGTACAAAATATGTTTCCCAACAATTCTTAGACAATACCGGTTCTTCCAGCAGAAGCCTACCTGCCTATACTTTCTCGGAATTAACCCTCTCTAAAACGTATGTTTTTGAAAAGAATGCTGATAGAAGTAAAAAGGGCTTATTTAAAAATTATTCAGAATTGAAAATTAACCTGCAATTCAACAATATCTTAAATAAACGTTATGCCAGTAATGCATACACGTTTGGATACTTGTATGGCAGCAGAGATATTATTCAGGAAGTATTTGTATTTCCGCAAGCTCCTACAAATATTCTACTTAACCTGCAGTACAAATTGTATTAATTCTATTTCTAATCAAACAAATAGTTTAACAATACAATAACTGTAATGACGGAAATAGGAGAAACGAATTATCACTCCAATGACTGAGCTATGGTTTAGATCAATTCATTTTGGGATAACCCGATTTAGAACAAAGTATTCCAACTACTCTCGGATTACTTGTATAAATCCACGATACTCTAATTCTGTAACTCGGTTTTTCAAATAATAATAATAAACACCAGAAAGTAACTGATTTCCTGATGAAGTTTCAGCTTTCCAGTCATTTAAATAATTAGAAGTCCTATAAACTAATGCTCCGGGTCTATCGTAAATTTCGATATCAAACTGCTCCAAATTTGGCACCTCTATTAAATCCCAAACGTCATTTTCTCCATCATTATTGGGGGTTATTACATTTGGAATCCGTACCAACGGTGGATCAACTACTGTAACAAACACCGTATCACGCCATAAACAACCGGCTGAATCCAAAGCCGTTACCGTATATTGCTGTGATTTTACAGGTCGAACAAAATAGAATCGATTCGAATCTGCACTCACCGCTGCTACAGCTGGCAACCATTTCCATTTCATACCATCATTCATCCAAAGCTTGGCCTTGCCACCTCGATAAATAGTAGTGTCGCTTCGGACTGCCAAAATATCACCCTCATTTTTAACATAAACCCTAATGGAATCTTTACAACCCAACACATCAGTGCTTACAAGTGTGTATTTGCCAATCCCTAAATTATTTATTGATGTATCCGTTGTTCCCAAGGCATCACTCCAACGATGAGTGTAGGGATTTCTCCCCCCCGATACATTAACTTTAATAAATCCATTAGTTTCATAATAGCATAATAACGTATCTGAAGCTACCACTTTATGTGATATTTGTTTTCCAGAAACAACAATCGTATCCAATTTCACAACATCCGCAGAACAACCATCCTTAAGTTCAAATCGCAATGGAGTATCCATAGCTGGTGCTACTTTAAATACGGTAATGCCTGGGGAAATTCCATTTATCGACCAAGCCCTAGTACTTGGCTTACCTCCAGTAAAAGAAACACTGATTTGTGTTGAATCTCCAAAGCACAGTGTATCTTTATCCAAAACCAAATCCCCCAATAATTCCGGGTGCCTGTATATTGAAAACTCCGTTGTATCATTTGGAGTACTGCATCCATCTTCTACCCAAACTCGATAATTTGTTGTACCAGTATCTGGATTTAAAACTACATTGGTTCCTAAAATAAAAGGA
>CAZKOM010000028.1:18225-24610 GCA_964554385.1 uncultured Flavobacteriaceae bacterium | reverse complement strand
ATCAGCAACAGCCTTAACTCTGCCATGGTAGCGATAACCATTTCTATCAAATACTACTTGTTTAATGTTCTTTTGAATTGCTTTTTCGGCGATCAACTTACCGGCTTCTTTAGCAGCTTCGGTTTTAGTCTTTTTAGAATGAACAACGTAACCATTTCCTATTAATTCTGCTGGAATTCCTATTCCAGCTATTAGTAAGAATGCTACCTTTTCTCCTTTCGGTCATCGCAAACAATACCAATCTTTGGTGATGTATCAGTTTTTTGAAAAGGAATCCATGTTAACACCTTACATGGCGGGTACGTATTTAGGGAAGAAAAAAGTATTCAATATTTCTGCGGGCGGTATTTTTCAGCCTAGAGCCACTTGGAATTACCGCGACGGGGTGGGAGGAATGGGTAGGGATACCGTTTTTAATGCAATGCGGTTATGGTCTGTGGATGTATTTTTGGATATGCCGGTGTTTTTTAAACCATCGGGGAGCGATATTTCTGCTGGTGCAAAGCCGGATTGTTTGAGTGCTTATTTGGGATATTTTAATACGAATTACGGAAAAGATTATTTGCGATTTAACGGGCTAATGAATCCGGCAACTTCCATGGGGTCTGTTGGAGGGAGAACAGTTGTTGGGGATGCGGGTGGACAGTATGGGAATGCTTTGCCGATGTTTGGAACGGGCAGGGTGATATACGCCCAGTTGGGGTATTTGTTTGGCAGGAAGTTAAATGGCGGGGGGAAGAATAAGGGGTCTGATGCTTTAAGTAGCAGTGCATATCGTGGTTCAGTGGGTTTGGATCAATGGCAGTTGTTTGGCAGCATTACAAGGGCTGATTATGATCGTTTGAATAGAAAAATAGCTACTTACGTACTTGGGGTGAATTTAATTCACGGTCCCTCGGCAAAGTGGAGTTTATGTGTAGAGAACAGACCTTCAGTTCAGGTGTTTGGCGATGGTGTTCAGCAGTATTCGAGAAAGAATTCAGTGATTTTACAGTATCAGGTGTTTTTTTCTAATTAATTGATTTTATTAAATGATGTTGGGCGGAATTTTTTAGTTACCGCAAATAGGTAGTGCTGTTAACAAACAAAAAGGGTTGACTTTTCGTCAACCCTTTTTGTACTAACCTATATGAACAATTACTTATGAATTTCGTTGTTTGATTGGTTTATGTCAAATCGGATGCCAAACTTATTTTTGCCATAGAAATCAAAGGTTAGAGATTCATGAATCCGCCGAATATAGAAATTCTACCGACGAAGGATGGGAGCGTGACTTTATACCTGCCAGCGATGGATGAAACCTATCATTCACGTCATGGAGCAGTGTGTGAGTCGATGTACGTGTATTTGTTGCGGGGTGTAGTGGATTGGTATTTGGGTAGGCGAGAAGTTTTTGGAATAGAAATATCAGGTTTGCGTGTGTTTGAGATGGGATTTGGTACGGGGTTGAATGCTTGGTTATTATCAGAGTTTGCGGAGAGAATGGGATTGTTGGTGGGGTATTGTGCTATAGAAAAATTCCCGTTGGGGAAGGAGATTCGTGATACTGTGGATTTTGGGTTTGAGGATATTTGTGGACATTGGAAGCGGGTAAATGGTTCTTTGCTGGATGGATTGTTTGATGATAATAAGTTTTGCAAGGAACATTGGCAGAGATTATTTGATCAGGACTATATCGTTTTGGACGGGGGCAGCGCTGATGTAGGTTTAATGGATCTGAAGAAGTTGAACGAGGGGGAGGATTGTGGTAATTCGATGTTTTACAAATTTGAAGGGGATGTGATGAGGGATTTGGAGCGGGTGATGCCCCTGGGTATTGATGTGGTTTTTTGGGATGCATTTGCTCCAAAGAAGCAGCCGGAATTATGGAGTGTAGAATTGTTTGATCGGGTGTTTCAACGAATGGGGGTTGGGGGTGTTTTGGTTACCTATACGGCAAACAGTCAGGTGAGACGGAACTTGGTCGCAGTTGGATTTAGGGTTGAGCGGGTGGCTGGGCCGCCGGGAAAGAAGCATATGTTACGGGCTTGGAAGTGAAGCTGAACAACGTTGCATTTTATCGAATAGTTTCGGAATGGTGTTTTATTTTAACTAGTTTGTTGGATTTGTTTACCACATAATTCATTTAATGGTGAACATTGCCATAGGGTTGCTTGTTTAATCAAAGAATTATTATCTTGCAAAAAATCATGACTCAATCCAATAGCTATACTTCACTAACGGAAATCGATAATTATTATCAGGAGCAGCGTGTATTGAGTAATGCTCGGGTGGTTCCGAGCGTTGATGAGCGGATTGCTGCTTTGCAGCGATTAAGGAAGGCCATAGTGGAGAAGGAACGTGTTTTGATGGATGCGTTGCATACGGATTTGGGTAAGTCTGATTATGAATCGTATTTAACGGAGATTGGGGTTGCGTTGAAGGAGATTGATTTTCATTGTAAGGGGGTAAAGCGTTGGTCGAGGCGTCGCCGGGTAGGAACCCCTTGGTTCCTGTTGCCTGCGAAATCGCGCCTAGTAGCCGAACCGTACGGTCAGGTTTTGATTATGGCCCCTTGGAACTATCCCTTTCAATTGTTGATTAATCCCTTGGTAGGCGCCATTTCCGCAGGCAACCGGGCCGTGTTACGGCCCTCCCCGGCGGTGCCGCATGTGGCCGCCGTAATCCAAGAAATTATAGAATCGGTTTTCCCCTCCGCCTGGGTTGCCGTTGTGCAAGGAGATATCGCCGAAAATCAACATTTACTCAGCAAGCGTTGGGATTATATTTTCTTCACCGGTGGACCTTTCCTCGGTAAAATAGTTGCTGAAGCTGCCGCAAAATACATCACCCCAGTTACCCTTGAATTGGGCGGTAAAAGTCCTTGTATTGTAGACGAGGGTTGCGATGTTGCCCAAGCAGCGAAACGTGTTGTTTGGGGTAAAAGTGTAAATGCAGGTCAAACCTGCATTGCCCCCGATTATGTTTGGGTACATCAGAATTTAAAACAGGATTTTTTATTAGCTGTTGAGTCGGCCATTGCCGACATGTATGACGGTGATACCTTGAATAGCAAAGATTACGGTAGAATTGTGAATGAGAAATCTTTCGCCCGTCTGAAATCGTACCTCAATGATGGAATTACTTGGATTCGCGGCGGAGGAATGGATGAATCGAAGAAATACATGGACATTGCCGTGGTAGAGGTGGCAGATTCCAATCATCCATTGCTAAAAGAGGAGATTTTTGGCCCTATATTGCCCGTAAAGACATTTACTTCAATATCCGAAGTAATAGCCGATATCAACGAAGGAGAAAAACCATTGGCCCTTTATTATTTCGGCAAACAGTCTAGAGCTTGGGATGTGATAAATTCCACGAGCTCTGGGGGAGTGTCGGTGAATGATACCATCGTGCACGTGGCCAATCATCATTTGCCTTTTGGGGGAGTTGGTGGTAGTGGTTTTGGCGCTTACCGAGGTAAACATACGTTCGAGATTTTTAGCCATTTCAAAGGGGTAATGCTTTCTCCTACATGGTTTGACCTTCCGCTGAAATACCCTCCCTATGGCAGTCTTAAGTTTTTGAAAAAGTTCTTGGGATAATTAGGTCGACAGATTCATGTAGCTCAAATGGGAGCTTTAAGGTTGTTGATTTTTTATTTTCCGTAGCCTCTTCGTTATGTAAAAGTTAATTTAACTTAAATAATCGTTAACATTAGGTTAACGCTGTGGTGTCAATTTTGCACCATGAAATTGTCTCGGTTAATTTCCTTGTTTGCTGTTCTTCTTACAGTAAACGTTTCACAATCCCTATCGGCTCAGTCGGTGATCGTTGGTAAAGTGTTAAACGAATCCGGTAAAGGTATTTTGGATGCGAAGGTTTTTGTATTTGGAGAAGGAGAGGAAGGCGTGAGCACGGATTTAGAAGGAAACTACCGTTTTGTGGTTAAACCCGGTTCAAAAAAGGTATTCGCAGAGGCAACAGGTTATGTGGTTAAAGAAGATACTGTATTTGTGAAAAATGATGGAACTGCCTATTTGAACTTTTCTCTTGTAAAAATAGAGCGGATGGACGACATTGAGATTAAGGTTAAGCGCAAACCCAAGGGTAATACCGCCGAAGGTGCTATTCAAACCAAGATGTTATCCGTTCAAATGGTGGAGGCAATCTCTGCAGAAGATATGGGGAAAACCAACATCAGAACTACGTCCGACGCGTTAAAGCGTATTCCCGGTGCAACCATTTCCGAAGGGAAATTTGCCAATGTACGCGGTATGTTTGATCGATACAATGCCGGTTACCTTAACGGAGCTCCTTTGCCAAGTACAGAAAGTGACCGTAAAGCATTTTCGTTTGACGTGATTCCCGCCGGTTTATTGGATGGAATTACCGTTATTAAAAGTGCAACCCCTGATTTAGTGGGCGACTTTGGCGGAGGGGTTATTAAAATCAATACAAAAAGCATCCCAGAGAAACTTACTCAAAGTATCTCTTTTGGTATGCAATACAACAGCATCACAACGGGTCAATCCGTGAGAACATTTGATATGGAAACGTCAAACTACTTTGGGATTCTAACAAAGCAGCAACAGATTCCTACCTTAGACCCCGCATTCAATGTGGATGTTGTAAAGCCCGAGCTGAATGTTTCAGAAACGCGTAAGTTTGATAACAATTGGAATATCGCAAATTACCAAGCGCCGGTTTCGCCTCGATTTACCTACACATTAGGTAAGCCATTCAAAATTAAAAAGATGGATGCTGGAGTGATGGTGAGTTATAATTATGCCATGACGCAGCGCTTTACGAAGGGATTGGTTCAGAATATGGATTATGGCGATAATCGAATCGTAAAGAGATTTGATGATAGCAGTTTGTCTACCAACGTGCAAAATGGAGGAATAGCTAATTTTTCGTTGAAGATTAATAAGAGGAATAGAATTGATATTAAAAACTTATTCAGTTTAACCTACGATGCTGCCTCAACAGTTCGTTACGGTTTGGCCGATGCGGAAAACCAAAACTACGGTGAGGGATACAGTAACATGGTAAATCTGAATCGTTTGATTAGTACCCAAGCAAATGGTACCCATGCTATTGGCAAAACCGGAAACCTTCAGTGGTTGGTGAATTACGGTGCTACTAAGCGTCAGATTCCGGATTTTCGAATTGCTCAATACTCACTCCCTGAAAATGACTCTGCTCAAAGAAATTTGGTATATAATCAGTTTTTTTATGCAGGTTCCGGTAGGTTCTTCTCCACGATGTTTGAAAATACCGTTTCTGCAAGTGTAGATTATAGCAGTTCTTTTAAGTCAGGTAAATGGGATCATATTTTCAAAACTGGAATTTATTTGCAAGATAGAACCCGTGATTTTGACAGTAGACAGTTTGCTTATGGACCCCTGGCGTTTACCAATCCTAAGTTTTCGCAGAATATGCCCGGAACGGATTTGGGATTAGACAACATCAAAGAAAATGGAACTTTTTTGATTGATAAAACTAGAAACGATAAAGACGATTACACGGCGTTCAGTAAAAATCAGGCGGTCTATGCTATGTTAGAATCCCATTTTCCCATGTTCAAAGCAGGAAACAAAGTGTATGATTTGAAGTTAATCTATGGAGCCAGGGTAGAGAATTTTAAGCAGCAATTAGAAAATAGATATTTAACGCAGTTGGGTAAAAAAATGGCAGATCCAGATGCTAAAATTGATATTCTGCCTTCATTGAACATTGTAATGCCATTAACTACAAAAACCAATGTAAGGGCTGCTTACTATTCTACCGTAAACAGACCGGAATTGCGCGAATTGGCACCATTCTCATTTTATAATTTCAATATAAATTCCGAAGTGCTTGGCTTTACTCAATTGGAACGCGCATTTTTAAATAATTTCGATGTTCGTTGGGAGTGGTTTGCAAATAAACAAGACATGATCTCCATTGGCGGATTCTACAAGAAAATCACCAATCCTATTGAGTTTAGGCTTGAAACCTCTCAGCCTTTGATAAGAACCTTTACCTATCAAAACGAAGAAGTTGCGATAAACTATGGTGTTGAATTGGAGTTGCGAAAAAATCTAGGTTCCTTGATAAAAGTGATTGGTTGGAGCTGGCTGAAAAACATCACATTATATAGTAATGCTGCTATAATTCGCAGTGAAGTGGAATTTGGCGATGGGTACACCCGTCCGTTGCAAGGTCAAAGTCCATATGTAGTTAACGCAAGCTTATTCTATCAAACAGATAATGGATGGCAGTTCAATGCAAGTTTCAATAAAATCGGACCTCGAATTGCCTACATCGGTGTGCCATTAAGTGTTCAACCGTTTGGTGCCGATATCTTTGAATTCGGAAGAAGTGTATTGGATTTACAAATAGCCAAATCCGTAGGAAAAAA
>CAZKOM010000028.1:3512-18215 GCA_964554385.1 uncultured Flavobacteriaceae bacterium | reverse complement strand
TAACCAAAGAGATGATGGGCGATTTGTTAGCTCAGGATGCGGTGTTTTACCAGGATTTAGACTTTAATCCCGAAACTCCTTTTAAACGCGGAAATGGCAAATACGATCGAAAGGCCTACGATGAAACTACAAAAACAGGGGATAATACACTGTTTAGTTATACTTACGGTAGAACATTTACCGTATCATATATAGTGAACTTTTAGGTTTTCTGAAGGTTATAGGTTGTAAAAACCGCTGCTGAAAAGTGGCGGTTTTTCTTTTGTTAAGAAATCGTTGCTTTTAACTAGAAAAAAGTAATTATTGATTAACACATCGGTAAGGTTGTGGTTACTGTACGCGGGGAATTTTGTATCAAATAAATTTATGAAAAAATTGTTACTAGCTGTGTCGATGATTGGTGCTATGAGCGCCCAGGCACAATTTATCGAGAAAGTAGATTTTGTAGGTGCCTTATCAGCCGATGCTAGCCAAGACTGGACAAAAGGTTGGGCAGAGTGGAATCCTAAAGCTAAAACGTATGCGGATGCTACTGATTTAACTACCTTGAACGATGCAAGTGGTAAAAAAGAAATTACAACCACTATCACCTTAGATGCTTCCAAGGTGTATTCCTTAAATTCGGTGGTTGTTATAAAAGCGGGTGGTAAACTAATTATCCCTGCTGGAACCTTGATTCGTGCGAAAGCGGATTTAAATGCTACTCCTAAGTTATATTCAACCATTGTTGTTGAGCGTGGTGGTGTCATTGAAGTAAATGGTACTTCTTCAAATCCAGTAGTAATTACTTCTGCTAATGCAGTGGGTTCTCGTGAGCGCGGTGATTGGGGTGGTATCGTAATCTGCGGTAAAGCAATCAATAACCAAGGAACAGATGTTCAAGTAGAAGGATTTAATAACATTTCTTTCGATGCAACCTTAGCAAAATTTGGTGGTAGTGAAGATAATGACAATAGTGGAGTAGTTAAGTATTTGCGTATGGAGTTTGGTGGTTTAGCATTTGAACCTAATAAGGAGATCAACGGTTTAACCATGGGTTCTGTAGGGGTTAACACTACCATCGAGGGTGTACAGGTTTCCTACGGTAATGACGATGCATTTGAGTGGTTTGGCGGTACAGTAAATTGTAAGAAATTGATCGCTTATAAAGGTACAGACGATGATTTTGATACCGATTTTGGATACAGAGGTGCTGTTCAGTTTGGTATTGCTGCTCGTGATACAAACTATTTCGACCTAAGTTGGAACGCTCCTTCTGGTTCTTCAACTTCTGAAACCTTTGAAAGTGATAATGATGCTGGTGGATCTGGTAAGACTCCTTACACGGCTGCTGTATTTAGTAACATTACCTGTGTAGGTCCTGTACCCGTTGGAAGTTCTTATTCTGCTATGAGTTCAACCGTTAAAGGTGCTTTCCGTAGAGGCGCACGTATCCGTAGAAATTCTCGTTTGAGTATTATCAACTCTGTTTTCATGGGTTATAGAAACTTCATTATGTTCGATGGCGATAGTGTATTGGTAGCTGCTGGTGTTAAGCCTTCAGGTTCCATCAGTGATGTAAGTAACTTGATTCGCAACAATTACATTGCGAATACTTCCGCTGCTGCAACTGCAGGTGCAACAAACTCAGGTTTGGCTGAAGTAGATTCTAAGAATACTCCCGCTGGTTTGGATGCTTGGTTGCGCGATGCAAAGAATGCTAACAAAATTGATGCTGCGGCTTTCACTGCCGGTTCTATCTTGGTAGATCCTCAAAATGCAACAACCCCCGATTTTAGACCTGTTTCAACTTCAGGGATTGTTGGAATGGCTGATTATACTGCCACTTTGTTGACTAAGTTTGGTGTGTTCGATAATGTTGCTACCGTTGGATCAGTGAAAGTAACCAATGCTTACCCAGTTCCTGCTACTAGCGAGGTAAATGTTGAAGTATATGCGTTGAACACTATGGATGTTAAAGTAAATATATTGAATATCGCCGGTTCTACAGTTAAGTCAGTGGGCTCTCAGTCCTTGAATGAAGGTGGAAACATGGTGTCTGTTTCAGTAAGTGACTTAGTAAATGGTGTTTACTTCTTGCAAATTGCGGGTAGTCAAGGAACTGCTACCTACCGTTTCGTGGTAACTAAATAGTTAATTTCTTCATATAGTTTAAAGAATAAGCCCCGGCAACGGGGCTTTTCTTTTGTTAGGTATTGGCAAACTTCTTAGTACGATAATTTTATCCAAGGTATAGGCGGAAAATCCCCAACTTGGATAAAATAATTTCCGGGTGTTACTGATTCGAGATCGAATGAGAATGAAGAGTGACTGTTTAGTTTGATGGAGTGATTTGAAATTAATCGACCAACCCAATCAACAACTTGAACTTGTAAATTATTACTTGAAAAACCCTCAGGAATCTGAATCATAATTCGACCTTCTTTGGATGGATTCGGATAAATCATTGGTGTAGCAATAATGGGATTTTGGATTCCCAAAAATTTGAATTGCGATACGGCCGATGTACTTCGATCGAATATGTAGGGTTTAATCCCAAAACTAACATGGTTGCCCCAAGCAGACGTATAGGATTCTTGCCAATTTTTAAACGTATAACCATAGTCGTTGGTAAATGTGCCATCAAAAAATGGATCGTTTTTCATATCGAACTGAATTAACTGATTTATATAATCTAATTCAGCATATAAACTATCGCGATGCCAAGCATCTTGTAGTAAATTTTTTATGTAAAACTCATAATCTCTTCGATACTGAATATGGGATAAAATGTTTTTTGTTAAAGGTGCAGCGGATGAGGAAGTTCCCCAATTGTAAATATCACGGTTATTAATATTGCTAAAGCCCCATTGAACGCCAAATGTATTGTCCATATCATAGGGTAAGTAGATGAATTTCCCTGTACTTGGATTGTTGTATAAATAATAGTTGTTTTTATTGGCGTAGTAGTTATCCCAATGGCCATTTAGTACTTCCATGGCTAGCGTTCGTAAATACATCTGTACATCGAAAATGCGTTCCAATCGGGCAGGGAAGGAATCCTTGGGCGAATTGTTGATTACGTTTATTAAATTCACTAAATCGGAATAATCATCTTTCGTTTCGTTGGTTTTTAATTCGTATGCCCGTTCATTTAATATGGGATTATTGATGATTTCTTTATACTTGTTTTGGTCGGATCCGAGCCATACCAAATCAGCAGGCCAGGTGCATTTGTATAGATTTCCTTTATCGTTGTTGAACCTGCCTAAAAGGAAAGTTTTATCAATGAACTCGGAGTTCGCGCGGACGCCTAAATATTGATTGTTTATATAGAATTTAACGAAATTAACTCTGAGGCAAGGAACTTCCGCTTGGTTCATTGCAAAGGCGGATAGGTATTCTCTCGACATACTTGGATCGTTATGGTTTCCATGAATATTGAGATTTTTTAATCCCTGAAATGTTTGTTTTTCAAAAGCATTAATATCGATACGAAAGCTTTTGCGGTTGGCACTACGTGAGGTGTTTCCTTTAATCCGAATTCCTACATTGTAAATGGTATCTTTTTCATCGTAAATAAACGTTGCCCGGTATTTGTGGTTAGACCAAATATTCTCGCTACTAACCATGTGATTGAATGAATCTTGGGGTATTAAAATTCGTATGGAGTGTAATTTTCTATCAAATACGGTTCCAGGATTAGGATATACCGCATTTTGGGCATAGGCTGAGGTTGCGTTTAAAAAAAAGGCAGCTACTGCTGCCTTTATATAGGTAAAATATGTGCTATTCATTGTTGAGGACAAATTAGCTTAAGCCGATAATGGTATCGCCTTGTATATCCATTCCCATGGCTGCTGGTTCTTTGGGTAAACCGGGCATACGCATAATTTCACCGGCAACAGCAACCACGAATCCTGCACCAGCATTAGGGATTAACTGTCTAATGGTAATCGTATGACCCGAAGCACTGCCCATTTTTTTGGCATCATCGGTAAACGAGAATTGGGTTTTTGCTATACAAACTGGCCATGATCCTGCGCCTAATTTTTCAATGGCTTTTAAATCTTTTTTAGCTTGGTCGTTTAGGATTACCCCAGAACCGCCGTATACATTTACTACTATTTTATTTAGCTTTTCTGGAATACTATCTTCTAAATCGTAGGTGTGTTGAATGGGTTTGGATGGGTGTTTCTCAATAACTTCAACCACTTTCCGTGCTAGATCGGCCGCACCTTCGCCGCCTTTGGCAAATCCTTGGTTTTCCGCATAATGAGCACCGCGTGCCTCGCACCATGTTTTAATCATGCCCAACTCTTCTTCGGTATCAAAATGGAAACGGTTTAACCCAACTACAACGGTTTGACCAAACTGCTGAAGATTTTTCAAGTGTCTGTCTAAATTCTCTAGACCTTTCTCTAAGGCTTCTTTGTTGGGTAGTTTGATTTCCTTTTCTGGACATCCACCGTGTAGTTTTAAACTCTGTGTTGTGGTAACTAATACGGTTGCACTAGGGGTAATTCCGGCCGCTCTGCATTTAATATTTAGGAATTTCTCGGCACCCAAATCCGAGCCAAAACCCGCCTCTGTAATGGCGTATTCGGAATGCTGCATTGCAGCCCAAGTGGCCATAATGCTGTTGCACCCGTGGGCGATATTTGCAAAAGGTCCTCCGTGAACGAATGCACCTCCACCTTCTAAGGTTTGTACCAAGTTTGGTTTTATTGCATCCTTCAATAAGATTAAAATCGCACCAGTAGCACCAAGATCTTTCATTGTGAAAGGTGTGCCTTCGTAGGTATATCCCAATAAAATATTGTCGATTCGCTTACGTAAATCTTCTAATGAGGTAGACAAGCACAAAATCGCCATGATTTCGGAGGCTGGGGTGATATCAAATCCTGTTTCGCCAGGAATTCCATTGGCACTGCCACCCAAACCGGTGTTTAACATTCTTAAAGAACGATCGTTCACATCCAACACCCTGCGCCATAAGATTTTCTTCAGTGCTGCGGGCGTACCTTGATTATTGTAGTTATAGTTATCAACCAATGCCGCAATGGTATTATTGGCAGAAGTGATTGCGTGAAAATCACCCGTAAAGTGCAAGTTGATGTCCTCCATCGGAAGTACTTGCGAATAACCTCCGCCAGCAGCTCCACCTTTCATACCAAAGCAAGGTCCTAAGCTTGGTTCGCGCAAAGCAACTACCGCTTTTTTGCCGATATGGTTCAGGCCTTGAGACAGCGCAACAGATGTAGTGGTTTTGCCGCTACCGCTTTTGTTGGGCGTAGTGGCTGTAACCAAAATAAGTTTACATTGGTTGATTTTTGAAGCATCTGGGGTGTAACTTACTTTGGCTTTATATTTTCCGTATTGCTCAATCTGATCGTCTGAGATGTTAAGCATGGAGGCAATTTCTTCGATGCGCTTAAGTTTTGCGCCTTGGGCAATTTCAATGTCGGTTAGCATAGCAATTTTAGATGATGGCGGTAAATATACTAAGAAATAGGTTGTTTTATCATGAATTAAAAACGGAATCCAACGCTTCCTAAGGTTTCAACCGTTGCTGATGCCTCTTGGTCTTGGTGCAAGAATTCTGCGTTAGTAGCGGCTCCAGCTAGGATAATCATGCCTGCTGTTATGGGTTGACCATACTGAGTAGCTAATCGTGTGGCAGCGGCTAAACTTCGCCATGGATTGTTCATGATGTCGTTGGAATTTCCGGAGGCCACCACGGAATGGTTTATACTTAGACTCATAGGTAGATGATTTAAACTTTCTGGAACAGGCTGCCAGAGACCAAGCACAAATCCAGTAGAGGAGCAGTTATCGGCAATAACATCCGCTAGTGAGAATTTGAAATTTTCGTATCGGGAATCAATCACTTCGATGGCAGTACAAACCGCATCCACATATTCAATAACTTCTAGTTCGTTTAACTCTCCTGGGATGTCTTTGGAGATTCGAAAGCAAATTTCCGGTTCCACGCGGGGGTGGATATAGGAACTTCTTTGAGCGCTGCCAGCGTTTTCAATGAACATGGCATCGGTTAATCGACCCCAAATAAGATCATTAACCCCCATTTGTTGCATTTTGGCTTCGGAGGTGAATCCCATTTTTAGTCCGATTAATTTTTCGCCTTCTTGGTATCGATGTTGGAGAAGCAGGCGTTGAACTTCGTAGGCTTGGTCTATGCTTAATTCCTGTTGCGTAGAAATCTGTGCGATGGGTTTTTGGGTCCTTGCGGCTTGATGCAATTGGGTTGCGATTTCTTCTAAACTATAAACGGATGCGCTCATAGTGCAAAGATATCGAATCGACTGTTGTAATTTTGAGCCATGCAAATGGATGCAACAATTACGCAGGAAGATTTGCAGCAATCGGCCAATCAGCTTATTGTTGCCATGGAAACAGGTGTGCCCTGTTCGCCCATTAGAAATATCATTGGCGATTCCGATGTAGCCGCGGCGTACGCTGTGCAAGGGTTGGTGAATGCGCATCGAATTTCCAAAGGGGAAAAGGTAGTTGGTGCAAAAATTGGTTTGACATCGTTAGCCGTGCAACAACAATTGGGCGTGAATCAACCTGATTTTGGGTATTTATTTGCAAATACTGAAGTTGAAAACGGAGGAAGTTTGTCTGTTCGAGAGGTAATGCAGCCGAAAGCTGAAGCGGAAATCGCATTTAAATTAAAATCCGATTTAGATGGTGAAATTACGGAGGAATCGGTATCGGCTGCGGTTGATTTTGCCGTTGGAGCCATCGAAATTGTGGGTAGTAGAGTGTTAAATTGGGATATACGAATTACAGATACAGTGGCCGATAATGCCAGCGCTTCTCATTTTGTGTTGGGTACTGTTACAAAAAAAATAGATGCCGTGGATCTAGCAGCGGTAACCATGAAGTTGTATAAAAATGGAGTGGAAGTTTCGGCTGGAGTGGGGGCTGCATGTTTGGGGTCGCCACTGAAAGCGTTGATGTGGCTAGCAAAAACCTACCAAGAACTCGGCACTCCACTTAAGTCCGGTGATTGGGTATTGTCGGGTGCTTTGGGCCCCATGGTTGCGGGTGAATCGGGAGATCATTTTGAGGCTGAGATTTCGGATTTTGGAAAGGTAGGATTCAGATTTGTTGATTGAAATTATTGAAAGCAAACTACTTAGAGGGAATCAGAGAAAATGAAAAAAATCAAAGCGGCCATCATCGGTTCTGGAAATATTGGAACGGATTTGATGATAAAAATTATGAGAACTTCCAAAAATTTAGAAATGGGAGTTTTTGTTGGGATAGATCCTCAGAGTGACGGATTGGCGAGAGCCGAACGTATGGGAGTGGCAACTACAGCGGAGGGGATAGATGGGTTAATTGCTCACCCGTTATGGGATGAAATCGGGGTGGTGTTTGACGCAACATCGGCCAAAGCACATATAGCGAACTATGAAAAAATATCGGCGTTCCCCAATAAGCGTGTTATTGATTTAACGCCTGCGGCTATTGGTCCATTTTTAGTGCCTCCCGTGAATTTCGATGCTTTAAAAGATGTTCCCAATGTGAATATGGTAACCTGTGGAGGCCAAGCTACTATTCCTATGGTTGCTGCGGTTAATCGGGTGGCAAAAGTTCATTACGGTGAAATTGTTGCGAGTATAGCCAGTAAAAGTGCAGGTCCGGGAACCCGTGCAAACATCGATGAGTTTACGGAAACTACTGCTCTGGCGATCGAAAAGGTAGGGGGTGCCACCAAAGGGAAAGCCATCATTATTTTAAATCCTGCCGAGCCGCCGCTGGTGATGCGCGATACGGTTTTTACATTGAGCGATATCGCTGATCGGGAGAAAATTAAAGAGAGTATCGATTTGATGGTATCAGAAGTTCAGAAATATGTTCCCGGGTATCGATTACACCAAGAGGTTCAGTTTGATGAAATATCTCCGGATCATCCTGTGTTTATTGAAGGTTTAGGGCCGGTTTCTGGCTTGAAAACTACTGTGTTTTTACAAGTAAAGGGTGCCGCACATTATTTGCCTGAGTATGCGGGTAATTTGGATATCATGACAAGCGCCGCTTTGGCAACAGCAGAAAGATTAATAGAAAATCAATCGTAAAACAAAAATGAGTAACAATAATTGGTTGAAATGGATAGGGGCATTGGCGATTTTGTCTGCCTTATTTTACGCAGTATATAGGTTGTTTCAATTTACTAAAAACAAACATAATTAATGGCTGGACGTGTTTATATTCAGGATGTAACACTGCGTGATGGAATGCATGCAATTAAACATCAATATCCAAAGGATCAATTGAGGGATTTGGCAATTGCGCTAGATAGAGCAGGGGTGGATGCCATTGAAATTGCACACGGAGATGGTTTAGCAGGTGCTAGTTTTAATTATGGTTTTGGTGCTCATACCGATTGGGATTGGTTGGAAGGGATTGCCGATGAATTGACGCACGCGCGGTTGACAACCTTATTGCTTCCAGGAATTGGAACTATCCACGATTTGAAACGGGCTAGGGATTTGGGCGTACGAAGTGTGCGAATTGCTACCCATTGCACGGAAGCGGATATTTCGGCACAGCACATTCATGCTGCCAAGGAATTGGGGATGGATGTAGGTGGGTTTTTAATGATGGCACACATGAATACACCCCAAAAATTAGCGGAACAGGCGAAATTGATGGAGAGTTATGGTGCGGATTGTGTGTATGTTACCGATAGTGCGGGCGCCTTATTGCCCAACGATGTTAAAGAACGAATGTTGGCATTTCGGGAAGTGTTAAATCCTAAAACCGAAATCGGAATTCACTGTCATCACAATTTGAGTTTAGGCGTGGCCAATACCTTGGTTGCCATGGAGTATGGAGCCGTTCGGTTGGATGCTTCATTGGCGGGGATGGGTGCTGGAGCAGGGAATGCTCCGTTAGAAGTTTTAATTGCCACGTTGAATAGGATGGGGGTTGAGCACGGTTGCGATTTGTATCAATTGATGGATTTGGCCGATGATGTAATACGGCCGTTGCAGGCTCGACCTGTTCGTGTAGACCGTGAAACCTTGAGTTTAGGGTATGCTGGAGTTTACTCAAGCTTTTTGTTGCACGCTGAAAGAGCTTCCGAAAAATATGGTATTGACACCCGAACGATTTTGGAAGAATTAGGTCGTAGGAAAATGGTTGGCGGCCAGGAAGATATGATTGTGGATGTTGCTTTGGATTTATTAAATTCCAAATAATGGTTGTGTGCTGATTGGATGTCAAAAAGGTGATTTAGAAATTCATACTATTGTAATTATTTCTAATTTATTTTGAATTCATCGAGCTTTTCGTTGAAATAATGGAATAAACAGCCGGTGTTGTGGAAATTTCATGAGATTAACACTCAATTCTTTATTAAATTCGCGGTATCATTTATGAAGAAATTAAATTTATTTCTAGCTATTGCAATTTTTGCTTCAGTATTTACCAGTTGTATCGGATCTAAGGAGGCTTATGATAAGTCGAAGTTGAGCGGTTTTGTTGCTACGCAAACCAAGCAAATTATTCGTGATGCTGCAGAAGGTTCTACCCCTGGTGTTGATATGGGCAAATTGGTTCAGGAAACCAATGCTGAGGTTAAGGCATTAGATGATAAAATGAACCAGGTAAATGCTGAAATCAAGCGTTTGGAGTCGAAGATAGCTTCAACAGAGAAAGTAGAAAAAGAGGCAAAAGCGGAATTTGAAAGAAGTAATATTACCAGCGTGTTCTTTGCTTTAAGTTCTGCTACCTTATCCGAAGCTGCCATGCAAGAATTATATCGTTGGAAACTGGCCTTAGAAAGAAGCAATTCCCAATATAATTATTCTATAGTTATTTATGCAAGTGCTGACAGAACAGGTTCAAGCAAGACCAACGATGTTTTAAGAGCGAAGCGTGCGGACGCAGTAAAGTCATTTTTAGTTAAATTAGGCTGTAATGCAGGTAATATCCAAGTAATTACTTCTCAGCCTCCTTACAATGCCGTTGAGAATTTAGATAGAAGAGCGGTTGTAGGTATCATCGTGAAATAATCAGTTAGACTATTTAAGTTTATACGAAAAAGCTGTGGCAAAGGTCACAGCTTTTTTTATTGCTGATGGATCGGAATCCTGAAGGTAAATTATTATTTTTCTTCAGTACCTTCGTTTACTATGCAGTACGATTCCGCATTTCGTCGATTTATTTCTTTTGAGTTGGTCCTTCGGATTACGATTTTAGTATTTTTTGTATCTTTTGGGGATGGTAACTGCCTAGTAGCACAATCCAGGGAAGATCTAGGTGCAGTTCCGGTGAAACCCACAAAATCTGCCAAACAGATTGCAGTGCCCCAGCCCAACTTTGAAACAGACGGAGCAATAGGCAGTGATTACAAATATGTTCCGTATGTAAATCCGTTTATTGGGACTGGCGGACATGGACATACTTTCCCCGGAGCCACTGTGCCGTTTGGAATGGTGCAGTTAAGTCCTGATACCCGCAACGATGCTTCTTGGGATGGTTGTGGCGGTTATCATTACAATGACTCTTTTATTTATGGGTTTTCTCATACGCATTTAAGCGGAACTGGAGTTAGTGATTGGGGGGATGTTTTGGTAGTGCCGATATCGACTAACAATGCCAAAAAAATGGATGTTATTCGCGCATTTAGTTCTACGGAAGCATTGAATGCAAGGGTTAGGACATTAGCGGAAATAAATGCAGATTCGGCGATTTGGTATCGTCAAAAACGACTCCTCCCCACAGAGTATAGGCAGCCATTGGATCATGTAGGCGAGCAGGCCGAGGCTGGGTACTATCGGTGTAACTTAAATTCGTTAAAGTGTAGAGTAGAGTTAAGCAGTGGAGATCGTGTGGGGTACCATCGCTACACTTTTCAGCAGAAAGATACGGTATACTTTCTCATCGATCTTCAGCACCGCGATAAGGTATTACAAAGCAGTATTTTGCCAGTTATGTTGGATCAGAAAAACAATGAGGGCAGCGGTGAATCATCAGCCATCAATGCGAATGTTGTAGGAAATAGACGGTTAGAGGGGTATCGTTTTAGTAAGGCGTGGGCCGATAATCAACAGTTATATTTTGCGATGGAGTTTAATTCCGATATCGTTTCTTATCGGTATTCATCGGATGGTAATCAATTGGTGGTGGGGTTGATTCCTGCTTTCGATAACCAAGTGTTATTGGCCGTTGGTATTTCTCAAACTTCGATTATTGGGGCTTGGGCCAATTTGTTCTCTGAGCTGAAATTGAGTTTGCCGGGACAGAAACCTTTAAATTTAGCAGGTCATTTTATTCGGGCCAAAATACAGATTGCAAGAATGCGGCAGTTGTATCCAAAGCCCGAAGATCAATGGTTGCGGACCCAAGTTCGAACCGAGACCCAATTTGGGTGGCAATTTGAAAGTACGAGTTCAGGGTTGAAGCCAAAAGGGTTGCAGTTTTACGCCAATGCCGGCACTGCGGTTGGAATTTCTTTTTCGAGTAAAGTAGATTCTGTTTTGCAGTTTATTCCCGCTATCGCCAAGCAACAATCTTCCTTGACTTGGGATTTTGATGAAAAAAAGAGATTGGCTCAAGAAACCTGGGACTTGGAATTATCGAAAATAAAGGTAGATCGACCTTTGGTTCATCCGGTAGGTAAAGACATGGGGGGCTGGAAAGCAATAGAATCGCCTGGGGATCAGAAAAACAATAAACTAACCATATTTTACACGGCATTGTATCATACGATGATTCATCCTTCTTTGTGTTCGGATGTATTAGGTTGGTATGCAGGCAGGGGGGAAGATGCGTTGTATAAAACGGATTTAACAGAGGATTTAAAGCCTCGATATGAGCGGAAGGTTCGGATCGTGGATCATGATGTTTACAATGTGTATTCGTTATGGGATACCTACCGTGCACTGCATCCTTTGCTTACGTTAATAGATGCGCCACGAACCTTGAATTTTATCCGGAGCATGATGTTGCAATATGAAGATGCAGGCCGATTACCCGTTTGGGAGTTGAGTGGTTGCGAAACCAATTGCATGATTGGGTACCACAGTGTTTCGGTGATAGCCGATGCATGGATGAAAGGACTTCGGGATGTGGAAGATATGTTGTTTGATCAGCGAAGAGCTTTGCCATTAAATACCAATGCAAAACGCTGGTTGCAAGCCATGGTGGTAAGCGCCCGAAAAGATCATAATCCAATGAGCATTTTAGGCGATAGCATTGGGAATTTGGGATATTACGGTATCGAACATCGGGCCGAATCTGTTTCTAAAATTTTGGAATATGCCTACGACGATTGGTGCATTGCACGGATGGCGGAAGATTTGAAAGTGATGGATGTTGCCAAGGAATTTTATCAACGCAGCGAACGTTGGCGCAATGTTTTTGATGCGAGTATAGGATTTATGAGACCTCGCACCAATGGGGGATGGCATTCACCGTTTGATCCTCGTGAGGTGAATAATCATTACACGGAGGCTAATGCTTGGCAATACAGTATGTATGTTCCGCATGATCCTATGGGTTTGATTGACGCCTTGGGAGGAGAAAAAGCCGGTATCAAGCATTTGGATTCATTGTTTAGTACTAGTTCGGAAACAACGGGTAGAGACCAAGCCGATATTAGTGGTTTGATCGGTCAGTACGCTCACGGAAATGAGCCATCGCATCATATGGTTTACCTCTACAATTACTTAGGTCAACCCCAAAAAGCGCAATCCCTCGTTAACAGAATTTGTTACGATTTCTACAAAAATGCACCCGATGGGCTCATTGGCAATGAAGATTGTGGTCAAATGAGTGCGTGGTATGTAATGAGTGCGATGGGGCTGTATATGATTGCTCCAGGTTCTAATTTATACGCAACGGGGTCACCGCAATTTGGGGAGGTAGTTTTGAACAGGAGTCAAATGGTTGGATTTATTCCCTCCTACGACGGTAAATCCGATAAAATTACCAATTCTGAGCTTATTCTGAGAGTGGCTCAGGATGCTAACAGCACTGGGAATCCGTTGGCGGTTAAAGTTGGAATCCGACCCGAGGGCGGAAAAGGCATCAGTGCCGACGCATCGGATTTTACGAATTTGTTTGTAGGTCATTCGGATTTGTTAACTTGGGATGCTTTGGTGTTTGTGCCGGTTGTCAGTGAGCAGCGCGAGAAAATGCTCATTAAAACCGTAAAACAAAATATAAAATCCGATTATGCACCCGGGGTTTTACTACAAGGTAATCGTGTGTATCAAGATAGTCATACTATAGAGGTTAGAACATTAAGCAATTGGGGCGGTAAACTCACCCTTTTGTTGCAAGGTGAAGGGCTGCGCGGTGTTTATTTTAGCCTTCCCTCCGAAAGTGTGAAATCTACTATTGGTTGGACAGAGTTCACATTTAAGGTATCAGCCGAGCCGTTTTATATTCATCACGTTGGGGGATTAAAGGTTTTGGCAAAAATAGATAGTACCATAATGGTGAGTGGGTTACCGGGTTCCAGGAAGGGTGGAGTGTATGGAAATAGCGACTGGACCTACGGAGAGTTTTTCCCGGTACCCAATAATTATTCTATAAAGTTGAGCAATAAATACCAAGCACAATATACGGGTGGCGGTGATCGGGCGTTGTTGGATGGAATTCGGGGTGGATTGGAATGGCGCGCCGGAGGTTGGCAGGGTTATTACAATAAGCACCTAATTGCTACGATCGATATGGGAGAGTTAAAATCAGTAAAGCGAGTTTCGATAGGATTTTTACAGGATTCCAAAGCTTGGATTATCTTTCCACGGAGCGTTGCTGTGAAATTCAGTAAAGACGGTATTCATTGGACAAATGAGATGGGAGCAGCTCACAATATTTCAGCTATGGATGAGCGGGTTCAGACGTTGGAGCATGATTTTAAATTGGATAAAAATACGTTAAAAGGTTTGGGATTGCGCGGTGCTAAGGCCAATAAGGTACGCTATATCATGGTAATTGCGGAACCTTATGGCGCATTGCCTAAGGAGCATTTGGGATATCCCTATCAGGGTATGTCGCATTTGTTCGCCGATGAAATCACCATCGAATTGAATAAGAAAAAATGAGTAAGCGGGTTGAAGTTTGCGTTTTTTCGTTAGAAGATGCAATAATGGCGGCTGAGGCTGGTGCAGACCGGTTGGAAGTTTGCGTTCATTACGATTTGGGAGGTATTTCCATGCCAGAAGAAGACCTAAAAGCACTGGCGGTTCGTTTACGGCAGATGAATTATGTGAATGCTAGTGGGAAGTTAAAAGTGGCTGTTATGTGCAGGCCCCGAGGCGGCGATTTTTGCTACTCCGAGGATGAATTTTCATTTCTAACTTCTTATGCTTCAACGGTTGCTCAACTAGGCTTTGAAGCGTTGGTATGTGGATTGTTAAAAGTAGAAAATGAGCAGTGGGTTTTGGATGAAGCCGGTATTTCTAGTTTGGTTGCTATCTGTAAAGAAAATCAAATGGAATTTGTGTTTCATCGGGCATTTGATGAGTTGAAGGAACCATTTGCGGCATTGGAATCGTTGAGTTTGTTGGGTGTTAATAGGGTGCTGTCTGGCTGGGGGCAACGAGATTGGCCCATGTTCCTTAGGTTAATTGAACAAGCAAAGAAATTGGATATGGTTTTCTTGCCTGGCGGTGGAATACGTAGTCATAATGTAAGCGATTACTGGTCTGCCGGTGTTGACTTTGTGCATAGTGC
>CAZKOM010000028.1:0-3412 GCA_964554385.1 uncultured Flavobacteriaceae bacterium | reverse complement strand
GTCTTTAGGTAAGTCATCGTCATCATCAGAGACATTTTCCCAATTTCGGATTGAAAATTGGAATTTAAACTTGTTGGATGGGAAAGCGGCAGACAGCACCGATACTGGGTTGTTACAGCACGGAGAAATAAAAATAAATCATCATACTCCGAGTATTAACGATATTTTTTGCGAACATTTGGTAACGGGTTGCACCGATGTTTGTAAGAAGATTGAGTGGTATTCTTGGAAATACTCAGCATTGATTTTTTCATCGGCCAACGAGGCTTTGTCGAGAAAGCATTGGAATATGGAGTTGAAACAGTGGGAGGGTGCAGAGATTTCGGTTTTTATCAATGGCAATTTGATTGAAGAAACGTATCAGCCATTTGCTTCGTCGTTTGCACAGAAAATGCTGGTTTTAGATCCTTTCTTACGAAGGGATGGCAAGGACAGTATTGTGATTCTCTTCCAGGCTCCCACACCGCTTGCCAAACAGATAGGGTATAAATCGGGGATGGTTTTTCCGGCAGATAACGAAGGCCCTGTACCAGAAGTAAAGGCTTCCCCTTGGCTACGAAAACCCATCGTGCAGTATGGGTGGGATATTGCGCCTCGCAGAGTTTTGGTGGGCTTAGGCGAAGGTGTTTGGGTTACGGGTTGGGATGAAGCCTATATTCAGCGCGTTCAAGTTTTGGTAGATTCGGTGGTAATTTCAAACAAGGGTATCAGTGGCAATGGGAATAAATCTGCAATTTTAGAAGATAATTTAGCTCCCATGCGCGGTGCGTTTGCAGCGGGTAAGGTACGATTGATTTACATGAAAGATGCATATTTGGGAGATGTTTCATTGGTGAAATCAGTGTCTATGATAAATTGTACGGATGCTACGGCGCCTGAGGGGTGGCAGTGGAAATCTTCTGAACAGGATCAATTTCGGACGTACTATGTAGATGAACACAGCGGCATTGAGTTCACCATGGCGGAGCTGCCTTTTGAAGTTCAGCAACCGTATTTATGGAATCCCAAGAGAATACAATTGAAGTCCAACGGATTAAAACGGTTGACTCGATCTAGGTACCAACGCGAAATTGAACGAGTTACGATGGATTATGAGTCGGTTTTACCCGTTATGTACACCATTGGTGTAAATATCCATATAAAAAATGCCAATGGAGTGCATCGGATAATTAGCAGCAAAACCAGAACCGGAATTCGGAAGATTTTTTGGGATACTTCGGCAGGTAAGTTTGCATTTAGTATAAATCAAAAACCCATTTTTGTGCAAGGTGCCAATGTGGTTTGGGCTAGGCATTTTCAGCACAATAGTCCCTATCCGGATGGAATAATGCATCGATGGTTTGATTTATGGTCGAGCAGTGGATTAAATGCAGTTAGAATATGGGGTGGTGGTGCATATCCTAGCGACCGTTTCTATGATCTCTGCGATTCCTTTGGAATCATGGTTTGGCAGGATTTCATGTTTTCTGGAACTACGTATCCCAAGGATCCAATATTTTTAAATGCAGTGGAAATTGAGGTGCATAATATGGTGAATCAGTTGTCTTCGCATCCGTCTTTACTGATTTGGTGCGGCAATAATGAAATTGAAGTGGCATGGAAAAATTGGGGTTGGCAGCAGAAATATGGATTGCACGGAACGGATAGTGTGGAGCATTGGCAGAATTATTTATTCATGTTTGATACGTTGCTTCCAGGGATAATAAAGGAATGGAGTCCTGCGGTGCCTTATTTACGTAGCAGTCCTGTAGGAAATTGGGGGAATTTACAGCAGATGCGTTTTGGGGATAATCACGACTGGGGTGTTTGGCATGGAGAGCGCGGGTTTAATCATTTGGATTCGGTGAACGTGCCATTTTGCAGTGAGTATGGTTTCCCGAGCGTTAGTTGGGAATTAAAATCTTCGCTGAAATCCACCCAAGATTTATCGGACTATATGTTGAGCTACAAAGGCTTGGATTTAATGGTTCGGTATATGCTGAATTCCAATAATCCATCGGATAAAAATGTGATTAATAGATCCTTGAATATAGGCAAGATGAGGAGGATGAATGGGGATAGCGATAGTTTATTTAATATGAATTACTTTGCCTATCAAAGTTGGGTAAAACAAAATGAATATCTCATTAAAGCATACAACCACCATCGGTCTCAAATGCCGCATTGCATGGGTAGTCTTTTCTGGCAGTGGAACGATATTTGGCCGGGTATTACATGGAGTGTAATGGGAATGACTGAACCAAAGCCGTCGGCTCAAGGAATATTGCAGGAAATGTCGAAGCATGTCCTGAAACGGTAAGGGAAATTATATAATGGCTTACGGGGGTATGAGGTGCTATCGTTTAGTATTTACTGGTAAAGTGATTTAGCCTGAACAACCTCATCTTGACTTCGGTTTTTTACGGCATAGGTAAATCCAGGTTGCAAGGAGTAGGCACCAATTTCACCATGAATGTTGAGTGCGATGAAACCAATTTGTACTTCGTTCCATTTTTTACCACGTTTTTCTAGTTTCTTAGCGATGTCTTTGATAGCAACTTCACAGGCTGCTTGAGGACTAAGACCGGTGCGCATTTCCATGACTACTCGGTGAGCTCCAACTACTCTAATTACTTCTTCCCCATGGCCCGTAGCCGTACAAGCACCTACTTCACCGTCTACAAATAAACCAGCACCTATAATGGGAGAATCTCCAATTCTTCCTCGCATTTTAAAGGCCATACCGCTGGTAGAGCACCCTCCACCCAATCTCCCATTTTTATCTATCCCAATCATTCCGATGGTGTCGTGGTTTTCGATGTTTACCGTGGGTTTGTATTCGGATTTTTTTAACCATTCTTGCCATTCTTTATACGAATCGGGTAGGAGCAAATCTTGCTTCTTAAATCCTTGATTTATAGCAAATTCTGTGGCTCCTTCTGCTGCTAACATAACATGAGGCGTATTTTCCATTACTTTTCTGGCAACAGAAATTGGGGTGGCAATATGCTCCATGCATACCACCGAACCTATATTCCCCATTTCATCCATGATGCAAGCATCCAGTGTGACGTGCCCATCTCTGTCTGGACGACCACCCAAACCAACGCTACGCTCGGTGGGGTCTAATTCTGTGAAATTTATTCCTTTTTC
The DNA here is from genome assembly GCA_964554385.1 of uncultured Flavobacteriaceae bacterium. Taxonomy (GTDB): domain Bacteria; phylum Bacteroidota; class Bacteroidia; order NS11-12g; family UBA955; genus JAGKXC01. Next base: position 280 of record CAZKOM010000028.1, on the reverse strand, counting down.
AATAGCATCTAAAATATACCCCTGTTTTGACAATGTTGGCCAAGCTGCTTCGTTTGCTTTTTGGCCGAAATTCCAAGTTGTAACTAATATTTCGCTATTATTTTGTAGTTTTTTTCTTTTGTTTTCAGTAGTAGTAGAACTATTTGCTATTATATCATTTAAATCTAGATTGCTATCTTCGTTAATTTTATCATATTGTGATAAGGCTGTATGGGGTGAATTTGGATGGTTGTTTTGGAGATTTGCCCACAGGGATTTGCTGCCAAAAAAAGCTGAAAAG
>CAZKOM010000027.1:22780-24854 GCA_964554385.1 uncultured Flavobacteriaceae bacterium | reverse complement strand
GGTTTAAGAACAATTACTAAAAAGTTCTGAATATGCAGATACCAAAGTTTATGTCTAAGTACTTTGTAATTAAAATCCTCTGTAGGCAGAATAAACAAAGGTTGTGCCGCTAATCCTTCTCCTGACTGTCCAATCAATTCATCGAATTTGGTAAGGTTGTTAACAGGAAGATAGCGTTTTATAGTTCCTTTTTTCCCGTGATTTTTTACAAAATTATCGAGTGATTTTGAATCTAGTTCATTAATATACTGAGGGACGAAAATATTGAAACTCGGGAATCCTTCATCTTTTAAATATTCAGAATAAAGACTGTGGTATTTCGCAATGAATTCTTTAACCTCATCACTGTTGGAGAGGACTAAATTATCGGTATTGATCAATTGGCCCAGCATGATTCCTCCGTTTGAAGTTTGTTTCTAGTAGATATAGTTCTACAAGTATAAGTTGTTAAAGTTACAATAACATTTAACTGAATGTTATAAAATGCAGCGAAGGTCACAACTCGACTAAATTCCCAAGATTTGTGAGAAAATAGTAGATTTTATGATTGTCTAAGTAGTAGGTAGCCAATGGTTGCGGCCGCGGTACTTGCAATTAATATTGCAATTTTACCGACATCAATCAGCGATGAATCTGTAAACGCTAAGTTTGTTACAAATATGGCCATCGTAAATCCGATTCCTCCTAATATACCTGCTCCAATAAGTTGTTTGGTTGAAATGTTCTTTGAAATGCTAGCAATTCCCAATTTTTCTGCCAATAGACTGAAACTTACAATCCCTAAAGGTTTACCCAATACCAAGCCGGCGAATATGCCCAAAGCCAAGGGGTGACTGCTTAATTCGAATATGGAATTATGGAATGGTATTGCGGTATTGGCTAATGCGAACAGTGGGAGAATAAAGAAGGCTACAGGTTTTTGTAAAAAATGTTCTAGTCGGTAACTGAGTGTATGTTGGGAACCATTTTCGAATGGAATGGCAAATGCTAAAATAACTCCTGCTAATGTGGCATGTATCCCTGAGTGCATCATGCAAAACCATAAAGTAGTTCCAAGGATTGCGTAAACCCAGCCATTATTGTATTGGCGTTTATTAAGAAAGTACAGAAGTAATATTATCAAGGCGGTCAGCCCAAGGAATAGTGCAGAAAAACCAGTACCATAAAATATGGCAATCACAAAAATAGCTCCCAAATCATCGATTATGGCCAGTGCGGTTAGAAAGACTTTTAATGCGGGCGGAACTTTATCTCCCAGTAACCCCATAATGGCAATTGCAAATGCGATGTCTGTGGCTGTAGGAATTCCTGCTCCGTTTAATAGTTCGGGATAACCCATTGTAACAAGGAAAAATAATAGCGCAGGCATTAACATTCCGCCCAATGCCCCAACTATGGGAAGCATTGCTCTTTTTCGATCCGATAATTCTCCAATGTATAATTCTCGTTCAATTTCCAGACCAACCAATAGGAAAAATATCGTCATTAATCCATCATTGATCCAACCTACAATGGAATGTCTCAGATGCCAATGAATTCCGGAATGGTTGTTATGGAGCTCTGGACCGAATTCGGAATTCCAAAAGTTGATGTAATGTTCTGAAATGCTTGAATTTGCTAAAATTAGTGAAATGATAGTAGCAACAATTAGTAAAATTCCACCTGCCTGATTGTTGGCAAAAAAATCTCGAAATAACGTGGTTAATCGAAGTGAGTTACTTTTGTTTGCTACCTTCTTCATGATTGCGTTGTGCCACGTCAAATTTAGGTATAACTTCGCGGTAAATGAACAAAGCATGGGAGGTTGCGATGCGGAAATGCCTGAGTTTGGCCGAAAAAGGAGAGCATTTCGTAGGATTAAATCCTTTAGTAGGGAGTGTATTATTGAAAAATGGGGAGATTATTGCCGAAGGATACCATGCTGGATTCGGATTGCCGCACGCCGAACGAGATTTATTGCAAAAGTTGCCGGAAAACATGGACTTTTCGGGGTGCACCGCCGCAAGCGACGTGGCGCGGGCGGCCGCGTTGTCGTGGATCAGGCGCAGGTTAGGCACGGCGGCTCACTTCAAGG
>CAZKOM010000027.1:18741-22770 GCA_964554385.1 uncultured Flavobacteriaceae bacterium | reverse complement strand
TTTCGGGGTGCACCTTGGTGGTGAATTTAGAACCTTGTAATCATTTTGGGAAAACTCCCCCTTGTACGGATATTATTATTGCCAAGCAAATTCCACAGGTGATTATTGGGGCTTTAGATCCAAATCCTGTAGTATCTGGAAAAGGAAGAGAACGTTTATTATCGCATGGAATTGAAGTTATAACCGGGGTTCTAGCGGATGAATGTATTCAATTAAACAGGCAGTTTTACACTCGAATGATACATCAGCGATCCTATTGTATCGCGAAATGGGCGGCAACGGCTGATGGATATATTGGAAATAGCGGTGAGCAGAGGCTAATAATATCGGGTGAAGAAGCACAGCAACATTTGCATGTGGTTCGCAGTCGTATTGATGCTATTTTAGTTGGAGTAACAACATGGGAGAAAGATAAGCCGAAATTGGATAGTAGAATTTTGGATTCAGATATTGAAAGCAGTTCGTCTTGGAATCCGATTCGAATTATATTGGATCCAAACTTGCGGGGAAATTACAGTGACGAGGCAATAGACCGGGTAGTTTCACCCATCTGGATATTGAATTTAGAAAAGGACGAAACTAAAAAATCTGAACGCGGTAATGTTGTGAAATTCATAAAATTGCCAACGGAATGGATTTGGCAGGAATTGCTTTCTTTGTTATTTAAAAACGATGTGGGTACCGTTTTAGTGGAAGGTGGATCCACCACTTTGAGAGAATTGATTGCTTCGGGATGTGTAGATGAATATATGGAATATCGAAACACAGAGTTGCGAATTGGGGGCGGATTAGAAGCTCCTGATTTCCCAAATGGTTGGCAAGAACAGCGATTTTTAGGCCCGGATGTATTACGAGTATACAAAGTGCCAATTTCTTCGGATTTGTATCAATAGGATATCACTGGAATTAAATTGTAAGTCAATATAGAATTTTACAACGTGTTGTTTTCTGATGAGTATTGGGTAGTTGCCAAGTCGGCAGAGTCCTCTATCCGAGAGCGAGGCAGCCGGTTTCTGGCTTATACCTATCCCGTAAATAATGAGGCAGAAGTGAAATTCCTTTTAGAGCAATTAAAGGTTAAATATCCTGATGCAACCCATCATTGTTATGCCTATGTTATTGGTGCTGGCAGTGAGGCACAACGAGCAAATGACGATGGTGAGCCCGCTAATAGTGCCGGTAAACCAATCTTAAGGGCCATTCTATCGGCTCAGTTAACCAATGTTTTAGTTGTAGTAGTTCGATATTTTGGTGGGACATTGTTGGGTATTCCTGGTCTAATAAATGCTTATGGATTGGCCGCAAAACAGGTATTAGAAGTTGCAGGAGCGACACAGCGGGTGAGGGAAGTGAGCTTTCGAGTGTCGGTAGATTTCGCAAATGAACAAGAACTGCATCGTTTAGTTGCTAAATTCAATGGTAAAATCGATGCATTGGATTACAACAACGATGGTCTCACTGCTAAAATAAGTATTAAAAACTCTATATCAACAGCATTTGCAGCTGCGGTAACACAACATTATCAACTTAATCTATTGGATTAATTTCCATCCATTGAGATTGGAGAAATGATTTTTTTGTTGTTACTTGCTATTACTATCTATAATACTATGAAATTAAAAATTACTTCAACCTATGCATTATTGACCACAGCCGTTGCTGTATTGGTTTCTTCTTGCGGATCAAACGTTACCGTTGCTAAACGTTACCACTCGGGAGGATTCAACTTTTCATTTGGTGGGGGCACTGATGGCGAAAAAGCCGTTGCAAAAACATCGGTAAAGAAACCCGTAATTAAGAAAATTGGCAAAATGCCAGCAGCGGACGTTGCTGAGGAAACTGCGGTTGTTGCCATTGCGAACCCCAAGACTGTTTCGAACTACGCTGAAGCAGCTTTAAAAGCAAACCAACAAACTACTATTTCATCAACTTCTACTGAGGTTGCATCTGTTTTGGCAACAAAAGCAGGAAAAAAATCTAGTAATGAAGTTGTAAAATCTGCAACTGTTGCTAAGCAAGTTGTAAAATCTGCAAAAAGTAGCAGTGGACCAGGCAAGAGCCAGATTATTGCTTTGATATTGGCTTTAGTTGTAGGTGTAATTGGAGTACACCGCTTTTATTTGGGTTACCCTATGGAAGGAGTATTGCAATTGTTAACCGCTGGAGGTTGTGGAATTTGGACATTAATTGATATTATCCGAATTGCAACGGGCGATTTACAACCGGCTGATGGAGAATACGAAGAGACATTCTAAATCTAGAAATTTAATTTTTTACAAGGTGATGCTGATGGTGTACGTTTTGGTACCCATCAGCATTTTTTTATTGCCTGTAAATTTCTTTGATTCGGATACAACCGTAGTTTGTTTGAGTAGGCAATTATTGGATATGGAATGCTGGGGTTGCGGACTTACCCGATCCGTTATGCACGCGTTACACGGTGATTTTTCCGGTGCATGGAATTACAACAAATTAATCATCGTGGTTTTGCCCTTGTTAATGGGTGTTTGGGCGAAAAATCTCTGGAAAATTTTATTGCGTTTAGGATGGCTTTCCAAATCTTGAATTAACGTTCTAATGGTTGTTGAAGTTAAATCTAGAATCCAGATAAAGATAACAATAATCGCTTGATAATATATTAGAGCAACGGTATTGGAGCCAATTTATCGGGTTGGATTTAATTTGTATTTTATGTACTTAATGGTTCTTCCCATCCCTAACCACATAGTTTCGTAATACGTTTTTATATTCAGTATCTCAGATACTTCGGCCTGAGTATATACATTGGGAATATTAACTTCTATGTCTAGATTTTCTTCCTTTGCTATTTCTAGTGTGAACTCGTAAAATAAATCACTGTCTGTTTTTACATTGACTAAGGCGTCTTTTTTTGCGATTTTCCGGTATTCATTTAAAAACTTAGGGGAGGAAAGTCGCTTCCGTTCTTTTTGAGGTTGTGGATCTGGGAAAGTTATCCAAATTTCACTTACTTCATTGGCCTCAAAGTAGTCCTGAATATTATCGATTGGAATACGCAGAAAAGCTACATTATTGAGTTTTTCTTCTAGGGCTGTCTTTGCCCCACGCCACAACCGATTGCCTTTAATATCGATTCCAATATAATTAATGTTAGGGTGAAGTCGTGCTAAACCTAAGGTATAATCTCCTTTGCCGCAGGCAAGTTCTAATACAATGGGATTGCTGTTTCCAAACCACTGATTCCAAGTTCCTTTATTTTTACAATCCGCATTAAATGTATTGGAGAATGAATCAAATTCGGCAAATTTTATAAGTTTGGCTTTTCCCATGACAATTTCGATGCAAAAAAACGATTCTTTTTGCGAACTCTTGGGATTTCTTTTGAAATTCTTGTGGCAATTTCTTTTAAATATTTCGATTTTTGCGCCCCCTTATGCTTACTGCAGATTTATTGGTCTATGCCTACTTGAGTGGAACCTTTCCTATGGCTCATCCAGACGAGGGGAATGATATATTTTGGCATACTCCTAAGAATCGCGGGTTGATTCCTTTAGATGATCGATTTAAAGTTCCTAAAAATCTACTGCGTTTGTATAAGAAAAAACCGTTTGAATTAACCATTAATAATGCCTTTGAAGAGGTGATCAATGCCTGTGCCGATTTACGACAAGAGGACACATGGATATCGGAAGAAATCAAATCGGCCTACATCGACTTACATAGAAAAGGTATTGCCCATAGTTTTGAAGCATGGGATGGAGATAAATTGGTGGGTGGGCTGTATGGTTTGGCATTGGGGAAGGCCTTCTTTGGCGAAAGTATGTTTCACCGAGCCACTGATGCGTCTAAAATTTGTTTGGTGTTCCTCGTTGAGTTTCTAAGGGAAAAGAAGTTTCAATTGTTGGATTCCCAATATTTGAATCCTACAACTAATGCGGTAATGTCTTTAAATGCTCCATCAGCAGTAATTCCATCCAACGTAGCTGATGTTGGTGGTGGTGCAATTTCTACTTTTAAGTTAAGACCTTTATCTAAGGTTACTGCATTTGC
>CAZKOM010000027.1:14666-18731 GCA_964554385.1 uncultured Flavobacteriaceae bacterium | reverse complement strand
CATTTATTGCAGTTTGGTGCTTATGAAATACCTCATGACGAGTACATGAAGTTGTTGACACGTGCAACCACCGTTTAGCTGCAGTTCATGGTTTAGTTGGAATAGCACCTTGCAATTACCTAGGAAAAATATCACCTTTGTACTGTGTATATGCAGCTTTTTCTGGGTAATAAGTGGGTAAAAATTGATGGACAAAATCCAATCGATTTATCTTTAAGTACGGGTGTTAACGGTGAAAATCCCAATGCGTTCTACATTAATCCAGCGCAATTTGAACCCATTCGGGTGGGTGGTTTCATAGGCTCCGTGGGTGAGGGTGGCTCTGCCAATTGTGAGGTGCTAACTTTATGTGCCCACGGAAATGGAACCCATACCGAATGCGTGGGTCATATTAGTGAAAATAGAATTGCATTACCTGAGATTTGGCAAGATGGTTTTCATTTGGCACAATTAGTAAGTTTGGAATTGGAAGAGAAAGGTTATTTTTCATTGGAGCAAGTTTCATCGGTACTTTGGGCTGAAGGCATTTCCGCTGTAGTTTTTAGAAGTTTGCCTAATGGAAATTGGAAAAAGAATAATAATTGGTCTGGAAATAATGCCCCTTATTTCCAATCATCAGCCTTGAAGTTTTTGGCCGATAAAGGGATAACGCATTTATTAACGGATTTTCCGAGTGTAGATCCGGAGGAAGACAACGGGTTGTTGGAGGCACATCACGCTTGGTGGGGAGTCCCGTACCGTTCTCAAGGAAATTTTAAACAACAAGTATCTACGCAACAAACACGTTCTAAATCCACAATTACTGAGTTGATATTTATACCTTCAACTGTTGAAGATGGAATTTATGGGTTGCAAATTCAAATTCCCAATTTAATGACCGATGCTGTACCTAGCCGACCCTTATTATATCCAATTATTCAAGAATGAGTTCGGAAAAGGCACTATATTTTTGCAACATTCTCGTTTCTAGATTAATTAATTCCGGGAAATCGGCGCGTGCCATTCGGCCTAATACAATTTTGTGTGTGAAGCTGGATGAAATTGGAGATATGGTGACAACGTTGGCCGTGTTTTCACAATTAAAAGAGGCATTCCCAACATCGGAAATTACGGTTTTGTGCAAACCATTTGCAGGTAGCTTGTTATTGAATAATCCATATGTTTCTAAGGTGATTTATGACATTCAAGATTGGAACACTGCGTTTGATTTGGTAGTAGAATTACGAGGAAATTGGAAAACACTGTTGCGGAGTATCAATTTCAAATATTGGCCCCATTACCGATTAGATCGTGGTTGGGTTCGATTAAAACAACGTGGTAATCAACCTCATGAGTCGATTACCAACTATAGAATCATTGAACCAATAGTAAAAAATAAGGTATTGGGTGGAAGTGAATCACAAAATCATGATTTGTTGGCTGAAAGATTAACTGAGAATGGAAAAGGGATGGATCCTTCCATTGAATTTAATGGCGAAAAGGAGATGTTAAATCGAGAAAAAAAACCGTTGTTATTTCCGAGTTCTGAAGACGAAGCGGCTGCGGAGATTTGGATTTCACAAGCGCAACGACAAGCATTTTCTGTTAAAGGGGAGGCGCCCAAGGGGATGGCGATTTTGCATGCTGGAGCACGTAAAGTGTTGCGGCAGTGGCCATTAGAAAATTTCTCAGAAGTAGCCAAGTGGTTGTGGGATACGCATCGAATTTGGTCAATTTGGGTAGGAACTTCCGAAGAAAAGTCAAATATAGAATCAATTTGGCATCCGCATTTAGGGACGTTGTGGATTTCGGAAGAAGCGTCGCCTCGAAATACATCGTTACTTGCATTTTATGCCCTTATTCAACGTGCTTCTTTGTTTATTGGCAATGAAAGTGGACCTTTACAATTGGCTGCATTGGCAGACATCTCGATAGTGGGAGTATTTGGTCCGGGCGTAGAAAAGGTTTTCTACCCATTGGGTGCGCGGGTTTTTACATTGGGAGAGAATATAATTTCTATTGACGATAAGGCATTTTTAGAATTTCAGGGGGCTGAAATGGATGGTAATCAAATGTATGCAACCGAAAAAGAGTCAGAAAACACCATAAAAATTGGAACCAAGCGTAAGGCGGTTATTCATTGTAAATTGCCTTGTAATCCCTGTGATCAGGTTCATTGTGTGCATCCGGAGAATCCGTGCATTCGCCGAATTTCTTTAAATTCTGTTCTGCAGGTTTTGAACAACTACATATTCACTCAATAATTTAGCCATTTATTATTTAGTGACAATTCGCTAACAATTTGGCATACTTTTGGTTGCTTCACAGCGCATCGTTGCATCATTAAAAAAAATTGAATGCGAAAACCTTTTGAAGTTACAGTATTGGGAACATCTTCGGCAACGCCTACGAAATATAGGCATCCAAGTTCTCAATTTGTACGATTGGAAGGTAATTATATGTTGTTGGATTGCGGCGAAGGGACGCAACGACAATTAGCACGTTATGGTTTGAAGATGCAACGAATTTCTCATGTTTTTATTACGCATTTGCATGGAGATCATTACTTTGGATTACCGGGATTAATTACTTCTATGGCATTATTCGGGAGAGTAGAGCCCTTGGTAATTGTGGGTCCTCCCTTATTGGAAGGCATGATACGAATGTTGTTGGTTGATAGTGATGCCCATTTGCCATTTGATTTACAGTTTGTGGAAACGCAATCCAATCGTATTGAAACTGTAATTGAAACAGAATCCTTTGAAGTTCAATCGGTCCCGTTACAACACCGAATTCCATGTACGGGTTTTTTGGTGAGGGAAGTTGGACCTCAACGAAAGCTAAATTTAGATGCATGTTTTAAATATTCCATTCCTGTGGAGCGTTATGACGACATTAAATGGGGCTCTGATTACGTTACTGCTTCGGGCGAAGTGGTGAGTAATGAGTTACTGACGATCTCGGGCTATAAGAACCGAGTTTATGCCTATATTACCGATACGATTTATGATGAATCGTTAATTCCAATATTAAAGGATGTAGATCGGTTATATCATGAGGCAACTTTTGCACATGATCGATTAGCCAGAGCAACAGAGACTTTTCATTCAACGGCTATACAAGCAGCCGAAATAGCAAGGCAATGTGGAGCAAAGCAACTGTTATTAGGGCATTTTTCCGCACGATATCAAGATGCCTCACCGTTAATTGAAGAGGCTAGAACGGTATTTCCGTACGCAGAAGAAGCAATCGAAGGTCAAACCTATTCAGTAGGTTTATTGGAAGAGTTGCCGGGTTAAAGCATTCGGTTCACCATACTACTAAATTTCCCTCATTGAAATCCTGTTTACTGGGTTAAACCGGGCGATTTTTTAAATTATAGAATCATCACAGAACTGCCGAAGTTTCAAAAACGAGATTCGACTTTTACTATTTGCGATCTATTGTAATTCAATTAGTTGAAAATGATTGGAAAGAAGTGATTTGTGGGTTGTACACCAATTGCATATGGTGTAAAAGTTGCTATTTAGTGAATGAAAATCCGTAGTAACTTCGTTAGATTCATATGGTGAAATCGAAACAATCCAAAGATAAGAGACCCGATTTTTTACGGGATCAATCATCGGATAAAACAGAAAAGATTACAGGTAAAGATGTTTGGTTGGCGCTTACTTTACGCCATGATCCAACGCGTAAAGTATTTGGTTTTGCACTAATCGCTATGAGCCTGATCATGGCAATTTCCTTTATTTCGTTTTTCTTTTCTTGGAATATAGATCAGAGTTTGATGTCTACCGATGATTGGGATTCTTTTAACCAATCGGGTAGCCGAGTTCGCAATTCAATGGGATATTTTGGTGCATGGCTCTCGTACAAGTTTATTCACAACGGTTTTGGAATTGGCTCATTTGCCTATTTACCTTATGTTGCCTTGTGCGGGATGTATTTGCTGTTGGATTATCGACCTTTTTCGCTGTTGCGTATACTCATTCATTCCATGTTGGTTGCAGTGTGGATTTCCTTATTCATGGGTTTGTTTTTTGGAATGTTTCCCTTACTAGGAGGAGCCATTGGCTTTTTTAGCAA
>CAZKOM010000027.1:2381-14629 GCA_964554385.1 uncultured Flavobacteriaceae bacterium | reverse complement strand
GGTTGGGGCGTTTTTAGTTTTGGTAGGCTATGGTGTAGCATACAGTATTTTCTTTTTAAATCTTAATCCTTTTGCTCGAATTAAACTTAAACAATATCCTTTGGATGGTTCGGATTATGATGCGGAAGTACATGCTGATGGTAATGGTAACATAGAAGAAGAAGTACTAATGGAGGAGATTATTGGGAGCGATAATGAGGAAGAGTATTTAGGGGATTCCTTGGAGGCCGAAATTATTGAAGACGATGAGGATGCTCTGTTAACAGCAGAACAATTGGAACAACTCACGCAGATTTCCATAAAAAAAGTAGAAGTTTCAATGCCGATGGAAGTTAAGATCCACAGTGATGAAACGGAGAAGATGGAGCCAAAATCGGGATACAGTGTTTCGGGACCATTGTTTGTGCCGGAAATTGAACCCAATAAGATGGATGCTTCATCCAAAGAAGTTAACATCGAAAAGGAAATGATCGAACCGAGAAATTCGGTTGTTGACTTGTCGTTGGAGGTTGATTCTGAGACATTAACGGAAGAATTAGCATCGAATGTACCTCCCATATCGGCTGTAATTGAGGACGATAGTGGCTTTAAAATTGAAGATTTAACGGCCGCAGAAGAGGAGATGGTGGAAGAGAATACGGGGGATGTTATTTTAGAAAATGGAATGGAACGCCGAGGTTTGGATACCGTTTACGATCCAACCGCAGAATTGAGCGCGTATAAATTTCCAACCTTGGATTTAATGACGGAATACGATGCCAAAAAGCAAGAAATTGACATGGTAGAGATTCAAGCTTCCAAGGATATGATTATACAAACGCTAGAAAACTATAAAATTGGTATATCTAGCATTAAGGCGAGTGTGGGACCCACGGTTACATTGTATGAAATAGTTCCGGCTCCTGGAGTGAAAATTTCGAAAATTAAAAATTTAGAAGATGATATTGCCTTAAGCTTAGCGGCATTAGGGATTCGAATTATCGCCCCGATTCCGGGTAAAGGAACCATAGGTATTGAAGTACCCAATAAAAATCCTGAAATGGTTCCCATGCGTGCAGTTTTGGCATCCAAGCGCTTTCAAGATTGTGATTTCCAGTTGCCCGTAGTATTAGGAAAAACTATTTCTAATGAAATTTTCATTACAGATTTGGCTAAAATGCCTCACTTATTGATGGCAGGTGCTACCGGGCAGGGTAAATCGGTGGGTTTAAATGCAATCCTGGTATCCTTGCTCTATAAAAAACATCCAGCCTATGTGAAGTTTGTTTTAGTAGATCCTAAAAAGGTAGAGTTAACGTTATTCAATAAGATTGAACGACATTTCCTTGCCAAATTACCAGGGGATGGTGAGGCGATTATTACTGATAACCATAAGGTAATTAACACCTTGAATAGTTTGTGTGTTGAGATGGATAATCGATATAAACTATTGCAGGATGCATTGGTTAGGAACATTATTGAGTATAATGCTAAGTTTTTAGCGAGGAAATTAAACCCCAATGAAGGTCATAGATTCTTGCCTTATATAGTAGTTGTAATTGATGAGGTTGCTGATTTGATGATGACCGCTGGTAAAGAAATTGAAACCCCAATTGCTCGATTAGCGCAATTAGCTCGAGCCATTGGTATTCACTTAATATTAGCTACTCAACGTCCGTCAGTGAATGTAATTACGGGTATGATTAAAGCCAATTTCCCTGCGCGTATTGCCTTTAGAGTGACATCTAAAATAGATAGTAGAACCATTTTGGATGCCAATGGCGCGGACCAATTAATTGGTAAAGGGGATATGTTGTATAGTGGGGGAAATGAAATGATCCGATTGCAATGTCCATTTGTGGATACCCCAGAAGTTGAAAGAATTGTAGATTTTATTGGGGAGCAGAGAGCTTTCCCACTAGCATATCAACTACCAGAAGTAAAAGAAGAAGGCGGTGTTTTGGGTGGCGAAGCTTTTGACCCTAACGAACGAGACGATATGTTTGAAGATGCGGCACGAATTGTGGTATTAAACCAGGTTGGCAGTACTTCTATGATACAACGAAAATTGAAAATTGGGTATAACCGTGCAGGCCGATTGATGGATCAATTGGAAGATGCCGGTATTGTAGGGCCTAATAATGGTTCTAAGGCTCGACAAGTTTTATTGCCCGATGAATACTCTTTAGAACAATTTTTACGAAATTTGAATGATTAATTTATCCATGCAGAAATTACGATATATTTTAATGCTTGTGCTGTCAGGATTAGTTTCTGCAGTGAGTGCTCAAAACGATCCCAAAGCGGATGCTATTTTAAAGAAGGTTGCCAAGGTGTATCAATCCTACAGCACTATTAATGCAACTTTTGCAATTACTACGACGCCCGTGACAGGAAAACCTACCGTTGAAACGGGTACTATTTGGTTAAAGGGTAAAAAGTTCAAATTAAATTATGCTAATCAAGAAATTTTTTGTGATGGTTTATTTACTTGGACCTATAATAAAGATGATTTGGAGGTGATAAAGGAAAATTTCAAACTGCGTGATAATGCAATTACACCCAACGAGATTTTTACAATTTATAACAGAGACTTTAAGAGCAAGTTTGAAGGTCCAACTGTGAGAAATGGAAAGAGCTACGATGTAATTATGTTGAGTCCAAAGAAGAAGGTGAATTTTGCTTATGTAAAGCTAGAGGTGGATAAAACAACGAATAAAATACAACGCGTGGTGCAGCATTTTAAAAATGGTACAGAAGTGGCCATTGAGATTAAATCGTTAACACCAAACACAGCCTTAGCAGATAACTTTTTTACTTGGAATCAAGCGGCTCACCCAGATGCGATTTTGGTGGATTTAACAAAGAAAAAATAAGTTAACAGATTTTCTATTTATTTTCTACTTTCAAGTTTTCGTTTGAATTATCGAATGCTAATATCTAAAACTTCAAATACACATAAATAAAAAGGGGCTTTCAATTTGAAAGCCCCTTTTTATTGAGTTATTAGTTTTATTTAAACTGATTTAAAGGTTTTTGGTCTATTAGAAATATTTATTTCTTGGAGGAAGTTTTATTTACCACCCAAAACTTCAAACATTTTCTTTCCAATTTCTGCTGGGCTTTCTACAACGTGAATTCCACATTCGCGCATAATAGCCATTTTTGCTTCAGCAGTATCGTCCTTACCTCCAACAATAGCTCCAGCGTGGCCCATACGTCTTCCTGGAGGGGCTGTTTGTCCAGCGATAAATCCAACTACGGGTTTTGTGCCATTTTCTTTAATCCAACGAGCCGCTTCTGCTTCCATACCACCACCAATTTCACCGATCATAACGATACCTTCGGTTTCAGGGTCATTCATAAAGAATTCAACCGCTTCTTTGGTAGTAGTTCCAATGATTGGGTCTCCACCAATTCCGATTGCAGTGCTCTGCCCTAATCCTAATTTCGTTAATTGATCAACGGCTTCGTAGGTTAAAGTACCCGATTTAGAAACTACGCCAATGCTGCCTTTTTTGAAGATAAATCCAGGCATAATACCGATTTTAGCTTCACCAGGAGTAATAATACCTGGGCAGTTAGGACCGATTAAGGTACAATCATGACCTTTAATATACTCACGCACGGTAACCATATCTTTGGTAGGAATACCTTCGGTGATACAAACGATAACTTTGATTCCTGCTTCAGCCGCTTCCATAATTGCATCTGCTGCAAATGCAGGTGGAACAAAGATGATAGAAACATTTGCGCCTGCCTCATTAACCGCATCTTTAACTGTGTTAAAAACGGGTCTGTCCAAATGCAAACTACCGCCTTTACCGGGTGTCACACCACCAACAACGTTGGTTCCATATTCAATCATTTGTTGGGCGTGAAATGTACCTTCGTTTCCAGTGAAACCTTGTACAATTACTCGGGAGTCTTTGTTTACCAGAATACTCATAAAAATTGTTGCGCGAAAATAACCTACATTGAGCCAAAACCCAAAGGTTTTGCGAAAAATGCAATGAAAGATAATTTACTAGTGATTTCTTCGTAACTGGATTTACTTAATTGCCAGATCCTCAAAACCAATTATTTGTTAATAGCTGACTGTAACTCTTCGCTTAGGGGAGTAACGGTGGAAGGATAGTAACCAATCAAATGGCCATTTTCGTTCAACAAGAATTTATTAAAATTCCAACTAACTGTAGCGTCCAAACTACCGTTTTTTGATTTCTGAGTAAGCCATTGATATAAAGGATGTTGATTGCTCCCTTTCACGTCTAATTTTTCGGTTAGCGGGAATGTAACTCCGTAATTCACTTGACAGAAAGATTCAATTTCCTCTTCCGTCCCGGGTTCTTGGCTGCCAAATTGGTTACACGGAGTCCCAATAATTACCAATTTTTCTTTGTACTTATCCTGTAATTGCTGAAGTTCTTTGTACTGTGGGGTAAATCCACATTTTGATGCTGTGTTTACGATTAGCACTTTTTTCCCCTTGAAGGTGGATAAATCCAAGCTGGTTTTCTCGTCTAGTTTTTTAATAGAAATTGCATAAAATCCAGACGGTTGGGATTGTAGACTAGCAACAGGTTCTACCGTTTTTGACTTTCCGAAGAAACATGAGGTTAATGCTGTAGTTATTGCAGATAATATTGACATGGTTTGTATTCGATTCATATACATAAAACAAAGATAATTTAGAAGGGTTTGATTATTTTCGTGGATATGAAACAAAGGTGGGCTAGAATGCATCAATCCATGGGTACATATGGATTATTGATTTTGAGTTTTATTATATCATGTGTTACATTGCTCGGATGTGATGAAGAGCTTCCACCAATTGTGATGGTAGAGACTGAAAAACCGTTATTAGATACAGCCTACCAAGGTTCAATTCCGTCGCCTCAAACTAAAAACGTACTTTTAATGGATATTACAGGTGTTCGTTGCAATAATTGCCCGAAAGCGGCAAAATTAGCGCATCAAATTTCCGATGAAAATCCAGGCAGAGTAGCGATTTTAGCATTGTATCCATCAACACCATTGTTGTTAACATTGCCTTGGCCGGGTTACGATACTTTAGTTACCCCGGAAGCACAACAAATTGCATCTTCATTAGGTAGCGTTGGACAGTTGCCATTGGGTAGTATTGATCAGGTTTTGGTTGGAGGTACCCGTTTGATCGATCGATCATTGTGGTCTAGTACAGTGACCGATCGTTTAAAAAAGTCCACCCCATTTAATATTCAATTAAAGAGTTCATGGGACGAATCAAATAAACGGTCGAGGATTGAATTTAAAGTAACGGCCAATCAAACAATTTCCTCTGCTTCCAGAATTATGGTTGGTTTGTTGGAAGATGGTATAATTAGCAAGCAATCGGATGCTGAAGATACCGTAGGTGTGAAAGGGGTTGTTGAAGATTATGAGCACAATCATGCATTAAGAACCGTGATTGGATCTACTTCTGGTTTTCCAGTGAGCAGCAATTTGCCGGCAGGATGGGTGATTGAAAAACATTTCTACTTTAAGCCAGCTATAGCTTGGAAACCTGAAAATATGTCGATTATCGTATGGGTTTATGACGAAACCACCAAGGAAGTATACCATGTTCAGACCATTAAACTGAAGTAGGAACTGTGTCTTGGGAACGCTTCGTAAGAGGGTTTAAGCAATATTTACAGATAGAGCGTTCTTTATCCGGTAATAGTATAGATGCATATCTGACCGATGTTGGAAAATTCCAGCAATGGTGCGACCTAAACGGGTTTCGATCCCCAGAATTGGTATCTAGAAAGGATATTGAGAGTTTTCCGCATTGGATTTCGGATATGGGGTTTGTACCCACTTCTCAAGCTAGAATTATTTCGGGTGTTCGAGCATTTTATCGATATCTAGTAATGGATGATATTTTAGCTGAATCGCCAGCCGATTTTTTGGAACCACCGAAAACGGGCAGGAAACTACCTGTAGCGTTAAGCACAGAAGAAATCGATGCGATGATTGCCCAAATTGATCGAAGTAAACCGGAAGGAGAAAGAAATGTGGCTATTTTGGAGACGTTATATAGTTGTGGTTTACGAGTGAGTGAATTGGTTGGATTGCGTCTAACCCAAGTTCATTCCGATGAGGGATTTGTTCAGGTAATTGGAAAGGGGAATAAAGAGCGCTTGGTGCCCATTGGGAAAAGAGCACTGAAACACATGAAAATTTATGTAAATGAGATACGAGTTCATTTAAATATTAAACCCGCAGATAGGGATATTGTATTTTTAAGTTCTCGTGGAGGTAAAATGAGCAGACAATTGGTATTTCTATTTATTAAAGATTTAGCACTAAAAGCGGGAATTCAAAAGAATATTAGCCCTCACGTTTTTAGGCATTCTTTTGCAACGCATTTGGTTGAAGCTGGGGCAGATTTACGAGCAGTTCAGGAAATGTTGGGTCATGAGTCAATAACAACTACGGAAATTTATACCCACTTGGATCGGAAGTTCTTGGCAAATACGCTGTTGCAATTTCATCCTCGCTCCAGTTAGGTATATGGTAATGTATAATTATTTATTGGAAGCGTAATTCGTTTATATAAACGAGAATTTTTCTAAGAGACTTAGTTAGATTATTGAATAATTTTTATCCTTAACTCTTGGGTACAGAAGGACCTATAAATCTGAGGTTAAATAGTGTAATATACTTCCATCACAAAAGAAAGTAGTAAATATTACTGATTATAAATTGTTGTGCATCAACGAAACCAAGAATTCCAGGTTTTTCTTCCTTTTATAAAATAGCCAAAAACGATGGATTCATTTATTGTACCGGTAAGTTCGTTTAGGTTTTTTGGATTTACCGATTGAGTAAACTGCGATTTTATTTTGTCGAATTCGCGGTGTGCTTTTATTATCTGAGGTATAAGGTTGAATTGAAACTTCAGCGCAAAGAAGACTGCCGCTAGTCCATCTAATAATTTTCTTTTAAAAATTAGAGATTCACGAACATCTGGATGTAAATTTTTATACATCAACAGTAGATTATTTCGGAAATTTAAAAAGGTCTTTTTAGGACTTTGATTTGCTAAGGTTGCACCTCCCATGTGATATGCGATGCTGTTAGGTACCGAGAAAATGGTGTAGCCAGATAATTGTAAACGCCAGCACAAGTCTATTTCTTCCATGTGGGCAAAGAATGCTTCGTCTAATCCATTGGCTGTTAGCCAAGCTTCGCGTTTGATAAAAAATGCAGCTCCTGAGGCCCAAAATATGGGTATTTCTTCTTGGTATTGATGGGTGTTGATTTCTACATTTCCAAATATTCGGCCTCTACAAAACGGATAGGAATAAGCATCTAGAAAACCACCCGCAGCACCTGCGTATTCAAACTTATCTCGGTTAAAATAATCCAAAATATGAGGTTGGGCTGCTCCAAATGATGGATTTTTCTGTGCACACGCTAATAGTGGGTCCAACCAATTTTCGGCTAATGTTGCATCGCTATTGAGCAATAAAAAATAATCTTCAGTTAATTGTTGAAGCGATTCATTGTACCCACCTGCATAGCCATTGTTTTTGGCTAGTTTGATTAGCGAAATATTGGGGTATTCTAAAGCAACCCATTCTGCACTTCCATCGGTGGACGCATTATCCACCACCGTAACTGTTACCCCTGGAATTTGACAAACTGCCAAAACTTGAGGCAAACATTCTTTCAATACATTTATAGTATTGAAATTCAGAATTACAACGTTAACCGAGGGGTTGCTTTTCATTTTTTGAACCACCAAAGTTATGAAAAACAAATTGAGGTTCGGGTGGGGTTAGCAAAAGAATACAACACTTTTTTCTTGGATTTCCAAGGGTTTGTTTGAAACTCTGCAACTGACTAGATGGAATTATGTTTAATTCAATAAATCGCTCAATGGTAGTAGCGTTAATTGAAAACGCATACCCAAATTCTGTTCTATCGATAATCATTTCACCAATCTTAGCTTGTTCTTGGTGTGCTACAAATACAGGTATTTCAGTAAAGCCGCCGTCAATCATATCGATAGATACCTCGGCTAGGAAATCCGAAATCTCCTTTAGCTGTTCGTTTAAAGCTTTTAAATTTTCTGAATTAGAAATCGACATGAACAAAACGATTTAATATATAATACATGGGTTTGGACGATCGTTGAATTTTGATAATTATTGAATGTAGTATAATTAAAGTTCGGATTTTCAATAATGATTAAGTATAAAATACTTAAAATAAATTCAATGGAAATTGTAGTTTAATAATTTATTTTGATTCTGTTATTAGTATTCGTTGTGTGAAAGACTTTTGGTCTCCCGAATGAATTTGTAGAATATATATTCCAGCGGGTATAGATTGTACAGATATTCTACCATCCATGGGTAGGGATTGGTTAGACACGATTTTACCGTTGAGATCATAAATTTTATACACTACGGTGTTTCTGTCGTTGGTGGAATTTGCTGTTAGATTTAGCCAATCGGATAAACCTTTAACTTGAATAAAGTCTTTAGCGGGTTGAGGATAAACAGTAATATGGGCCGTTTTTTCTACGAATTGTTTTGAGCTGTTGAATTTCATTTCTTTGATGGTGAGAGCAAACATTCCTCGTCCATGAGTAAATGCAAACAATTGTCCATCTTCTCTCATTTTTAATTCATGAATGGATACATTTGGGATGCGATATTCTTTTTCCCACGTTTTACCACTATCTATACTGTAATAAAGTCCAAAATCTGTTCCAGCAAAAAATACTTGATCTGGATTTCTTGGATCTACGGCCATCATATTTACGGGTAGTCCTTGAGGTAAATCTCCACTAATATTTGTCCAAACTGGTTTGTTCGTTATAGAGTCTAATCCTGTAACTCGCCATAGACGCGGTTGATTACTGAAGTTTGACAGTGCCACATAAACGATGTACGGATTATTAGGATGAATAGTGAGACCTTTTATATTATCGTTAGTTACTGCCGAGGGAACAAAACTGTTGTAATTAACTTCTTTGCCTGAGGCAGCGGTTGCCGCTTTTTCAATTTTGTAAAATTGAGCAGATGTACCTCCAAAATACACTACCGGGTTAAGATGATTGCTTATACCAATAGCTTTAATACCTGCACGAATTACGGTTGTTACTTTATCCCAACTATTGCCTGCATCGGTGCTTCTGTAAAGACCTCTATCGGTTCGATAAAACAACATAGATTGGTCACCAGGAGCCATGGCATACAAATTAATAAAGTCAACACCATCTGAAGCAAAACGAGCATCGGCAATATTTTGAGGCCAACTTGGAGCATTTGGGTTGAAGTTATCCATTCGATGGGGTGTAGCATTTTGATAGCTCATGTATGCTACGCTACCATCCTCTAAACCAATATGGCAGTAGGCACCATCGCCGCCAAAAAAGGACCTGCTTACAAAAGGTTTTGCAGCAACATGTGTTCCATTATCTTGGGCTCCTGCAATGGCGGTTAACCCTGTTGGAGCGAATGCCCCTGCGTAAAATTGGGTGACGCGGTATCCATTGTTTAAATTGGCAATGTAGGAGTTGCTATTCCAACGATATTTAAAGACACCACCATCGTTACCTACTAAATACTCGTTAGTTGTTGTGGGCAGAAATGCGTAGGAGTGATGATCGGCATGACCTGTAGTTATTTCAACCCACGAATTTCCACCATTGGATGTGGTGGCGATATTTACACCTCCACAAACTACACGATTTGAATCTACCGGCGATACACCCAACATCAAACAATAGGCTTGATAGGAGGAACCTATGTCTGTTGGGGCAACACGTTGTATCCAAGTTTTGCCAAAATCGCTACTTTTATAAAATCGAACGGGTGTACCATTGAAATCGAATCCCTCAAATATTGCATATACAACATTGGGGAATTTTTCACAATAGCCCATTTGAATTCTTCGGTAAGACCCACTTCCTGGCATGTTAGGAAATTTCATTGCTGTAAATGTACCAGAATCTCCATTGTTATCTGATGCGTAAACCTGATTGCTTTGCATACTAAACATTACTCTACCGTTGGGAAAGCACAGAATATTGTTTACTTGTTTGTTTCCTCCGATGAAGACAGGTTTCCAAGAATTTCCGTGGTCTGAAGATCGAAATAATCCGTTTGCATGGGTACCTACAAAAATGGTATTAGAATCGGTTCTAGAATGTCTAATATCCCAAATTGCATTAAATCCAGGTTTGTTAATGGTACTATTCAGTTGACGGAAAGATGTGCCTCCATCCGATGAGTAAAAAACACCATTTCCATCTACATCTGCGCTGTTGGCTCTGGATTCACCTGTACCGTAATAAACTTCATTGGGATTAAACGGATTATGGGTTATACAGCTAGGCATTAACGAAACCTCATGCTCATTTACAGGCTTCCACGCTGTTCCACCATTTTCGCTCCTCCACATTCCTCCGGAAATTCCACCTGCTAAAATTATTTTTTCGTTTCTTGGATCAATCCATAACGCTCTAGTCCTTCCACCAACGGCAAGTGGCCCTAATTCAATTACAGTATCAATGGGGTTAGTGCTGTTTCTTAATGAGACATTTCTTTTCTTATTATCCCATTCAAACCAACGCTGTCGAGCCCATGCAGGTATCTCACCCTGTTGGTTTTTCTTTTCGTTAAACCACTGCTCAAAATACCCAGGATGTTGTAATTTCTCTCCCACGTTCTTGTTGGCTTTGAAATCAACCATTTCAAATAAAAAGTAGAAAAATAACACGGGAAGGCTAATCGCGGCGAAGGTCTTGGCTGTTTTCAACATGGTATTTTACAAATATACTAAGAAGTAAATCGATCACACTTGCAAAAAATGCAAAACACATATTGTTTTTATGAATAATTGCCGAGTATCTTTGATTCAATATGAAGTGGTTACAACGCATTTTAGCGGTATTCGGGATATTCGCATTACTTATAGTTTTGTTGGCGGTATCTCCTTATAGTTACTTGATTAAAGGAGTTCGTTTAACTTATTTAATAGGAGAGAAATCAGCCAATTACTTAGATTGGACGAATTTTGATACGCGAGATGTGCGTAAAGATTCTAGTGATGTTTGGAATTTAGCATTAGCGGAGAATCGATTAACAATTCCGTTAACGCAATCCTTAGAATCTATGTTGAAAGAGACCAACTCTGGAGCCTATTTGGTTTTTAGAAATGATACCTTGGTTTGTGAGCGGTATATGGGTGCTTTGGCTAGCAGCTCCGAAAAACCCGAAACACAACTTACCAATTCTTTTTCGATGGCTAAAACGATTACTTGCTTGCTCATGCAAAAAGCAATACAAGAAAAAATTATACCGTCTTGGGATGAACCGGTTCGCAATTATTTAGATTGGGTAGGGGAGTTGGACAAGTCTGGCAATCCCAGTATACAGACCAATCCAAGTTGGGAGAAATGGGCGGATCAACTAACATTGAGGCATTTGGTTACGATGACTGCTGGCTTGGAATGGGATGAAAGTTATGTTTCGCCATTTGGCATTACAGCGAAGATTTATTACGGTTCTGATGCGGAAAAAACGATGAAAACGGTGCCTGTAATTCGTGAGCCAGGGACCCATTATCAGTATCAAAGTGGCGCAACGCAGTTATTGGGATTGGTATTGGCAAAAGCCACAGGTAAAACTATCAGTGCATTAACAGAGGAATGGCTTTGGAAGCCGCTGGGAATGGAATCGGATGCAAAATGGCAATTGGATCATGCGGACGGTAAAGAGTTAAATTATTGCTGTTTTGATGCAACGGCCCGCGATTTTGGCCGATTGGGATTGATGGTTTTGCATCACGGAAAAGGTGTTATTGATTCTGCGTTTTTATCACAAGCACAACAGCCATTCAAGTCGCCAAATTATGGTCATTCTTTTTGGTTAGGAGAGGTAGATGGAATTAAATTTAGCTATTATCAAGGTTTGAACGGTCAGTATATCTGTTTGTTGCCGCAATATAACATGGTGGTTGTGCGAACCGGTCATGGAGTTAAAAAAGGAGATAGTTTTCCAGTTTTTGACTGCGTAAAGACCTATGTGAAAGAGGCGGTTGCTATGTTTGGAACGAGTAACATAGCAATACAGTAGTTTTATTTTTCGATTACGTTAATCAGGCTACAATTTAATAATAAGGACACGATAATTAGGTGACGCTAAAAAAGTGACGCAATACCGTAAAACTTAGATACAATCTTACAGAGCGCAAGTTTTTAAATAACACGAATTTTACTGAAACAA
>CAZKOM010000027.1:0-2371 GCA_964554385.1 uncultured Flavobacteriaceae bacterium | reverse complement strand
TAGGTAAACTGCCCTTTTTTTATTTTGTAGCGCTTCCAAAAAGTTATTCTTTTTGTTACGAATTATTGATGAGCCACCATCTTTTAAAGAAGATGGCTCATCCATTTAAGCTACACTTTTGCGAATAATATTCAATGCGCCACCGGCTTTGAACCACTCAATTTGTTGTTCGTTATAGCTGTGGTTTACAACAATCGATTCAGAACTTCCATCGGCATGATTCAATACCAATGTAAGCGGTTTGCCTGGTGTGAAATCGGTTAAACCAAGAATGTCAAAACTGTCGTTTTCTTGAATTTTTTCATAATCAGACTTGTCGGCAAAGGTTAAAGCCAACATTCCTTGCTTTTTCAAGTTGGTTTCGTGAATTCGGGCAAAGGATTTTACCAAAACCGCACGAACGCCTAAGTGTCTTGGTTCCATTGCAGCGTGTTCACGAGAACTACCTTCGCCGTAGTTTTCATCGCCTACAACCAAACTGCCAATTCCGGCAGCTTTATATGCGCGTTGGACAGCTGGTACCGTACCGAACTCTCCAGTTAGTTGATTTTTAACTTCGTTTGCTTTATCGTTGAAAATATTGATCGCTCCTATTAAAAGGTTGTTGGAAATATTATCCAAGTGACCGCGGAACTTCAACCATGGACCTGCCATAGAGATATGGTCTGTAGTACATTTACCTTTTACTTTTATCAGTAATTTCAAACCATGAAGATCGGAACCTTCCCATGCAGCGAATGGATCCAATAATTGTAAACGGTTTGAATTTGGATCAACTGCTACTTGCACATTAGAGCCGTCAGCCGCGGGTGCTTGATATCCTGGGTCTTCTACTGCAAAACCTTTGGTTGGTAATTCGTCGCCGGTAGGAGGATCCAATTTAACTGCTTCACCATTTTCGTTGATTAAAGTGTCGGTAATGGGGTTAAAGGTTAAATCACCAGCAATTGCTAAGGCAGTAACCAATTCAGGACTTGCTACAAATGCATAGGTGTTTGGGTTTCCATCGGCACGTTTTGCAAAGTTTCGGTTGAATGAATGTACGATGGTGTTTTTTTCCTGCTTTTCAGCACCCATACGATCCCACATACCGATACATGGTCCGCAGGCATTGGCAAATACTTTTGCTCCGATTTGATCGAAAATTTCTAAGAATCCATCGCGTTGGATGGTATAACGAACCTGCTCACTACCTGGAGTAATGGTAAATTCCGCTTTTGTCTTTAAGTTTTTGGCAGCAACTTGTTTGGCTAAACTTACGGCACGAGAAATATCTTCGTAAGAAGAGTTGGTACAAGAACCAATTAAACCTACTTCTACCTTCGTTGGCCATCCGTTAGCGGCAGCGACTTCCTTAATTTTGGAAATAGGAGTGGCTAAATCGGGAGTGAACGGTCCGTTTACATGAGGTTCTAATTCGGAAAGATTAATTTCGATTACTTCATCAAAGTACGCCGCTGGGTTAGCATAAACTTCGGAATCAGCGGTTAAATGCTCTCTAATACCATTGGCTAAATCTGCAATATCGGCTCTACCGGTTGCACGAAGGTAACGCTCCATGCTGTCATCGTACCCGAAAGTAGAGGTGGTAGCACCGATTTCAGCACCCATATTACAAATAGTACCTTTACCTGTGCAACTCATGGCTGTAGCCCCTTCGCCGAAATATTCAACGATAGCTCCGGTTCCACCTTTAACGGTTAGCAAACCAGCAACCTTCAAGATAACATCCTTCGGAGCTGTCCAACCATTCAATTTGCCAGTTAATTTGATTCCGATAAGTTTAGGCCATTTAAGTTCCCAAGGAAGTCCTGCCATTACGTCGCAAGCATCGGCACCACCAACACCAATGGCAATCATTCCTAAACCGCCTGCATTTACCGTGTGTGAATCGGTACCAATCATCATTCCGCCGGGGAATGCGTAATTTTCTAAAACTACTTGGTGAATGATACCAGCTCCGGGTTTCCAAAATCCAATTCCGTACTTGTTTGAAACAGAAGCTAAGAAATCATACACTTCTTTGCTTTCGTTATTGGCAACGGTTAAATCTTCAGAAGCACCGGTTTTTGCTGTGATTAAGTGGTCACAATGTACGGTGGAGGGAACAGCCACTTTGGGTCTACCGGCTTGCATAAATTGAAGCAATGCCATTTGTGCTGTAGCGTCTTGCATGGCAACGCGGTCTGGGGCAAAATCAACATAATCCTGAGCTCTAGCGAATGCTTGAGGCTGAGCATTGTCCCACAAATGAGAAAATAGGATTTTTTCAGTAAGGGTAAGCGGGCGACCCAACGCTTGACGGGCAGCGGCTACCTTGGCCGGCATTGCGGCATAAACCGATTTGATTAAGTCCAGATCAAAAGCCATA
>CAZKOM010000026.1:0-24974 GCA_964554385.1 uncultured Flavobacteriaceae bacterium | reverse complement strand
GTCAATGCTTGGGTAGCTATAATTATACTCACCTTAGGATTTGCTGGTGTTTTTTGGGAGATTAGTGAGCATGGAAAATATTTATTGTTGTGGGATGCTGCATCCGAGCATGGTTCAACCATTGATTCTATGTTCATGGTTACCTTTGGGTTCACCTTTGTGGTGTTTTTAATCACTGAGTTTTTGTTGTTCTATTTTATGTTCCGTTACCAATATAACGAGAACAGAAAGGCGCATTATTATTTTCATAACAACAAGTTAGAAATGATTTGGACTATCGTACCTGCGGTAGTTTTAACATTCTTGGTATTGCGTGGATTTGACACTTGGACCAAAATCACTTACCGAGGCGCTGCGGATCATGAAGATTATAAAAAAGATCAGGAGATTGAAGTATTTGCTTACCAGTTTGGATGGAAAGCTCGTTATGCTGGTAACGATAATAAATTCGGTGAAGCGAATTTCAATTTTATATCTGGTTCAAATCCATTAGGGGTTGCAGTTGCGGATCAAGTAGATTCTTTGGTAGTTCGTTTGAATACTCAAATTGCTGAATTAGAGACTAAAATGAAAACCGTGAATGATTCTGCGAAATTGTGGCAATCCCAGCTTGACAAATTAAATGCAAGTGGATTGGCTCAGGTTTATACAACACAAGCTAAAGCTTTACGTGAAAAATTAGACGATATCCGTAGTGGTGCTTATGAAGGTCAGATTGAAAAAGACTTACGCAGAAAGCAAACTAACTTAAAGAGAATTGCAGCTTATCGCGCGATGCCTGCAGTATTTAATAATGCGGGTAATGACGATAAAGTTACCACTGAAATAGTTTTGATTAAGAATAAGTCGTACAGATTTAAGTTCCGTGCTAGAGACGTAATCCATTCTGCTTATGCTCCAGAATTCCGTCTTCAGATGAATTGTGTACCTGGAATGAGCACGGTATTCCCATTTGTACCTACAAAAACTACGGCTGAGGCTCGTAAGACTAAGGGAAATCCTGAATTCGATTATTATTTGTATTGCAATAAAATCTGCGGAGCAGCGCATTACAACATGAAGATTAAAATAACAGTTGTTGAAAACGAGGCTGAGTTTAACACATGGTTAGCATCTCAGGCTCCAATCGTAGCTCCTGCTGTAGTGGAAACTCCTGCAGCACCGGCAACAACTGATTCAACTGCCAAACCTACAATGGCAATTCGTTAAACTCCTCAACTTAAAAAAACAAGAACTTTGATATGAGCACCGCTTCATTACATTCAGAGCACCACACCCACGATCACCACGATCATCATCACAAAGAGAGCTTCATCTCGAAGTATATCTTCTCGATGGATCACAAAATGATCTCTAAACAATTCCTGTTGACAGGAATTATCATGGGTATCCTTGGTATGACCATGTCTATGCTTTTCCGTTTGCAATTAGCATGGCCTGATGAGCAATTTGGAATATTGCAAACTTTATTGGGTAAATGGGCTGTGGATGGCAAACTTGATCCTAATTTTTATATGGGATTGGTTACTATTCATGGTACTATCATGGTATTCTATGTATTAACAGCTGGACTGAGCGGAACGTTTTCGAATTTGCTAATTCCATTACAGGTAGGTGCCCGTGATATGGCATCTCCATTTATGAATATGTTGAGTTACTGGTTCTTCTTCATGAGTTCCGTAGTGCTAACCATCAGCGTATTTATTGAAACAGGACCAGCATCAGGCGGTTGGACAGTATATCCACCATTGAGTGCCCTAGAAAAAGCAATGCCAGGTTCTGGTTTAGGTATGACTTTATGGTTGGTAGCAATAGCCTTATTCATAGTGTCTTCTTTGTTAGGTGGTATTAACTATATTTCTACAGTATTAAATATGCGAACCAAGGGAATGAGCATGAATCGTATGCCATTAACCATTTGGGCATTTTTCTTCACTGCGGTTTTGGGATTATTGTCATTCCCAGTATTATTGGGTGCGGCATTATTCTTGATTTTCGATAGAAGTTTCGGTACATCTTTCTATTTATCGGATATTTATTTAGAGGGAGTAGGTGCATTAGAGAATATCGGTGGTTCACCTATTTTGTATCAGCACTTATTCTGGTTCTTAGGTCACCCCGAGGTATATATCATTTTGATGCCTGCATTGGGTATTACCTCTGAAGTAATTTCCACCAATGCTCGTAAGCCAATTTTTGGTTACACAGCAATGATTATATCCTTGATGGGTATTAGTTTCCTTTCGTTCATCGTTTGGGGACACCATATGTTTATTACCGGTATGAATCCTTTCTTGGGTTCAGTATTTATGATTTTGACATTGATCATTGCGGTACCTAGTGCGGTTAAAGTATTCAACTATTTAACTACATTGTGGCGTGGTAATTTGAGATTTAATCCAGCGATGTTGTTTTCTATCGGATTGGTGAGCTTCTTCATTTCTGGTGGTTTAACCGGTATATACTTAGGTAATGCTGCATTGGATATTCAGTTGCATGATAGTTATTTTGTAGTTGCACACTTCCACTTGGTAATGGGTTCTGCTGCTATCTTTGGAATGTTTGCTGGTATTTATCATTGGTTCCCTAAGATGTATGGTAGAATGTTAAATCAAAATTTGGGATACTTCCACTTTTGGTTAACTTTCGTAGCTGCGTATTTGGTATTCTTCCCGATGCACTTCATGGGATTAGCTGGTGTTCCTCGTAGATATTACATGTTCACATTGGTGAAAGATTTTGAAATATGGGGTGATACTAACAAATTGATTACTGTTGCTGCCTTGGTTGGTGGATTTGCGCAATTGTTGTTCTTGTACAACTTCTTTTATAGCATGTTCCGTGGTAAAAAAGCTACCCAAAATCCTTGGAGTTCAAACACGTTGGAATGGAGTACACCGGTGGAGCATATTCACGGTAACTGGCCTGGTGAGATTCCAACAGTTTATCGCGGTCCTTACGAGTATTCTAGACCAGACCGTGAGGAAGACTTCTTCCCACAGTATGTACCTGATGAAAGTGCCCCTGAAGTGTTGGAACCTGTAAAAACAAAATCTGCTCCAAAAACCGAAGAGGTTAAGGAGACAGAAGAATCCACTGTATTCTTTGCTGCGATTAAGAAAGTTTTTGGCTTGAGTTAATCGTTAGGGATGTCCCTTAATATAGAACAATTGTACAGACGAATAGGACTTTTGGCCTGTTCGTCTGTTTTTTTATTATTTCTACTGGGCGGGTTAGTAAGAGCTACGGGTAGTGGAATGGGTTGTCCTGACTGGCCTAAATGTTTCGGGCTTTTAGCTCCTCCAACGTGTGATTGTGATTTGCCACCTAACTATCAAACGGTATTTTTAGAAAAGCGGCTAAAGAAAGTAGACCGTTTTGCGAGTTTCTTAAGCCAGATAGGAATGGAGGAATCGGCTAAACGACTACATAATGACCCTTCAATTCGTGTTCCTGAAGAATTTAATCCAGTTAAAGCATGGATTGAATATATAAATCGACTGTTTGGGGTATTAAGTGGTTTGTTTGGACTTGCCTGGATAGTGTTAGTATTTATAAAACGTTCGTTAAAGAAATATAGATTTTGGGTTTCGATGGGGTTTGTATTTCTTTTATTAAATGCTTGGTTAGGAAGTTTAGTAGTAGCTACTAATTTGATTCCAGGGATAGTTTCATTGCATTATTTGCTTTCTTTTGTGTGTTTATTTTCCATGATTCGGGCTTATTCTTTGAGTTCATCAAGGAATTGGATAAGTAATTTGAAATTGGAAAATTCGTTCAACGTTGGAAACAATAGAAATAGAGCAGTGATTTTCTGGATTATTTCTTGGCTGGTAGTAACTTTAGGTACTTGGTCGAGAGAACAAACGGAGTTATTGCGTGTAGCGGGTTCGTTGATTTCCGAATACGATTCCATGTTAAATCTTCATGGTATGGGTTGGATTTTTATCGTGCATCGATATATACCCGGAGTATTATTTTTAGTGTTATTGCGTTGGGTTTACAAACAAAAGAAGTTGGGTTCTGTTGATTTTACGAGTCCTGAATTCGTCTTGTTATTAGTTGCATTTTTACAAATAGTTTTAGGAGCGATTCAAGTTGTTTATGTTTTACCCATGTGGTCGCAAGTGATGCATATCGTTTTGGGAAGTGCCTTTGTTACCCTGGGTTTTATTTGGGCTATATCGGAACACAATCAATTAAAAGATCATGGAAGTAGTAATGCATAAGTCGAGGATCCATATACC
Source organism: uncultured Flavobacteriaceae bacterium (assembly GCA_964554385.1). GTDB lineage: Bacteria > Bacteroidota > Bacteroidia > NS11-12g > UBA955 > JAGKXC01. Next base: position 20,727 of record CAZKOM010000026.1, on the reverse strand, counting down.
GAGTTATCTGCAGTTAATAAAATTCAGGTTAACAAGTACGGTTGCGGCAACCTCTGTATTTGGTTATTTAATTGGCTGTAAAGTGAATTCAATTTCAGGAACTATTTCTGAGCGTTTTGATTTGATTGAATTCTTATCGGTTTTAATAGGAGGAATGTTTGTAGTCTTTGCCTCCAACGGAATGAATCAAATTATCGAGAAGTCAAATGATGGTAAAATGAACAGAACATCGGCAAGACCCATCGTAGAGGATAGGATACCGTATCGTGATGCTGTGATATTTTGTTGGATTACTGGACTTTTAGGAATGATAATTCTTAGTCTTAAGGCTCCATTTATTTCGGTTTTTATTGCGGGTCTTTCCTTGGTTTTATATGTTTTCGTGTATACACCAATGAAGCAAGTAAGTCCATTGGCCGTGTTGGTAGGTGCATTTCCGGGAGCTTTTCCTCCATTAATAGGTTACACCGCAATAACGGGTAGATTGGATGAAGTAGGAATTTTATTATTTTTAGTTCAATTTTTTTGGCAGTTTCCTCATTTTTGGGCGATAGCATGGTTATTACATGATGATTATTTGAAGGCCGGTTATTGGTTATTGCCTTCCAAGGGAGGTAGGGATAAACGGAGCGCGTACAATATTCTTATTTACACGGTACTATTGTTTCTAGTGAGTATTATGCCAATTTATTATCAAGTTGCAGAACCCAAAGCAGGAATGTTGGTATTACCGGTTGGACTTATATTTATCTTTTTTGCTTTCCGATTGTTTAGGACGTTGGAAACGTTGGATGCAAGAAAATTACTGTTTGCATCCTTTTTATATACGCCATTGGTGTTTTTAGCCTACATAATATTTTAGAAAAAATGGTTACTACTACTCAAAAGAAAATTAAAGATAAGGCACCGTTAGTTGCCCCAGCGAAATTGAACATTTGGCTTTTCATGCTGGCCTCCAGCATGTTATTTTCGGCATTAGTAAGTGCTTTTATAGTACATCAACCGGATGCAAAAGCCAAAGCCACTTGGACAATGTTTAATTTGCCTACTTATTTTTTGATCTCTTTAATAATTTCCCTTGTTAGTTCAATTACTATTTACGCGGCATTTAAAAATGCTAAAAACGATGAATTGGGCAAGAACAAATTATACCTAATAGTTACCTTGATTTTAGGTATACTATTCTGTGTTTCACAATATTTGGGTTGGAAAGAATTAGTAGCCATGAAGTTAACGTTTGTCAATCCCAGACCCGAGGATATTTCCGCCTCTTATGTATGGATGATTACCGCTGTTCACGTAGCACACGTTTTGGGAGGAATTATCCTGTTAATGGTGGGGATTTACAAAGCATTCAAACTTGAAATTCACAAAAAACAATTGACGTTTATGTCGGTAATACACACTTATTGGCATTTTGTAGGTTTATTGTGGTTTATTTTATATTTATTCCTTTACTTTGCAAGATAGATTTACCCATGGCCAATAGTACTGAAGCAGCATTTGAAAAACAGCCTATGTGGGCGGGAGGAAGGTCTCCCTTCAATGTTAGTTATGGAAAGTTAATGATGTGGATTTTCCTATTATCGGATGCATTCACATTTTCGAGTTTACTGGTGCAGTACGGAGCACAGCGTTTTAGTAACGTAGTGAGTCCTGTTACAACGAAGTGGCCTGACCCAGCATCCATTTTTAATCACTTCCCATTTATTCATGGGGTTCACTTGCCTTTGTTGTTTGTGAGTGTGATGACCTTTATTTTGATTGCCTCTTCCGTAACAATGGTGTTGGCGGTTGAAGCGGGTCATCGTAAGAGCAGAAAGGAAGTAGAAAAATATATGATTCTTACCATCATTGGTGGAGCTATGTTCTTAGGCTGTCAGGCTTGGGAATGGTATACGTTCATCCATGAAGGTGCTCGATTGCATTCCAATATGTTTGGTATTACTGAGCAGGGGTATGCACATTTAGAAAAAATCGACTTTGGTGATCCTTTTCATTGGGCTGATGGAGACAGAACAAATGGACCTGTGCCCTTTGCCGCTTTATTTTTCATTGTAACAGGATTTCACGGTTTCCACGTATTTAGTGGCGTTGTAATCAATGTGGTGGTTTATATCATGACGGTTCGTGGAGTTTTTGAAAAGCGTGGACATTATGAAATGATCGAAAAAGCTGGTCTTTACTGGCACTTTGTAGATCTTGTTTGGGTTTTTGTGTTTACTTTCTTCTATTTGATTTAATTGATTAATTTATATAGCTATGGAATTTCCAGTTAAACCCGGAGAATACGATGCAATGAACTACGTTCCTCATACCGAGAGTCACGGTACCAAGGAATTATGGAGAACATTTTGGATCCTTTTAGGTATTACAATATTTGACTTTATCATTTATTTTGCTTTGGACCCAACAGGATTTAGAAATTTTATTTTTATTTTCTTTGGTATCGTAAAGGCCTATTACATTGTAGGGGCCTTTATGCACTTAAAGCATGAGAAAATCAACTTAGCGTTGATTATCTTAGTACCCACTATTTTTATCATCGGTTTGATTATGGGATTACTTTATGAAGGTAATGCCATCACTTGGATGAAATAATAATGGCCTTAAACAAAACATATTTACGAAAGGCCGCAATAGCGGCCTTTGTTATTTTACCCATTATTGGTGTGTTGTTATTATCTAAAGCGGTTTGGGTCCATCAGGAATTACCGTATTTAGGAGAAACTTTCACCAATCCCGATGGTAGTAAGTCGTATCATACAGTTTCTGATGTTCAGTTGGTAAACCAACATGGTAAAGAAATTAATCTCTCGGATTTTGATTCTTCGATAATCATTGCCAATATCTTTTTTGCTACTTGTCCTGAGGTTTGTCCGGAGATGAACAAGCAAGTTCAAGTTATTGCGGAAGAATTTAGAACCAACCCCCAAGTTAAGTTTTTAACCATAAGTATTGACCCAGAACATGATTCCGTTCCAGTAATTGCGTCTTATGCTGCGGCTTTCAAGGCGGATTTGTATAAGAGAACGTTTGCTACCGGCAGGAAATCAGTAATTTATGATTGGGTATTAAATGATCTTTTGCTGGCTACAGAACAACGTGGCAGTGATTTTATTCACGATGATAAAATTGTAATAATAGATAAGAATAAGCATATTCGGGGGATTTTGGAAACCCGAGGAGCAACGTTAAAGGAGAAATTAGATCGAGTAAAACGAATTAACGACGATATAAATAACCTACTTTATGAATACAGAAAAAAAAGCTTGGATTAGCGATAAGGCCTTCTTTAGGTTAGTCTTAATTGTTTCAATAGCGGTCTTTGCTGTTGTGGTATTGTTGCAATATTTGCCTTCTGAGTATAGACCTTCGACTGATTTTGCTAAAGCGTTGCCCTTCACCAATGCTACAATCAATAGTCTCGTAAGTATATTATTGATATTTGGATTAAGAGCAATTAAATCTGGGGATAAGGCTTCGCATCAAAAATTCATGTTGGGTGCGTTTTTATTAAGTGGATTGTTTCTGGTGAGTTATGTAACGTACCATGTGTGTATGAGTCATACCAAACATGAAGGTACTGGATTTGTACTTTATTCTTATTATGCCATATTGTTAACTCATATTGTTTTAGCGGCTGCGGTATTACCAATGGTATTGTATACTGTTTATTATAGTACTACCGATCAATTTGCAAAGCATCGTAAAATTGCGAAGATTACATTTCCGATTTGGTTGTACGTTTCTATAACGGGCGTTGTGGTTTATTTAATGATTGCACCCTATTATCCATTTAAATATTTCCCATTCTAAATACTATGAAAAAGTTAATCGTATTTGTTGTTTTGGTTACTGCAATGAGTGTTGCTTATTCGCAGTGTCCGATGTGTAAAACCGCGTTAACATCAAACCGCGGTCAACAATCCTTGAGTAAGCCTGTGGTGGGGAATGGAATTAATAAAGGGATTTTATTCTTATTAGCTACTCCCTATGTTTTGGTGGGAACTGCTGGCGCTGTTTATTTTAATTATCGTCGCAAGCAGCGTTTACATGGAAGATTATAAAAGAGCGGGTTTAGCTCCATTCTTTGCTTGCAAATGTCCGCGATGCGGAAAGGGAAGAGTTTTTAAAAAATCTATTTTTTCCCTTGGTCAGTTCTCAGATACGTATGATAACTGCCCCAATTGTGATTTGAGTTATGAACCGGAGACAGGATTCTTTTTTGGTGCTATGTATTGGAGCTATGCGCTTATTGTTGGAACCATTATAACTGGAGGCATTGCAATGAAATTCCTTGGACTTTGGGATTATGCCATAGGTGGTATTATGGCGTTTTTGCTATTGAACATACCGGTTATTATTCGATATAGCAGAATGTTGATGCTGTATATCGTTTATCCCATGATGTACAAGGAGAAGTTTTACGGTCATCCAATGAATGAAGAGTAGGAGTTGTCACTATCTTATTTTATCGAACATCCAATCTAATTGGAATTTCTAACCAACAATTCACTACTTTCCCTTTATAGGTTGCCGGTATCCAAGGTGCCAATACAATGACTCTTTTTGCTTCGGTTGTAAATTCTGGGCATTGAGGAGATTTTGAAATTGAAGATAGCTTATCGACAATTCCCTCTCTGTTTACACGGAATCGAATAATTATATTCCCCGAAATTCCTTTTTCCATACAACGTGTGGGGTAATTAAATTCGTTAACAATTAGATTTTTAAAGGCTTCTTCTCCACCAAAGAATCTTGCTTGTAAATAATTAGAATCTATTAGGGCTTTTTTCGCGGCTATTTTAGATTCTTTTGTTATATACTCTTTGGCAGTATTGGAATCCTTAAGTAAAGACGAGATCAATTCGATGTTTTTTGACGTTTTGGTACTGTCTTGAATTTTCGATTCTCCAATATTGTTATTCTTTGGAGCTTCAATTTTATTAATAGAATTCTGTAATGAAGTATCGCTTAGGTTCCATGGTAAATCGGGGTTGTCTGGTACTGATACGAGTGCTTTCGGGGCAATTTCTTTTACTCCAGTTAATTGAAAAAATGTAATAAACGGATCTGTTAATTTCGAATTTCCATTCGTTTGTACTACAAAATTACTGTTTTTAATGGCCGCTAAAATTGGCTTCGTGATGTTGGTGTCTTGATAGTTTACTTCTAAAAAATCAGCATGAACCACTGTGCCTTTTTTGTTAATTTGAATAATAAGTTGACCCACTAATTTCCCATTTTCAACCAATTTCTGATTTACATCAAGATTGTTTTTAAGCGCGTTCTGTTTTAGCGTTGACCACGATTCAGTAGGAACAGGCACCCATTTCGTATTTTTATACCAATAGTAGTTTAAACCACCATTCTTTTTGACTTTTGATACCAGTTTGCTGGTTTCAATAGACCAATTCGCAGTGTATTGAGCGTTAGTGTCAGAAATTACTAATAATGTAAACACTAACGTGAATAATACTGTAGGTATAAATTTATAAGATTTGATTTTGGATATGAATGTCATGAATTAATAGTTTTAAAGGAGTTTATCTCTGTGGGGTAAAGATTTGAAATGGAATTAATAGAATACAAAAAAAGGTCGAAATATGAATATTCCGACCTTTTGAAATAGAAAAAACAAAAAATTAATGCGATGGAATTATTCTGCTTGAACCGGTAGTATTTCTTCTCCGCCAGCATTTTTGGCTTTGATTTTAGCTTCAATTTCCGCCATCATCTCTGGGTTATCGAATAAAAGATCTCTTACAGAGTCTCTTCCTTGACCTAATTTAGTAGTATCATAACTATACCAACTACCGCTCTTTTGCACGATATTCGTTTCAACGGCTAGGTCTAGTACTTCACCGGCACGGCTAATTCCTTTACCATAGAGAATATCAAATTCAACCACTCGGAATGGTGGTGCTACTTTGTTTTTAGCTACTTTCACCTTGGTTCTGTTACCGATTACATCGTCACCATCTTTGATTTGTGCATTTCTGCGAATATCCAAACGAATAGAGGCATAGAATTTTAGTGCATTACCACCGGTAGTGGTTTCGGGGTTACCAAACATAACACCAATTTTTTCACGCAATTGGTTAATGAAGATGGCAACACAACCGGTTTTGGAGATAGTACCGGTTAGTTTTCTTAGGGCTTGGCTCATCAATCGAGCGTGTAGACCTACTTTAGAGTCTCCCATGTCACCTTCAATTTCAGCGCGAGGTACTAACGCGGCTACTGAATCTATAACCATTACATCAATTGCACCGGAACGTACCAAGTTATCGGCAATTTCAAGTGCTTGTTCTCCATCGTCTGGTTGAGAAATCAATAAGTTAGCGGTATCAATACCTAAAGCTTCTGCATACACTTTATCGAAAGCGTGTTCTGCATCAATAAAGGCGCAAATACCACCTTTTTTCTGGGCCTCTGCAATAGTATGAAGTGCAATGGTTGTTTTACCTGAACTTTCTGGTCCATAGATTTCTATTATACGTCCGCGGGGAAACCCACCAACGCCCAAAGCTAAATCCAACCCAAATGATCCGGTTGAAATTACATCTACGGCAACGCTTCTAGCATCGTCCATTTTCATTACAACGCCCTTACCGTAGGTTTTTTCTAAACGCTCAATGGTCTGTTTTAGGGCTTTTAATTTCTCTTGTTGTTCGCTCATGACTGTATAGTTAAATTATCCGTTTAATTTCAATTAGGTTGATACAAATCTAATAATTTTGAAAATATATTTGTCAAAGTTATGACAATATTTTTATCAACACAAGCAAAAAAGAGGGATCGATGGATGGATTTGCAAAAATTGCAAAACATTGATGGAGTAGAATTTGATGAGCAATCAAAGGGTTTTATATGGTTATTTCAGTTATTGGATGAAGGGAAAAAATCCGAAGCTAAATTAAAATTGGCGAATGATTTATGGCAATGGTGCGGGAGGAGTATTCGTGGCTTATCTGCCTGCAGTTTGGAGTCGTTATTAGGATTTCCTGGAATTCAACTAAGGGATGTAGAATTAATTTGTTTGTCGATGTCGTTGGCTCGATTGCGATTGGAAGAAGAAGCAACGGTAGAGGGTATTCGGAATTCATCCTCAGCCATGAAGATGATACAATCTAAATTCTTTGGGGCTCAATGTGAGAAGTTTTATTGTATTTATTTAAACAGAGCAAACCGTGTTTTGCGCATAGAATTATTGAGTTTGGGTGGAATTTCTAGCACGGTGGTGGATATTCGATTACTGATGAAGCGGGCATTGGATTTGTATGCATCTGCCATTTTGGTAGCACACAATCATCCTTCGGGAAATTTGGTTCCAAGCGATGAGGACATTGAATTAACAAATAGGATTAAGCGCGCTGGTGAACTTTTAGATATACGGTTAATTGATCATTTAATAGTATTTGAAAATCAATACTTTAGTATGGCAGACGAAGGTAAAATTTAAATTCTAGTTTTAATTGTTTTCATGTTCCAATTGATGGTTTGTTTAAGAGTTTGATACTCCTTGCTAAACCGCGTGAATTTGATTAGAAAATCAGTACATAATCTGTAAATTTGTGAATCTATGTCAAGCCATTTCAACGCTCGTTATTCTGAATCGTTTGCGCATCGGCATTTAGGTCCGAGAGAAAACGATGTTAAAGCCATGTTAGAGGTTATCGGTGTTCAATCACTCGATCAGCTAATTGATGAAACTGTGCCTGCAAACATTCGATTACCCAAGCCAATGAATTTGGGTGAGCCCATGAGCGAGGTTGAGTTTCTTGGTATGCTAAAAGAAAAAGCTGCCAAAAATAAAATGTACAAGCATTACATCGGAATGGGTTATTACAATACCCATGTGCCCGGTGTGATTTTGAGGAATATTATGGAAAATCCGGGATGGTATACCCAATATACCCCTTATCAGGCGGAGATTGCACAAGGCCGATTGGAAGCATTGTTGAATTTCCAAACGATGATCATTGATTTAACTGGATTACCGTTGGCCAATGCTTCGTTGTTGGATGAAGGAACTGCTGCTGCGGAAGCAATGGCCATGTTCTATGGTTTGGATAAGAAAAAAGGTGCCCATAAGTTGTTTGTGGACAGTAAAGTATTCCCACAGACTTTGGATGTATTGATTACTCGTGCTGAGCCCATTGGTGTTGAAATCGTAATTGGAGATTATAAGACTTTTGCGGCTACCGAAGAATATTTTGCAGCGTTTGTTCAATATCCAAACAGCGAAGGAAGTGTAGAAGATTATCGCTCTTTTGTTGGTAATTGTCAGGCTGCCGGGATCAAGACCATTTTCGCATCGGACTTAATGGCATTAACGTTATTAACCCCTCCAGGTGAGTTTGGTGCCGATTGTGTGTTGGGTAATACCCAGCGTTTTGGTGTGCCAATGGGTTTTGGTGGACCGCATGCAGCGTTTTTCGCTACAAAAGACGAATTTAAACGTCAAATCCCAGGAAGAATCATTGGGGTTTCAATTGATGCTGATGGAAATCGAGCTTTACGTATGGCGTTACAGACCCGTGAGCAGCATATTAAGCGTCAGAATGCAACATCTAATATTTGCACAGCGCAGGTATTGTTAAGTATCATGGCGGGTATGTACGGAGTGTATCACGGTGCGGAAGGATTGAAAAAAATATCCGGTAAGATTCATGCGTTGACGGTTTCTTTGGCCGATGCCATTGGAAAAGTAAGCGGAGTGTATAAAGTAAGACACGCACACTATTTTGATACATTAACCATTGATGTTCCTAACAATGCAACTATTCGTACGTTGGCTGAGGCTGCGGGAATGAATTTCCGTTATGAGGGAAATAGTGTGGTAGGAATTTCTTTGGATGAAACTACTACTTTGGCGGATGTGAAAGCGATTGCCGATGTATTCAGTAAAGCGGTGGAAGGCGTGATGGTTAACCCATCGGACCAAATTTCACCCGTTCTTCCTTCGGCATTGGTGAGAACCAGCAATTTCATGTCTCATCCCGTATTCAATATTTATCATTCGGAGCATGAGATGTTGCGATATATTAAGTCGTTGGAAGCCAAAGACTTGAGCTTGTGTCATTCCATGATTGCCTTGGGAAGTTGCACCATGAAATTGAATGCAACCACCGAGATGATTCCTGTAACATGGCCAGAGTTTAACTCGTTACATCCGTTTGTACCCCGCAATCAAGTGGATGGATACCACGAGATGTTATCGGAGTTAAATAGTGATTTGTCTGAAATTACCGGTTTTCATACCATGAGTTTGCAACCCAATGCGGGTTCTCAAGGAGAATATGCTGGTTTGATGGTAATTCGTGAGTATTTCAAAGATCGTGGCGAAGGACATAGAAATATTGCTTTGATTCCAGAGAGTGCACACGGAACCAATCCTGCATCGGCCGTTATGGCGGGTATGAAAGTGGTTGTAACCAAGTGTGACGATCACGGAAACATCGATGTGGCTGATTTGAAAGCCAAAGCCGAGGAGCATAAAGATAATTTGGCTTGTTTAATGGTGACTTACCCAAGTACACACGGTGTATTTGAAAGTGCGATCACTGAAATTACCGGGATTATTCATCAGTATGGTGGACAGGTGTACATGGATGGTGCCAATATGAATGCTCAGGTGGGATTAACCAGTCCGGGTATGATTGGCGCCGATGTGTGTCATTTGAATTTACATAAAACGTTCTGTATTCCTCACGGTGGTGGTGGACCAGGTATGGGACCAATTGGTGTAGCTAAGCATTTAGCTCCGTATTTACCAGGGCATTCTGTAGTTGCTATGGATGTAGAAAAGCCTATGCATGCAGTGAGTGCGGCTCCATTTGGAAGTGCTAGTATTTTATTGATTAGTTATGCGTATATCAAGATGATGGGCGGTGCTGGTTTAACCGAGGCAACGCGTTATGCGATTTTGAATGCGAACTACATTAAGGCGCGATTGGAGAAAGAGTATCCGATTTTGTACACGGGAGAAAACGGTCACGCGGCACACGAAATGATTTTAGATACTCGTAAATTCAAGGCAGCGGGTGTTGAGGCGGAGGATATTGCTAAGCGTTTGATGGATTACGGATATCACGCTCCAACCTTGAGTTTCCCTGTGGCTGGTACCTTAATGATTGAGCCAACAGAGAGTGAAAGTAAAGAGGAATTAGACAAATTCTGCGATGCGATGTTGGGAATTCGCGAGGAAATCCGCGAAGTAGAAAACGGTATTTATCCTCAGGATAACAACGTATTGAAGCATGCTCCACACACCGCCAATTCAGTAATTGGAGATACTTGGAACAGACCCTATGCTCGTGAGAAAGCGGCATTCCCAGAAGACCGTTTGCGTTGGAGCAAGTTCTGGCCAACCGTATCCCGTGTAAATAATACACACGGAGATAGAAATTTGGTTTGTGCTTGTTTGCCAATCGATGCTTACATGAATGAGGAGGCTAACGCCTAAAATACCGTAGCGATACGGAGTAATTTGATAATTATGACAGCGGCGCCCCCAAGAGCGAATTTTCTTACGAACGCTTCTTGGTGGGCGCCGCTTTTTTTTGCCATCTACGGTGCTTGGGGATTTATTACCTTGGGCGATTTTGGAGTAGGCTTAGATGAACTTACCCAACGGGCTATCGGCATGGAGAATAATCGTTTTCTAAGTGGTAGAGTAGGGTTTGATAAAGTTCAAGAACATGGACTTTTTGGACCCATTTGGGAGAGCCTCTGTTACCTGGCCGAGCAAATTTACTTTCCCGGTAGCATGCGATTTAAATTGCTTTTGCATCGTGGATTATTGTGGTCCTTGTTTTTAGGTAGTTGTTGGAGTTTGTACCGGTGGTTTTATCGAAGAAATGCAACTTGGATGGAAATGGGCTCCCTTCAACATTATGGGAATTCGTTGCTGCCATCGGCCTTACTTATGACATGGCCTCGATTGTTCGCCGATGCACACCACAATTCCAAGGATGTCCTATTTTTATCCTTGATGATATGTGTGTGGATAGGTCTGGATGCTATTTGGCAGGGTAAGTCCGTAAAACGGTGGTCGTTGATTTGGCCTTGGATATTACTGGGAATCGCTTCTACTATTCGACTGAGTGGATTATTGATTTTTGGATGCGCGGTACTGATTTCAGCGTTGCAATGGGTAGGAAATGGGAAGTTGTTTTCGGAAAAATCGGATGAAGATGAAAGCGAAACAAAGGCGTCTCGAGAATGGGTGTCTCTAGAATGGCTGTCTCGAGGAAGGGTGTCTCTGGGCTGGGTGAATCTGCGCCGGATAGGTTTGCGATGGGCAGATCTAGGATGGTCGCATTTGGGATGGGCAGAATTTCGGAATAGAATTATAATGCCATTGGTGCTTTTTGTATTGGGTTACATAGCCACTTATCCCTATTTATGGGTGAAGGGATGGACTGGTTTCGTAGAGATTTTACAATTCGGCACGCAAAATCCTTGGAAGCATCCTACGTTGTTCTTGGGGGATTGGATTAATACGGAATCCAAGGAGCAACCCCTATTTTATTTGCCTATTTGGATGTTAGTAACGCTAAGTGAATGGATATTGGTGGTGTTATTGGCAGTTTTATTGCATGTTTGGCCTTCTCATCGGGTGTGGAAGCAACCGGTTATTTTCTTTTCCTTGCTAGTAATGATGGCGTTTTTAGGATATACCGTTGTGTTTCAGCCTATTTTATACAATGGATGGCGACATTTATACTTTTTAGTAGTACCCCTGATAATTTTTATTGGAATTGGAGCATCGGCTATTAATCATAAGCGGTTAATTCCTTTTCATTTGTTGTTGGCGGGATATAGTATTTTTTCTTTAATCGAACCCAGCAAAGAGGATATTCAAGGTGGAAAATTAGCCTTAGGGTATGTTTCGGCAAGCACGGATTTTAACGTTTTAGCTCAATTATTTATTAATGATTCACAGAAATCAAAGGAAGATTTAGCGTCAGGTGATGTCGCTGGTCCGGACAGCTATACCATGGATACCCATAAACATGTGCGGGGTATTTGTGATTTGGATGAAAATGCAGAAGGAAACGGGGAAGCGGGAGGAAGCTCAGCACGCCCGCGATTTAAAAACTTGTGTGATGCAAACCGTTGTACCGATGAGCCTTTTCAGATTGCTTTTCGGTCTAATCGAAAAATTGATAGTTCGAAGCGCAATCCCAACTTGAAATCTATGGGAAGTAGGAATATGGGCAGGAGTTTGGCTGTTGATGAAGGATTAAAACGAGGGAGTAACCCCACTATTCGGGAGAGTGCTGGTAATTTAAGCGTTAATAAATGGTGTGATGAGTTTCCTTTCTCGGGAGATTATTGGCAGCATACCACGTTGCAAGCATATCAGTTTTTATTGAAGAAATTTCCTAAATCCTGGATTATTGTATCGGGCAAGGGAGAAGGGCTGTGGTTAAACTCATTGTTATTATCAGAAGCAGACAGAAATCGGATTCGTTTTTGTTCTTTGGATGGATTGAACACTTATGCTGGAAGTCCAAATGAATATCCTGTTTTAACCGTAGACGGAGTAGTGAATTGGTTTAATACTGCTGAGAAATCAAACCTAAAAGAAAGAGTTTGGGTATGGGTAGTATTCAACGAAGAAGGGGTAGTTCAAGTGCCCGATATTGGAGGGGGAAAGGTTATTGCCGATGCCTATCGGGGTAATCAGTGGTTATGGAGAGCGTATCAGCCACAAATTCAGTGATATTAGTAACCTCATTCCCAAATGTTGAAATTAGGGGGTGATACCATTACAGGGTGAGCCACATTTAAGAATTGTTTTTAATTCAAAGTAATTCTCTTTTTTGAGTAGTTTTCATTTTAGAATAGTTCGTATTTAGGAATATTTCTCATTAAAGAATATTTCTCTACCTAATACGTTTTGATTTTAAGTTTAAATACAATTTCAATCTTGAGTGAATCCAATAGATTAAGTTTCATTTTTGTTTATAGTGCGTTTTTATTTGGCGCATTTGTTCATAGCACCTCACTGAGTGCTCAGCAGTATGATCCCTTGGAGGGTTTATTTGTCAACTCATCGGGGAAGTCGGGAGAGGAGGACAATCCAAAAAAGCAGAAGAAAAACTGGGAGGAATGGTTGGAGTTGAATCTGGGATATGCACCTGCAGGCGGACTGGTTCAGCATACCGGTGGCTATTCGTACACTTGGTTGGAAGGGGCTTCGGTTGTTTGGAAAGGTCCCAACGAGGGCAAGCGAATTTTCAAAAATAATGTTGTTAAAGATATAGAGCCCTTGCTTCCCTATGCCGCACCCAAATGCGTTTGCATTTTCAATCACGAAATATCCAATAAGGAGTACTTAGATTTTGTAACAGATGTTTTGTTGGAGAAAATGCGACAGCTTAATCCTCGGATGGAGTTGATGGATAAAGACGGTAATTTCTCTGATAGTTTTTTGAGTGTATTGCAGAATCACTTTTTACGGCCGGATGCTTTTCGAACCAAATTAGCGACAGGAAAATCTTTTGGTAGGATACTGAGTCAGTATATAAAAGACACCGTAACCAACAAGGAAAAGATGTTGCATGAGTTGTTGGCTATGGAGAAAATAACCTACAATGGCATTCCCGTTTTTCCGGATGTATCGGGCTGGAAATACAATGTTTCTACCTTTAGCTGGAATGATCCCATGGCATTACATTATATGTTTCATCCAGCTTATTCCAGTTACCCAGTGTGTAGTTTATTGCAACCCCAAGCCATGGCCTATTGCCAATGGTTGAGTAAACAACTTTCGGGATTATCAGGAAAGGAAGTTGTGGTTTCGTTGCCTACGGAAATGGAGTGGATACAGGCCGCTTGTTACGAGAATAATCAGCGAAATTCGTATTATAAACCCAGTATTAACAAGTATTGGCGCAATGAAAAAGGAGTTTATATAGCCAATCATGTGGGTTATCGAGAACCTCAAAATAAATCAACTAATAACCGGTCTTCTAGGAATAAAACAGAACAAGCAGCGGGTGAAAATACGCTTTTAAATTCCAAGGATAGTGTTAGTAATAATGGCCAACAAGAGGTGGATTTGAGTTATGTAATGGATGGTGGATTATACGCGACACCGGTTTTTTCTTATTGGCCTAACGATGCGGGGTGCTACAATATCTTTGGGAATGTTGCAGAAATGACAAGCACCACCGTAGGGGACATGATGGTGGTAAAAGGTGGTTCCTTTTTGGATGTAGGTGACGTATTATTCCCCGGCAGTAGAGCCTTGGTTTATACCCGCGAGCCATTGCCCATGGTTGGGTTTCGGCCGGTGGTTAAAATCCGTTAAGGTTTAGCGGTACTGTAGCAATCGATATTGTCGGTGATTGTCTTGGTGTTCGATTTGAATTTCCAGTATTTTGGCTTGGAAATTTAGCAGTAAATCGCGTAGTAAAAAATCGCCGATTTCGGGCCACTCGATCAAATGTACGCTCGGGAATTCGTTTAGTATTTCTTCTATGCCGGCATCGAACAGTTCACCGGCTTCTTTAATTCGATACCAATCGTGGTGATACAATTTGGTTCCGTTGGGTAAGGTGTATGGGTTTACTAAACTAAACGTTGGACTCATTACCGCATCAGCAATCCCCCAACTAGCGAGTAATTGCTGACTTAGGGTTGTTTTTCCTGCTCCCACTTCTCCACGCAACACATAGAATTCTTGGGGACCCATTGCCTCAATACGGAGAAGTACTTGGGATAATTCTCCAATTTGGGCATGGATGGTTTCTTCTGAAAATGTATGTTCCAGTAAGGATTGCATCGTAAAAAACGGTTTATCTAGGACTTAGAACCGCTAACGGACAACACATTTCCTCAAGACTTATACCACCGTGTTGGAAGGTGTTTTTATAATAGTTTACGTAGTAGTTGTAGTTATTGGGATAAGCGAAAAAGTCGTTTTCAGTGGCAAAAACAAAGGCACTGGATAAATGCTGGGTAGGTAAGAAGGCATCTGCCGGTTTTTTAACTTCAAAGACTTCTTTGGGATTGTAAGTGATATTTTTCCCTTGTTTGTAACGCAAATTGGTGTTTACGTTTTTATCGCCTACTATTTTAATGGGGTCTTTAACGCGGATACTGCCATGATCGGTGGTGATAATTACTTTACATGGTTTGTCTGCCAAGCGTTGCAAGGCATCCCACAGCGGAGAATGCCTGAACCAGGTTGCCATAACGTTGCGATAGGCTGCTTCTTCTTCGGCTAATTCTCGAACGATATTTACATCGGTTCGGGCATGCGAAAAGCTATCCACGAAATTGTAAACCAATACGTTGAGTTTATTTTTTAGCATATTGGGTATTTGGTCAACCAGGTTTTTACCCCCTTCCAAATTGGTGACCTTGGTATAGCTAAATTTTACATCTCTGCGTAATCGTTTAAGCAAATCTTCTACAAATTCCTTTTCAAATAAGTTCTTACCGCCTTCGTCTTCGTCGTTACTCCATTTATCGGGAAAACGTTTTTCGATTTCCGAAGGTAATAAACCACTGAAAATGGCATTTCTGCAGTATTGGGTAGTGGTTGGTAAAATACTGAAGTACATATCTTCGGAATCCACCCGATAGCGTTCTTGTAAAATGTCTGAAATGGCACGCCATTGATCAAATCGCAGGTTGTCCATCAATACAAAAAACACCGGTAAATTATCGTCTAACAAGGGATTAACGGTTCTGCGAAACAAATTGTGACTCATTATCGGTCCATCATCCCCGGTTTGTTTTAACATGCCGATGTAGTTATCGGTAACGTACCGACAAAAGTTGCGGTTAGCATCGGACTTTTGGGTTTCGAGAATTTCCCGCATGCTTTCTTCGCCATTGGAATCTAATTCTATTTCCCAGTAAACCAATTTTTTATAAACCTCTTTCCACTCGTTGAAGTTCAGTTTATCACTTACCGACATGCCGATTTGCATGAATTCGCGCTGGTAACCTTGGGTAGTTTTTTGGGTTACCAATCGTTTTTCGTCCAGATTCTTCTTTAACGCCAACAGAATTTGGTTGGGGTGCACCGGTTTGATGAGGTAATCGGCAATTTTAGAACCGATAGCCTCTTCCATGATGTGTTCTTCTTCGTTTTTGGTGATCATAATAACCGGCAAGGAAGGTCTGCGTTGCTTGATCTCTTGCAAGGCTTCCAACCCCGAAATACCGGGCATGTTTTCGTCTAAAAACACTAAATCGTAGTCGGTTTTGTTCACTTCCTCGATGGCATCTCTTCCGCTGCTAACGCAATGAACTTCGTAGCCTTTCCCCTCTAAAAATAAAACGTGTGGTTTTAATAAATCAATTTCGTCATCGGCCCAAAGTATCTGCGGTTTTGTCATAGTTATGTATGTAACGATTTCCTTTCAAAATTCGTGCCTGCATGCCATAAAATGCGTTTAAATATGCAACTTTGTGGATAAAAGTATGAGTTCCCACCACATCGTACGCGATAACCAGGAGTCGGCATTGATTATTGCCAACGGCGAGAGTTGTTCAATGTTGTTATTGGATGAATTAATGGAATGGTGTCCTTATGTTTTGGTATTGGATGGAGCGATGCGGCGGGTGCAAGAATTGGGGTTGCGTGCCGATGCATGGTTGGGGGATTTCGATTCGCATGAGCTGGATTTGGGAATTGATAATTCTTCATCGGGTGGGGTGGATTCTGATTTATTTGTAGCCGATTGGGAGCAACAGTTATTGGCCACCGGCACGGAGAAAATTTTGGCACCGGATCAAGTAAAAACGGATTTAGAGAAGGGCATAGAATTTTTAATTTCTCGTGGACATACATCGGCCAATGTTATTTGGGGAACCGGAAGGAGAATGGATCATACGTTCCAGAATTTGTCGATTTTACCAAAGTACCAAGCGGAGATTTCTGTTTCTATATTGGACGATTATTCTCGAGTATATCCATTGCCCAAACACTTTCGGAAATGGTATCCGGCGGGTACAAATTTATCGTTGATGCCCATCGGAAAAGTGGAAGAAGTCTACAGCGAAAACTTAGATTACCCCTTGCAAGGAATGGATTTGGAGTTGCCCTATCGATCAGGAAGTTCCAATCGAGTTACAGCGGATGGGTTTGTTGAAATTCGGTATAAACAAGGACATTTACTGCTTATGGAGTGCTGGGATCGTAAATAACAAACAATGAATAAAATACAATGAAAATACTATCGTATAATGTAAACGGAATTCGAAGTGCTTCGGATAAGGGGTTGGCAGATTACTTGAGCATGGCCAATGCGGATGTGGTTTGTTTTCAAGAGTTGAAAGCGCTTCCCGAGCAAATCAATGAATCGTTATTTACGGATTTGGGCTATCACTGTTACTGGTATTCGGCTCAGAAAAAAGGGTATTCAGGGGTGGGAATTCTTAGTAAAGAGAAGGCAATTCATGTAGAATACGGTTGCGGGAATGAGGTTTTTGATAACGAAGGGAGAGTAATCCGCGCCGATTTTTCTTGGGGCAGTGTATTGAGTGTGTATTTCCCGAGCGGTACTTCCGGAGATGATCGTCAAGGGGTGAAATATGAATTTTTAGACTTCTTTTTTGATTATGCACAGCAATTGAAGTCGCAATTAGGGCCCGACAAAGTGGTGGTTTGCGGAGATTACAATATTTGCCATCGTGCCATCGACATTCACGATCCGGTTAGCAATAAAAACAGTACCGGTTTTCTTCCTGAAGAGCGTGCATGGATGGATAAATGGTTTGAAAACGGTTGGGTGGATTCATTGAGAACCTTGAATCCTGAACCGCATTTGTACACTTGGTGGAGTTTCCGAGCCAATGCGCGGTCCAAGAATAAAGGTTGGCGTATTGACTATGTAAGTATTTCTTCAGGTCTTTCAGCTTCGTTATTGGCTGCAGGTATTGACGCCGACGCAGTGCACTCCGATCATTGTCCAACCTGGGCCGAATTAGCAATTTAAACTGAGGATAAAAAAAGACCGCAAATAATTAATCTGCGGTCTTCGTTTTTTATGGGTGTCGATACTTTTCGATTTAAATTTTGTGGCTGCTGGGATTAGAAATTGTATTATTTAGTAATTTCCTTGATGGTACCCTGTGGGGTGATGATTAGTAAATCGGTTTGCTTTTTAACTTCGGTTTTTGTTTGAACAACTACGGTGTCTTTCAAGCGGTAGCGAACTTGTAAGGTATATGCAAACTGAATGGTGGGTTGTAAAGGCGATGGATTGATTACAGCATCGAAGCCTTTGCTTGGCAACTGATTATAAAACATGGTATTGCGTTGAACAGGTGCTGTTATGGCTCCGCTTGCAGGTGCAGATTCAGATTCATCAATACTGGAAATTGCCAAGGGTTTATAAGGCATGTACTGATCAATGGGATAAAACTCGTAGTTCTTTTCGTTGTATGTGCGGAAACAAGTATCCAAGGATATCCCCATTTGCTTGGCATTGTTCAAGCGGGTGTTGAGTACTTTTAATGCGCGTTGACGCATGCTTTGTAATGCCATTTCGGTAGAATCTACTTGGTATTCCACTTTGATTAAATCGTAGATTTCGTTTTGAGCGGCAAAGGTGAATAAGGCGTCTAAATGGGCGGGATTCTTGAATTTTACGTGTAGGTTTTTTTGCATTTCAAAACCTTTTGGAACTTGCATATAGGTTTTCGAAAAGGTCTTTTTTTCTTTTTCGAAGATGGGCACCAAGGCAATCATGTCGAGGTGAAAATCTTCTTTTTTTAACCCCAATGTTTGCGCAGAAGCAATGAATTTATTGATGCGTTTTTGCATTAAACTGTCCAACTCTTGAACTTTTTTACCTGCTTGATTTACATGGAAGATGGCAACATGAGAATTCGCGGCTGCATTGTACAACACGCTGATATTGAATACCATATCGTTGCCGTCATAATAGGTGCTTACATTGTTTTGAATGGTTTGCATCAAGGATCGTTTATCGGCTGATTGACCATCGCCAAAGCTCCATTGGTAGGTAGCGGCATCCACTCTCTTTTTTTCTTTTGATTTGTAAACAGCGGCAGCTCGTCCATAATCATCAGACCCATCTGCATCATAGGATGCCGGCGCTGCTTGGTAGGTAGTGTTGTTTTTAAAACGGTTGTTTTCGTTCCATACTTCGTTGCCGGTGGCTTGAGCTTGTAATGGCAAGGCCAATAGGGACAACGAAAAGGCCGTAGCCATGTTTCTAATGGTTGAATTTTTCATATGATTATGGGGCCTTAATACGTTAAGGCAATGAAAGGTAAACGAGGAAAATGAAAATTTATTGGTTCAGCTTAATATTCCAATTTGCCCCAATGTCCTTGTATGGTTAGTTTTTTTCCATCAAAGGGCTCCACTCTGCCGATAATTTGCGCATCGATATTGAATGATTTTGCAATGTCTATCATGGCTTGTGCCGCATCGGCAGTGGTGTAAATTTCCAAACGATGGCCCATGTTGAAGACTTGGAACATTTCTTTCCAATCGGTACCACTTTCCTCTTTTATTAGTTGAAATAGGGGAGGGATGGGTAATAAATTATCTTTTATGACGTGACCTTGTTGCAAAAAATGCAACACTTTGGTTTGTCCGCCACCTGAACAATGAACCATTCCGCTGATTGCGGATTTTAGATGAGTAAAAATCTCTTTTACAAGAGGCGCATAGGTTCGGGTGGGAGATAACACCAATTTACCAGCATTTATGGGGGAGCCTTCTACGGTATCAGAGAAATGTTTAGTGCCACAATACACTACGTTTTCGGGCAAGGAATTATCGTATGTTTCGGGGTATTTACTGCGGTAATCAGAAGAAAATACATCATGGCGGGCACTGGTTAAACCATTACTTCCCATGCCTCCGTTGTATTCGGTTTCGTAGGTTGACATTCCGTACGATGCAAAACCAACAATAACGTTTCCTGCTTTAATATTTGCATTATCGATAATATCGGTACGTTGCGCTTTAGCGATTAATGTTGAATCAACGATTATGGTTTTTACCAAGTCGCCCACATCGGCTGTTTCTCCGCCTGTGGTAAAAATTTCAATGCCGTGATTGCGCATGTTTTGGCAGAATGCTTCCGTGCCATTAATGATTTCGGCAATTACCTCCCCAGGAATGAGTTGTTTATTTCTGCCGATGGTGGAAGACAGCATAAACGGTCCGGTAACTCCAGCACAGAGCAAATCGTCCGTATTCATTACGATCGCATCCTGAGCAATGCCGGCCCAAACGGAACTATCACCGGTTTCTTTCCAATACGCATAAGCCAAGCTACTTTTGGTTCCAGCCCCATCGGCATGCATGATTAAACAGCTGTTGGGGTCGTTGCTGAGGATATCGGGTACTACCTTGCAAAAGGCGTGGGGGAAAAGACCTTTATCCACCTTAGCGATGGCTTTATGAACGTCTTCTTTTTGCGATGAAACGCCGCGCTGTCATGCCGCTACAAAGGTAACACGATTTTTTTGCTCGCAAAATTTGTGGTAGGTTTGTATAGCGTATGAGTCAAGAAAAGCCGTTGATTTTAGTGAGTAACGATGATGGGATAACCGCTCCAGGTATCGCCGCGTTAATTTCCGTAGCCAAGGAATTTGGAGATGTTCTGGTGGTAGCCCCCGATAAGCCACAAAGTGCTATGGGCCATGCTATTACTATCAATCAGCCGATTCGAATGACGCCCGTAGATTTGTACGAGGGAGTAGAGG
>CAZKOM010000025.1:12890-25229 GCA_964554385.1 uncultured Flavobacteriaceae bacterium | reverse complement strand
ACTTTTATCTGCTAATACATTGGCAGTAGCTGGAAAAATATGATCTCCCGTTACGGTTCCCAATACAATTACATCAATTTCCAAGGGAGAGATTCCGCGTTTCTCCAACATACCGAGTACCGCTTTAGCGGCCATATCTGAAGAAGCTTGCCCCTGTTCCCGAAGAATATGTCTTTCCACAATACCTGTTCGAGCACGAATCCATTCATCGGTTGTATCGACCATTTTTTCTAAGTCGAAATTGGTTAATACTGTTTCAGGAACAAATCCACCAACAGCGGTAATTGCAGCTTGTATTTTCATCAAAGAGTAAATTAAGAAACGGTTGTAAAAGACTTCATCGCATTTTGAATGGAACGAATCAACCCACTTTCCACTGCCTCTGCTGCCAATTCAACCATTTTAACAAATGTAGGTGCTTTGGTTATTCCATGCCCTACTACTACTGGAGCATTCACCCCTAGAATGAGGCTACCTCCATAATTTTTATAATTAAACTTATCCAAGTATTCATCTTCGATTCCTCGTTTTGCGAATCGATAATATAAACCCTCACACAGTTTAATCACAACATTCCCTGTAAATCCATCACAGACAACAACATCTGAGTGGTCGCTAAAAATATCTCTACCTTCAACGTTTCCAACGAAATTTATTTCTTCGGTGTGTGCTAATAATTGGTGGGTTGCTTTGGTTAATAAATTCCCCTTTTCGCTTTCCTCTCCAATATTTAGCAAACCAACTTTTGGATTTTTATTTTGATGCATCATTGAATACACCAAACTTCCAATAATTGCAAACTTATGCAAATGTTCCGGCTTACAATCGGCATTTGCTCCTACATCTAGAAGTAAACCCGGCAAACTATCCGGTCTAGGTATCTCCGCTGATAAACAGGGTCTATCTAGACCGTCTACTGTTTTAAGAAATTGTAATGAACCAACCAACATAGCGCCAGTATTTCCAGCGCTAAGAAATGCATCGATATTTTGTTTCGCCAAGGTGTAAAAGCCTTGGGCAAGGGAAGAGTTGGGCTTAGCTACTAGCGCCTTTACCGGATGCTCTGCCATTTCGATTACCTCCTGGCAATCTACAATATCGAACAACGAAGTGGGTATAGATTCGCTTTCACAAACGCGTAGAATCTCCTCCTTCACACCGAATAATACTAATTCGAGGTGGGGATGTTTTTGTTTTGCGAGCGAAGCTCCTTTGACAGCTTCAAGTGGGGCAAAATCCCCTCCCATCGCGTCAATACCAATCTTCATCGGTTAGTTTTCGTTGCGACCCTTCATTACCTTTTGGCCGCGGTACATTCCTGTTTCTAAATTTACTCGGTGATATAAAGATACATCTCCGGTTACTGGATCTGCAATCATAGGACGAACCTCGATTTTGTCGTGTGTGCGGCGCTTATCGCGACGTGTTTTGGATATTTTTCGTTTAGGATGTGCCATTTCCTTTTATTTTTTAAGTATTTCTTTAAGTTTCAACCAACGTGGATCTATGGATTCTTCAGAATCTGAGGAAGTATCTTGTAACTTTTCCAACTTAGCCAGCATTTCTGCATTACAAGGTTTCGTGTCCAATAGGTCACAATTCCTAAGCATGGGTAAAGCCAATAAACTGGTCTCATAGACTTGCTGAGCGATGCTTAATTTATAATCACTGGATTTCAAATAAACCAATTCCGTCTCTTGGTCTTCATTAGCAAGTGGTGTGTCTTCCAAACTATCTAATTTAACCATTATACGATACTTAGTTTTTATGGGAAAGCCCACAGATTCTAAACAACGGTCACAACTCAAATGTATGTTACCAGAAATATTCAACAAGAGATTCATCCAATTGGTAGATTTCTCAATATCTACTAAAATAGAAAGATCTGCCTGTTGCACTTCTTCATTTCCAAAAAATTCAAAGAACTTCTGATCCACCTGAAAATCTAATTCGTGCTTGCCTTCTTTTAGTTTAACAAACTCGATTGCGAGATATTCAGTTTTCACTTCCTCGTTGATTTAAACGAACGGCAAAAGTACGATTTTTAATTGAAAATACCAATAAATATTGGAATACTATTCTAATTAATTCCGAAAACACCCAATACGGTTACAATTGCAAAAATAAAAAAGGCCGCTCCAATGAGCGGCCTTTTCACGATTATTAACTATTTAATTATTAATACTCCCAAAGATCGTGTTCCCAAATGAACATTTGATTTTTGAACTCTTCAGCACGCAATAAAGCAGCTAAACCATTTTGCTTATAATCAGGCTGATCATAAATATACTGATCGTTCCATTCAGAAGTTTTCACAATGTAACTGTCAAACATACGGTGAAGGTTCATATACTGGTCCCAATTCAAACGCATCGCATCATTAGTACGGTTAAATACTTCTGATTTTGCCAAGGTCGGTCTGCAATCGTCCATACGTAACCAATACGGCTTACTTTGAACAACTAACCCACCCCCCTTATCAATTTCACGAATTGGAGCAATTCCAATGATGATGGGTTTTAATTCTCCATGTTTAAAATCAAACACCCAATCTTCCATTATTTCAAACTTGTTAATTTCTTCCCAAGTGAAATAAACGGGGAAAGTAGAATCTACTAAATCGTCTGGATCCTCAGAACCTTCTCTTTGCTTCGATACTGTTTTAATATCAGCCGTTATACGAAGGATGTCTTCTGGAGTAATCAAAATATTGAATGAATCGGTTCTATACGCTTTAACCAATCCCTTTGTTGCCAATTCCCAAAAGATTTGACGTACAGGTTGTCTTGGCCATACCCAACATTTGTTCATCTTCTGACGAGTATCGATAACTCTCCAAACACGCTTTCTGAACTTAACATCCTCAGCGCGCAAGTATGGTCTAGCTATAACAATACCTTGCTGATTAACAATATTGGTATCCTGATTTACATATTCAGGCTCATAGTGCGCTTTAGCAGGATCATCGTAGTGCGTACCAATCTCTGGTATTACGATGTCTGCCGAACCAGCTACAGGAGGTTTAGCCTCACCGTCACCGGAAGCACCACCTGAAGACTTCTCAGGCTCAGAACTTCCTCCGAATCCAGGGAATCCGGGGAAACCTTGACTCTTAGCCGAAGCTACAGAGAACAAAGTCAAAACAATCAATAGTTTTTTCATCGTTGTGTTTATTTAGAAAGTGTAGCTGACACGTTATCCAAGAATTTTGGAACGTTATCGGGTCCTACTACACGGATTTGTTCAAAGAAAATTTTATCCCCTGCTTTCAAACCACCTAAGTAACCTTGTATAGCAGACAAACTTTTTCCGTTCACCATTTGCTCTTTGTATCCGATCGTTCTACCTAAGCAGGAGAACTTAAAGGACATAACGTTATATTTTACGCCGTCGTAAACAAAGTTTTCTAAAGGAGCAGTAGCTTCTGACTGAATTCGTAAGCCACTTAAAGAAACATCACCAGCAAATCCGATACCACCTAATTTAAAAGTTGGCTTAGGAACGTTTCTGATTTTGAACTTCTTTTCGCCCATACTAACGGTTCTGCCATCCGGTAATTTAGCCTGAACTTTGATGATACATTCATTACCATTACGCGTTGGCAAGGAAGCAAAATACTTACCTGCACCATTTGGCTTTAAGATAACACCACCACCGGTTGCTGTAACTTGAACATTCTTAGGATCTACTCCACCTACTGAAACCGAAATTGGGTTTGGTAATCCTACGTAGAATACATTCAATTCATCCGCAGAAATAGCAGCTTGTGGGGCAAAAACACTGTACTCAGCTTCTGTCTCGATACTTGTTGAGCCTCCACCTGGTTTAGGAACTGCAATAGTAACTTTATATTTCTGTCCTCCTGGAGTTGCACTAGTAACTTTATATTTACCAACCCCGTCTACTACTTCAATGGGTCTACCATTAACCGAAATGCTCATTTGTTTACGAGAATCATAGGCAGCTAATAAAATATCCGCTTCGTAGGTCTGATTGGTTAAAACCGCTCCAGTTTTAGCAGATACAACCGCAATCGTTTTGTCGAATTTAAAGTCAGTAGCGTTTACAGACTGTGCCAATAACGTATTGATTTCTTTTTCCAATGCGCGAGCGTCATTCTCCAACTTACTCAACATAACGAAAACACCACCCAATGGAGAATGCTCTAAATACATTCCAACCCACTCAGGAATTCCGTTCGCATTTAATTTTTCGCTAGCATACAAGGTTGTTTTGGTTGCGATTTTCTCAGCTTCTTGTTTCAAGAAAGCCTTAGATTCGGCATCTTTACCCAATAATGGATCATTGGAAGCTTTTGTTAATACACCTAACATTTTGTTACGGGTATCATTGATTAACTTTAACAAATCTTTACCACGCTGACCACCGTTCTCTACAACGAAGTAGTTTGCATGTACTTCCATGTTGTCACCCTGTGCTAATTCAGGAACACCACCAGGAACCAAAACAGCCTCAGGTTCTTGCTTACGACCCATTTTAGGATCTTTACCATCACCTGTTTTTATTAATAACTCAGTTTTGATGCTATTTAATTTCTCGGTTAATGCTTTTGCATAAGAAGCTACTTCTTCTGCATATTTTTTAGCAGCCTTAGCGCCAGGATTTTCACCATCTTTTGCAAGGGCAGCGATAATCTGTGCATTGGCTTGATCTAAATTTTGAGTTGATTTATCTAAAGAGTTTTCAATAAGGTTAAACGCCTTAATAATTTCTTTTGATACGTTTAATGCCAAAAGAGCCGTTAACACGAGATACATCATGTTAATCATCTTCTGACGAGCTGACAATTTACCACCTGCCATTTAATTTTCTCCTTTTTATATTGTGGTATTAATAGTTGTGATATTCAAGTATTACTTGGTACCACCCATCGCTGTCAACATGTTACCATAAATAGAGTTCAAGTTACTCAAATTACGGTTTAATCTGTTCAATTCCATATTGAATTCCCCAGCAGCAGCTTCTGTGCTTGCTAGATTAGCTAAAGCACCGCTTAAACCTTGAGAGAAAGATCCCATGGAATCCGATACCATTGCGGAACTATCAGCTATACTTGCCATATTCGATGCTGCACGGGTTGCACTTTCCGCATATTCTTTAGTGGCAACAGTTGCACTTGTTAAACTACTCATTTCGGCAACATTGCTACTTAACGCGCTTAAACCCTTACCAAGACTTTCGATTAATTCAGGACCTACATTCGCTTGAGCCAACATAGAATCAAGTTGCTGAGAAACACTTCCACCTGCTGATTTCTTCTCTTTTTTAGTAGGTTCTGCACCTGCTAATTCAGGATATACTAATGACCAATCTGGCTCCATGTGAACAGGTTCAAATGCAGAAATTACGAAAATACCCGCTTCTACAAGAAGACCCACGGTTAACATGATGTCTGCACCTTTTAAGTGAAGAATTTTGAAAAGTGCTCCCACGATTACGATCGCCGCACCGAAACCGTACACAAAGTTCATTACGGTTTTGAACTTTTTTGATTCAAAGATACTGTTGTTACTCATAATAATTTATAGGTTATAGTTTTTAGGTTAACGATTAAACACTCGAAATATTCGATAATTATTTAGAAATTTTAGAGGAATAATTTAGAATTCTTACTTACGGTCTTTATCGGAACGACCAATGTAAGACTGAACACAACGGAAACCAACATAGCATTTGCTTGTATCTTGGTATTCTGCTGCACGTGCACCATTTTCGATGTAGTAAGCAACATCTTTCCAAGAACCACCACGAATTACTCTACGTTTTTCGTTAATTGGTTTTTGTGCTTCTTTACCACGCTCTGGAATGTAAACGTAGTTATCACCATTCAAATCATGAACAAATGAATTGTTGGTTTTATCCCATGAAGATCTAGTCCATTCCGCCACGTTTCCAGCCATATTGTACAAACCGTAATCGTTAGGGAAGTAACTATCTACACGCACAGGATATACACCACCATCTACACCATAGTTTCCGCGCAATGGTTTGAAGTTGGCCAACATACAACCTTTTGAATTTCTAGCATACGGACCACCCCAAGGATATTTGTTTGCAATTCTTCCACCACGAGCTGCGTATTCCCATTCGTATTCTGTTGGTAAACGGAAATCTTCGGTATTTGGAAGATATCCATTAATTTCCCAGTACGCAGTCTTACGATCTGTTCTCCAACGACAGAAAGCGCGTGCCTGATGCCAAGTTACTCCAACTACAGGATAGTCGTCATACTTTGGATGCCAAAAGTAAACGCGAGCCATAGGCTCATTATATGAATAAGTAAAATCGCGTACCCAGCACAATGTATCTGGATAGATACGAATAGTTTCTGTGCGTAAGAACTCTTTGCGATTCATTGGATTGTAACGATCGCGATCTAAACGAGCGGCTTTATCATAATCAAACCACTGGAACGTATATTCCAATTTACGCGTGTCGATTTGCTTTTTATTCTGAAAGCGCTCCTCGTCTTGGTATAATAGTCCAGACAATTCTTCTTTGTAACGCTCCCAATCCACTTCTCTGTAGTGGTTGATGTGTCTATTTCCATCTTCGTCTTCAGGAGTGTAATATTCTGGATCGTCCGTTTCAATACGAGCCAATGAATCTACAACATAATTCACAAACTGACGGTACTCGTTGTTTGTAATCTCTGTTTCATCCATCCAAAACGAAGTAATAGTCATTTGCTTGTTTGGTTCTAAATAAGACTCAAACACGTCTTGACCACCTTGACCTGTGTGGAATGTTCCGGAAGGAATATAAACCATTCCTGGAGGTGTTGGGTGAAACCAAGGACGTCTTCCTTGAACACCGGTAAGGTCACCTGTATCCGCTGGGGCACAAGCATACACCAACACCGAGGCAACAACTGCTACCTGACGAACGCGCTTGTTAGCTGCAAAAGCTGCTAAGTGCTTCTTTAAATTTCCGGGTGTGAGTTGACTCATCACTGTTTTTTTCATCTGCAATTTGGTTAATGCGTACTAATTGAAAGTGGCAAAAATAAAGTTTCGTTTCGAAATTCCAAACGTTTCTTTATTATTTGTATGTATTAAACGCAATTTTTAAATGTTTATTTTGTGTGGATAACTAAAAATTTCCTGTTAATAACTTAATCGATCATTGGTGGTCTATCCATCCATAATGGGTGACGGTATCTAACCGGAGGTCTATCGGGCAACGTAACCATGAAACAATAGTTCACCTGGATTTCATGTGATCCGCCGGATGCTCTTAAAATTCTATTGGTTGATAAATCGTAAGAATAACCCAAACGTAAACGTTGACCTGTGTTAGATCCACCCAATAACGGAGGATAATAACCAAACATTAACGCAAACGATTCGAAACCTGCTCCATACACACGCATGTTTAATCCTCCAGCGAACAAATCATTCCAAGTGGCCATTCCCTGAAGATCTAATTGTGGTTTTATTAATCCACCTTTACCCATTACCGTTTTTAATAAAAAAGCAGGCTCCAGTCTCAAAGCTTGATTCCCTAAGAAATTCTCTTGCTTATATCCACCCACTATATATAAATGTCGGTTGGTTGTTATATTAATTGTACCACTGGGGCCATAAGAAAATGTCTGTGGATTTAAATGGGTAACAGAAACACCAATAAATGCCCCGTCCATAATGTTAGGGTCTGAATAGTACACCCCGGCACCCAATTCCATTTTGGTATCTGGATTAGAGGAAGTAGGAATGTTTGGATCTCCTGGATCGTGATAACGCAACTTGGTAACATCCAATTGTTTGGTATACGAGGTAAAATCCAATCCCACACGTAAGTTACCGCCAGTACTCAATGTGTAGGCCCCCGAAATGCCACCGCGCATATAAATGTTTGTTTCGTATGCGATTTTATCGTGCATCATTGCAAAAAATGCGCCTCCATAGTTATTACCTTTCACTAAAATCGGAGCTGAAAATCCTAAACCATTGGTTCTTGGAGCCACGTTTTTCAAGTAATTGTCTGATGTTAATCGACCGTTACCACTGGCATCTGTACGAATCAAAGAAGATTCATCATCATAACCTCTCCACTGCTGGTGGGTAATGCCGTTCAAACAAAATTGACCGGAGGCACCCGCATATGCAGGATTATAAAGAATCTTGTTGAATGTAAAATGCGTGAACATAGGATCGGTTTGTG
Organism: uncultured Flavobacteriaceae bacterium; assembly: GCA_964554385.1. Classification (GTDB taxonomy): domain Bacteria; phylum Bacteroidota; class Bacteroidia; order NS11-12g; family UBA955; genus JAGKXC01. The sequence continues at coordinate 17,045 of CAZKOM010000025.1, read as the reverse complement.
CAACTACCATTTTGGGTAGGGCTGCCATTGCCGAAATTAGTCCGAGGCTAAGTAATTTTATTTTCATTCTTTGCGGTATATAGAATGCGTGATTTTCAAAAATGGGTGAATTCTGCGGAATTCCCAAACAAAATCGTAAAAATGACTGATAAATTGTAAACATTTCGGCGAAAATCACTCCATGATTATTGCTGTCTTTTGTTGAAATTGTATATATTAACGATGAACTATTGCTCATGAGTAATTAATATACAAATACTTAGTGGATTATTTTTAGCGTGATTTGTGGTGCGTATTCAGATTTAGACAGACCCAACATTACGGAAATTCCGCACTCCTATCCTATCGAACTTTAAAATCTGCATTTTTCGTGGATAACCTGTCTAAGAAACTGATCAAAATGACAATTTTGAGGGCTACTATTGTAGTGCAAATTATACAACTATTATGGCTGAAATATTGGTCATCGACGATGAGACCCCGATTCGCGAGACGTTAAAAGAAATTTTGGAGTACGAAAATTACCATGTCACCACAGCCGAAGACGGCAATAAAGGCTTAGCATTAATACAGAAAAACGACTACGATGCGGTGTTGTGCGATGTAAAAATGCCAGGTATAGATGGAATGGAGTTATTAGATCGTGCGTTGGCGTTAAAACCGGATGTACCATTTATTATGATTTCTGGTCATGGAAACGTAGAAATGGCTATTGAGGCCACTAAAAAAGGCGCGTATGATTTTATTACGAAGCCACCCGATTTAAATCGATTATTGATTACGTTGCGCAATGCGATCGACCGCAACAACCTGGTTGTGGAAACCAAGGTGTTAAAGCGAAAGGTTGCAAAGACGTTTGACATCATTGGAGAGACACCAGCAATCAATAAAATAAAGGAGACGATAGATAAAGTGGCGCCTACGGAGGCAAGAGTTTTGATTACTGGAGAAAATGGAACGGGGAAAGAACTGGTGGCGCGTTGGATTCATGAAAAGAGTAATCGAGCTGCGATGCCATTGGTTGAGGTGAATTGCGCGTCCATTCCCAGCGAATTAATTGAAAGTGAGTTGTTTGGTCATGAGAAAGGGAGTTTTACGTCTGCCATAAAGCAGCGCATCGGTAAATTTGAGCAGGCCCATGGAGGAACCTTATTTTTAGATGAGATTGGAGACATGAGTATGAACGCGCAGGCTAAGGTTTTACGCGCCATCCAAGAAGGAAGAATAGCCCGCGTTGGTGGGGATAAAGAGATAAAGGTGGATGTACGGATTGTGGCGGCAACCAACAAAGATTTATTGGAAGAAATAGAAAAAGGGAATTTCCGGATGGATTTGTATCACCGATTGAGTGTGATATTGATTCATGTTCCTACGTTGAACGAAAGAACCGAGGATATACCGTCCATTGCAGATAAATTTTTAAAGGAAATTTGCGAAGAGAACGGTTTGCCGTTGAAGGAATTTACCGAAGATGGGTACAATGCGTTGAAGGAAGTAAATTGGTCGGGGAACATTCGCGAATTGCGCAATGTTGTGGAGCGTTTGGTAATTTTATGCGATCAGAAAATCACAGGAGAAAACGTATACAGTTACAGTAATCCAGCGCAGCGCGGATCGGATCCGTTTGGGGTTGTGGATCAATACAACACGTTGCAAGATTTCAGGGATTGGGCGGAGAAAATTTTCATTGAACGCAAATTGGTACAAAACGGTTGGAACGTAGCTAAGACGGCGCAAGAAATTGATATTCAACGGAGTCATTTGTACAATAAAATTGAAAAGTACAATTTAAAGCGGAGATAGTTGGGGTTAGCGGAGTTAAATCTGCGTGAATGGATACCCATTGATGCGCTTGTTTTTTTACGCTTGAAAAAAGGAAGAAGATAGCAGGAAGTTTGAACAATAATACAACATTGATGGATGGTAAAATTGGAACGGATATTGAGTTGGCGGCCGGTTTGCTGCGAAGCGGCAAACCCGTGGGCATGCCCACCGAAACCGTTTACGGTTTGGCCGCCAACGGACTCAATCCGGATGCGGTAGCTCAAATCTTCGAAATTAAGAATCGGCCATTTTTTGATCCCCTCATTTTGCACGTTGCCTCCATCGAACTAGCAAAGCAATTCACCCATTCATGGAGTCCTGAAGCGGAAAAACTAGCCAACCATTTTTGGCCTGGTCCCCTTACTCTTGTTTTACCAAAAAACCCGAACGTCCCCGATATTGTTAGTAGCGGAAATCCAACCGTTGCCATAAGAATCCCTAATCATCCCGTTGCGTTAGGCCTTTTAAATGCAGTTGAATTTCCTGTAGCAGCACCCAGTGCAAATCCATTTGGTTACGTGAGTCCAACTACATCAACCCACGTTTTCAACCAATTGGGAAATAAAATCCCCTACATTTTAGAGGGTGGGCCCTGTAATAATGGCTTGGAAAGCACTATCATTGCTTGTTTACCCAATGAAAAACCTAAAATTTTGCGATTGGGAAGTTTATCCATAAACGACATCATTTCCGTGATTGGTACTGTGGACGAGTCCTTAACCCAAAATAGTAATCCTTCAGCTCCAGGTCAATTAGATCAACACTATTCGCCCTACTGTAAATTACTACCTTTAACACACATTGACGCCATCCCATCTCCTAACACGCAGGAAGATAAATTCGCCGTATTGTTATTTACTTCTTCCCAAAATAAGAAGGCCACAACGATGGATGGTTCCCTGAAAAACAAGTTTCCTACAATTAATTCTGGTAAGACCATGGTTAATCTTGAAGAGACTGTGAAAAATGAGGAGGAAACCATTGTTAATCCTGAGGAGATTGCGGGAAATGAGGCGGAAACCATGGTTAATCCTGAGGAGATTGCGGTAAGTGAGAATGAGACGAGGGTTAATGATAAGGAGACTAAAGCTAATTACAAGGATGAGACTACGGCAAATGGTAAGGAGGCGATAACTAATAAAAAGGAGAACATGGCTAATGATAAGGAGACTATGGCTAATGATAAGGAGACTATGGATAACAATAAGAGAATATTGGGATCTGAATTCATGGACAAGGAACCCTTGTTTGAAAAAAATATTGATGTGTATTATCTCTCCGAAAATTCCGATACACGCGAAGCAGCTCAAAATTTATTTTCGATGCTTAGACAATTCGATGAATTAGGATATACCCACGTTTGGTTCCAATGGGCTCCTGAGGAAGGTCTAGGAAGAGCCATTAACGACCGATTAAAACGAGCCGCTGCAAAACGCTAATTGGTTTAAATTTCTTCGATAAAGGACATCGTATTGTCCAATGCAATCCACAATTCTTCTGAAAAAGCTTCAATTCCAGTACACGGATGCCCAACATTAAACGTGTGATTTGCATTGGGCACAATCATTCTAAGACTGTGTACACACGCTTCATACATGGGAATAGATTCAGCAGCTGGTACTACCTCATCGTTTTCACCATGCACAATTAATAATGGTCTACCTAATAATCGGGTATTTTCCAAAACGTCGTATTCTTCCTCGTGAGCTAAAATATCTGCCCAAACTCCATAGTCCAATGGTAAAACTTGGCCTGTTCTAGCGTTGGTAATTGGAATTGTTTTTTGATTTTTCCATTGCTCCTTATCAACATCCTTAAACAACCATTGATACGAAGGTATTGGATTCCACGCCACAATTTTCTCAACATAATTCGGGTATAAATTCGCGAAAACAATCACATTGGCGCCACCTCTTGAATGGCCAACCCAAGTAACGTGTTCACGATCCAAATTGAATTGTTGCGCAATTTCCTTAAGCCAATCTCCCACCGCTTTCATACTATTCAATTCCGATGTAACTGTATTTCCGGCAAATTGCTGTTCTTGCGTAACCACATCGTCCTCGCCAACTACACCATTTCTAGCATAATTAAACGTAATAACTGCAAAGTTTCCCGCAGAAAAATACTCATGGATATAAGGAATAAAACCCCAATTTTTAAATCCTTTAAAACCATGGCAATAAACTATTACAGGCAAAGGAGAATCATCCTCTACAGGAGGTAAAAACAAATCGACGGCCATGGGACCGTCGATTGACTGTATTTGAAAGGTATTATGGTTGTTTACCATGGTGCCCAGGACCGGAGTCGAACCGGTACGGGTGTTAT
>CAZKOM010000025.1:0-12880 GCA_964554385.1 uncultured Flavobacteriaceae bacterium | reverse complement strand
AACAAATCGACGGCCATTGGACCGTCGATTGCTTCAATTTGGAATGAGTTATGGTATTCTACCATGTGCCCAGGACCGGAGTCGAACCGGTACGGGTGTTATCCCACAGGTGTTTGAGACCAGCGCGTCTACCAATTCCGCCACCTGGGCAATTTCCTTTCAGAACGGGAGTGCAAAAGTAGGAAAAATGTTAAAACTATCCAAACCCTACCGCTATTTTATATTAATTTTATTAAAATATTGGAAGATGGAATGTCTTATCAAGGCATAGAACTTCGTTCCCATTCAACCACTTCCATATTTTTAATCGTTGCCGATTCAATTTCCATTCTAATGGCGGTTCGAACTTTATGAAAACCATGCAATCCACATGCCCCAGGATTGATACATAAAGTTTTAGGGAATTTTGGATCTCGTTTTACCATCAAAATATGGGAATGACCACAGACCAGAATCTCAGGGTGATATTTTCCTAATATCTCTTGAACACGAGCTGGATATTTACCCGGTTTACCTGCGATATGGATCATGTAGACCTTTAATCCCTCACGCATTACAAATTGCTCTAAAGGAAATTCATTTTTTACGTCCATTCCATCCACATTTCCGTGTACTCCTAACATAGGCTTACCCAGTTTTTTCAATTCACGAAAAAGATCCAAATTCAGCCAATCTCCCGCATGCCAAACTTCATCGGCCCATTGAGCATGATATAAAATACCCTCATCCCAGTGGGCATGATTATCACTGATAATAAGGATTTTCACTAATTAAATTTGAACAAAAACCTAACCGAAACCTTCTAATGATTTAGAAAATCTCGCGGTTTATATCCCACTGCTCTAAATAATCAGCAACACGGCGAACAAACATTCCCCCCAAGCCTCCATCAACCACACGGTGATCGTAGCTATGAGAAAGGTACATCATATGTCGGATTGCAATCACATCCCCATGTTCTGTCTCTAAAACAGCGGGCTTTTTGCGAATTGCTCCCACCGCCATAATAGCAACTTGAGGCTGATTGATAACAGGAGTCCCAAAAACATTACCAAAGGAACCTACGTTGGTTAACGTGTAAGTACCGCCTTGAATTTCATCGGGCGACAATTTGTTTATTCTCGCACGATTTGCCAAGTCGTTTACTGCACGGGTTAGTCCCAATAAATTCATGGTATCCGCATTTTTTATCACGGGGACGATCAGGTTGCCATTTTGCTGAGCAACAGCCATTCCAACATTGATATTCTTGCGCTTAATTATTTTATCGCCATCCACACTTACATTAATCATTGGGAAATCTTTGATTGCTTTTACAATCGCTTCCATAAAAATGGGTGTAAAGGTGATATTTTCTCCCTCTTTCTTCTTGAATTTATCTTTAATTGAGTTTCTCCAATTCACCAGATTAGTAACATCGGCCTCTACGAAACTAGTTACGTGTGGAGAAACATGCTTACTCATCACCATATGGTCGGCGATTAGTTTACGCACTCTGTCCATTTCTACAACTTCATCCCCAGCATTTAACGAAACCGCCGGAGCCTTGATCGTTATAGCCGAGCCTTGACTAGCGGAAGCTGTTGTAGATGATGCAACGGGTGCCGATACCGCAGTAGGTACCGATGCAGAAACCGCATTAGCAGTGGTTGCAGCAACAGGGGCAGTTGTAGCCGTTGCTACTATATTACCGGATGCTCTATTTTCTACATAGGATAAAATATCTGCTTTGGTGACTCTACCCTCTTTACCCGTTCCAGGTACTTTATCTAATTCAGACATTCCAATTCCCTCTTGTCTAGCGATATTCATCACTAAGGGAGAATAAAATCTATCACTGGTTACAATACCGTTGGATATACCGGACAATTCCGCAGCTTTCTGAATGGTAGACTCGATGGCTACTGCGGCTTCAACAACTGTTGGTGCCGGCGATGCCTCAACCGCGGATGGCTGTGCAGGTGCAGCAGCTACTGCAGCATCACCTTCTGTATTAATCACAGCTACCGGTTCTCCTACTTTCACTACCTGACCTTCGCCGTACAATTGTTTTACCAATATTCCAGATTCGGTACTAGGGATTTCACTGTCAACCTTATCGGTAGCAATTTCAACTATCGCTTCATCTTTTTCAACACGATCTCCTTCGTTTTTCAACCAACGAATAACCGTAGCTTCGGCGATACTTTCACCCATTTTGGGCATGATAATTGGTTTTTCAGCCATAATAAGAAGTTGCAAAAATCGCGATTTTTAATGGTATCGCCAAACACTAAATCCTAAGAACAAAAGTGAATTAATTTTCGGGAATTTCATCTCCCATACCACCAATTTTCATCAGTTGTTCTATAAATCTTTTTTCCGTTTCAAATTCGGATTTTGAAAACGAATAATGTAAATTCCTGAGCATTCGTTTTAAAATATCCAAGTTGGAACATGGCTTGTAGAACTCAGGTTGTGCTTGGATACCAATTACTTTCAAAAAAGAATCAATATTATCTTTCGTAAATAATTGGCCTCTATTATACGGATTGATATAGATTATTGGATCTACTAGTGATGGATCAAACGAAGTGCCATCCAACGGACAAGTAACAGAATTTTCTGGCTGTTGGCAAAGAGCCACCACAAAATGCTGTGGCAAATTCACACCCATTACGGGCAAGCCCAAACTTTGGCATATCAAAATATACAACACAGAAAGACTTATGGGATTCCCAGTTTTAGTATCTAATACCGAGTTTAAAAACGAATTATCGGGAGCATGATAATCATCTGTATTCCCTTTAAAACGATGGTGTTCAAATAATACATGATTGATTATTTGAATCTGGTCCATTTTTCTATGAACATTCCCTAATCGGTACCAACAATCCAACTTAATTTCGTTGATTCTATTTTTAAGTTCTTGCAACTGAAGGCCTGGGTACTTCGTTTTACTCAAAATGAACCAACCCATCAATAAATCAGGTTGCTGAGAATTCCACCAAGATCGAAATTGAGCAACTATTTCTTGTTGATTGATTTTTTTTAACAACAATTCTATTTCTGTTGCTAAATGGGGGAATTCGTTAGAAAACCATATATCCTCCATGGCTTTCACAACTGAATCACCCTCTTGCATCAACCTCTCTTCCACCGATGCAGCAATGCGTACATCGGGATCATCAAGCAAGGAAATCATCGCCTTTAATTCTTGCGTGGAGATCATAATACCCAGTATTAAACTCTATGACTGTTCAAAAAAGTACTACTTCTTCTTTCCCCGAACAAATGCTTTTTTGGGCTTATTAGCCGATTCCTCAATCAACTTTTTTACATCTTCCCAAACTAAACTCTCCCAAGGGGTTCCCTTCGGTATGGCGATGTTATTTTTACCCTGTTTGATATAGGGTCCATATCTACCATTTAACACCTGTACCCCAGCGTCTTCGGTAAAAGTCTTTAAAATATCCGCTGCTGCTCCTGAAATTTTTGCTTCAACCAACTTTATTGCGGCATCCAAGGTAACATCTTCAGGTGCCACATTCTTAGGTATCGATACAAATTGACCTCCGTAAGGAATGTATGGGCCGTATCTTCCTTTTAATATTTCAATCTTGGCACCATTGTATTCTCCTAAGTTAATTGGGAATTGTGTTCCGCTCATTGCTGCAGTTACCAATGCCATGGCATCTGCTTCTGTCAATGCATGCAAATCAGTACCTTTTTCTACATTAATGTACTTTTCACCAATTTTCAAGTAGGGACCATACCTGCCAACATTCGCAATTACCGGTTCACCCTCATACGTTGCATATGTTTTAGGCAAGTCATACAACTTTAGTGCCTCCTCGGTTGAAATCGTTTCCAGCGTTTGACCTTCCCCTAATTTTGCATATCGCAATTCCCCACCGTCTTCTTTTGTCCCAATTTGTGCAAAGGGGCCATAATTGCCCATTCTAACTGACAATTGTCTTCCGGAAGCCGGGTCTGTTCCAAGTATTCGCTCACCCGTAACACGCTGAGAATTAACCAATGCATTTTCTACGGTACTATGAAAAGGCTGATAAAAACCTTCAAGCATTTCTTGCCAACCTTTTTTACCTTGAGCAATTTCATCAAACTCCTTCTCTACAGCAGCCGTAAATCCATAATTTAGTATCTCTTGAAAATTCTCCGTTAAGAAATCGGTTACCAATGAACCGATATCTGTTGGAAACAACTTATTTTTCTCGAAACCGTATTTTTCTGTTTTAACTTTTTCGCTTACTTGACCCTCTTTTAGTGTCACCTCCGTAATTGAACGTTCTTTACCTTCACGCGTTTGCAATAGCACATAATTTCTCTTTTGAATGGTTGTGATGGTTGGCGCGTAGGTGGATGGTCTACCAATGCCCAATTCTTCCAACTTTTTTACTAATGAAGCTTCTGTGTATCTCGGAGCTGGCTTTGCAAATCGCTCTGTGGCAACAATTTTATTCACCGTCATGGACTCTCCAACCGATACAGCCGGTAAAACCCCAGATGATTCTCCGTCCTCCTCTTCTTCATCGTCCTTGCTTTCCATATAAACCTTCAAGAAACCATCGAATTTGATTACTTCACCTTCCGCATAAAATTCAGATTTTTTTGATGAATCTTCTAGCGTAATGATGGTTTTTTCCAATTCAGCAGTTGCCATCTGCGAAGCAATGGAACGCTTCCAAATCAATTGATATAATTTTTGTTCTCGGGAATCATCTCCTGCGTTTTGCACCATGAAATTGGTAGGTCTAATCGCTTCGTGTGCTTCTTGAGCCGACTCACTTTTAGTAGAGAAATTCCTTGATTTACTGTACTTTGCACCGTACAAGTCATTCACTGCATTGGTGGCTGCGCTAATTGCGAAAGCACTAAGATTCACCGAATCCGTACGCATATAGGTTATATGTCCATTTTCATACAATTTCTGCGCTATTCGCATGGTAGTAGTTACGTCCATACCCAATTTACGAGAAGCCTCCTGTTGTAATGTAGAGGTTGTAAACGGCGGTGATGGATTTCGGAAGGTGGGCTTAACTTCTAAATTTGAAACAGAGAAAGACTCTCCCACCAACGATTCCAAGAACGCTTTTGCACCTTCTTTTTGCTTATACTTTTTAGACCCTTCGGCCTTTAATAGTTTGCCTGAAGACGTTTGAAATTCCCCGGTAATTTTATATTCAGAACCCGATTCAAACTCTTGAATTTCACGCTCGCGTTCTACCACGAGTTTAACCGCTACCGATTGAACTCGACCTGCAGATAATGATGGCTTTACTTTTCGCCATAAAACCTACTAAGCGATCCAGCACTCTTCTCGCCTGCTGTGCATCTACGAGAAACTTATCAATACTTCTTGGATTTGCAATTGCATTCTGTATGGCAGTCTTAGTAATCTCGTTAAAAACAATACGTTTAGTATTCGTTTCTTTTAATTCTAATACCTCAAACAAGTGCCAGCTAATGGCTTCCCCTTCGCGGTCTTCGTCCGATGCTAACCAAACGGTCTCCGCCTCCTTTGCCATTTTTTTAAGTTCGCTAACCAATTTTTTCTTTTCCGCCGGCACCTCATATTTAGGTTTAAATCCATTTTGGGTGTCGATGGCTGAATCTCCCGAGGATAAATCACGAATGTGACCCATAGAAGATTTTACCACAAATCCTTCTCCCAAGTACTTTTCAATGGTTTTGGCTTTCGCCGGAGACTCTACAATTACTAAATTTTTTAACGACATAAATTACTGACTGATAACAAAAGGCTTATTGAAAAGGTTTCCGTTTATTGAAATTCGAGCGAAATAAACACCTTGGGGTAGTTGCGTGTAAGGGGCTAATTTCAACGAATTCTCACCTGCAAATAACTGCTTCGTTGGCAATGTAGATACAAGTTTACCCTGAGCATCGTAAATCTCTATGTTCGCGATGGCACTTGCAGGAACGGTTAACGTTAATTCGGTAGATTCATTTACGGGATTGGGGTGAATTAAAACATCGGTATTAAATGAATTAAAATCTGCGATAGAAGCATTGAAATTACTAATATTGATATTGTCTATATACACCGGATTACCACCCGCACTTACTACATCAATACGGAATATCACATTTTTAGATGAATTCAAACCCAAAGACGATAAGGAAGTAAGACCTGCAACTCGCCATTGATTAGCAGCGGTGGGTTTAAAGTTACTGGTATACGTCTGCCCTGTGTAAGCCAAACCCGTTCCAGAGCGTTCCCAAACTTGTTTGAAGGTACCGCCGCAATCTGTAGAAGCAAATATTCTCAGAATTTCAGTAACATCGGCATTGGGTTGTGCATACGATACCATGAATGTAAATCTTAATCCAGATCCTACGGTTGCATCCACAGCCGGCAAAGTAATGCTATAAACATTGCCAGCGCCTGAATTAGTTACAATAGGTGCTCGTAAACAAGTAGTTCCCGCAAACGCAGATTGCGAATACAATGAAAATCTTGTAGCGGTTGGTGAAGAATGTGTGAATTTCTTGGTCCCCGTAAACGATGTGGGATCCCCATTTTCGAAGGTTTCAAAAACGTTGGGTGACAACGTGGATTGAGCGGGTAACACAGTAATGTATAAATCCTTCGTTATTGAATTACTTCCACGAGAATTCTGAACCGTTAAAGATACCTTATAGTTACCGGGTGTTTGGTAAATGATTGTTGGATTCTGTATGGACGAACTGGTTTGCGAAGCACCTTGAAACGTCCAAGACCATGCGGTTGGATCACTTTTACAGCTTATATCGTAAAACTTAATGGACTGACCTGCACAAATCGTAGTTGAACTTGCAACAAAATCGGCAACAGGTGCCACCGATTGAGGTGAAACCCCTGTAGCTAGCAAGTTTGCCGAAGATACATTATTACTTCGTGGTGCTTGCTTCAAGAAATTATGCATTCTTGCTTTTTGCTTTAAGGTAAATAAACACTGGCAAGAACCATTAGAATAATCCATATAATTCTCCCACATATCGATTTTATCGTTCGACTCATTGCAAGAATTACCATTTGCAGGACAATTTGCATTGGTGAATGTAGATTCTACTGGCGGTGTGTCATCCACTAAATCTTGATTGGCACATCCCCCTTGGAAGGTATGAAACAATCCTAACCAATGTCCAACTTCGTGAGTTAATGTTCTACCACTATCGGAGGCTACCGCGGTTCCAATGGTACCCACTCGGTCATGTCGGATTACAATACCATCTCCATTGGGATTTAAATTGAATGGAAATACCGCGTAACCCAATATCGTTCCTGCAGAAGATGGCTCAATAATGTTTGTAACCACCCAAATATTTAAATACTTCTTGTAATCCCAATAAATAAGTTTCTTGGCCTGCTCATTATCCATGTCATGTACATTATGAACGGGGGAATACACTCGATTTATTCCATCGAAACACTTACCATTAGGATCTATGGTTGCTAATTCAAATTTAATTTGGCAATCGGCTTCCAATCCTTTAAATACGGTGCGCAACTTAGATAAATTAGGATTCAACAAATTATAATCTTGATTAAGAATTCGCATTTGATCCAATATCTGTTCACGGGAAATATTCTCTTCTCCGTTGGTATGAATCACATGGAAAACTACCGGTATCGTGTAAATAGCTGCACGATTTTCAACCTGAGACATGGAGGCAACATTTTTCTCCATTGATTCTTCAATTGAGATATTCTCTGGATATAATTGATGCAATTTGTGTCGATGAATATCCGTACCACAAGGTTCAGTTTGTGCTGTCAGAACTGAGGACCCCAGAAAAAATGCCGCAAGTGAAACGAGAGAAATTGACTTCATGATGAATTTGCAAATTAATGGTAAAGTTTTGAGGATTGAGTGAAAGATGTTGAAGTTCCCAAGTTAAAAGCGTCAGGAATATGTAGCAGTTGCCTGCCCCAAGCCGAAAATCGAACACCTACAACATCCTGTCTAACAGGCAGTTGAATGCGATTTTCTGCCATATATTTCCGAGTTGCTTTTTGCACTGAAGTTTGTTTCAACAATAAAATAGACGTCTCCGGGAATGACTTCGTTGCACTAAAATGACTTCTGACCTCAACAAAAACAATCACTTTGCCATCGGTACATACTAAATCTATTTCATATCTGCCACTTCTCCAATTCTTTGCTAATACGGTATAACCGTGTTGTTTCATCCACTCCACAGCCCATAATTCACCCATGATACCTTTCGCTTGTTTAACCGTTTTTGAATTTTGAAAATTATTCATAAAACAAAAATGTATCACCTCATTATAAATATACAATCCGCATACTTACTTTTGGTAATTTTGTCCAATGATTAATTGTGAGTTGCATGATTTGCAAAAACAAGATTATGCGAGCACTTGGGATTTGCAAAAACAGTATTTTTCGGCGAAAATTGAAAATAAAACCAACGGAAAAACATCGGAGCCCTTTCAATTAATATTGGTAGAACATCCCCATGTTTATACTTTTGGTAAGAGTGCCGAGGAAAATAACATGTTGGCTAAACCGGAATACCTAAAAGCTATGGGGGCTGAAGTTTATCACATTGAACGCGGCGGAGATATTACTTATCACGGGCCAGGGCAATTGGTGGCCTATCCCATTTTCGATTTAGAACGTTTGGGTATGGGGATCAAAGCCTATGTTGCGTCAATTGAACGTTGCATCATTTTAACATTGCAGGAATTTGGTATTGACGCAGGTATTATACGAGATAGAATTGGTGTTTGGATTGATATCGACAAACCCACCGAAAGGAAAATCGCGGCCATCGGAATTCGATGCAGTAGATATGTGTCGATGCACGGTTTGGCGTTAAACGTAAATACCGACTTAACCATGTTCCGACACATTGTCCCTTGTGGCATACCGGACAAGGATGTTACCAGCATGGAACGAGAGTTGGGACGACAAATTGACATAAATTTAGTAAAAAATATACTTGGTAAACATTTTGCCAATACATTTGGAGTAAATTTTATTTAAGACTATGAATAGCAAACAAATCCGTTGGGCGATAATCGCCGGAGTTATTATCATTTTATTGCTGTGGGTTAGATCCAACTACAATGGTTTGGTAGATGCCGATATCAATGTAGATAAGCAATGGGGAACTGTTACCACTCGTTACCAGGAACGCGCCGATAAAATAGGGCAATTGGTAGATGTGGTTAAAGGAAGTGCAAATTTTGAAAAATCCACCTTAACCGAAATCACCGAAGCACGTGCTTCTGTTGGGAAAATGGAATTAAAAGCCGACGAAATCACCCCAGAGAATTTAGAGAAATTTGAAGCGGCTCAAAGTAAATTGAAAGGCACCTTTGATCGATTGATGGTGGTGGTAGAAAAATACCCCGAACTTAAGTCCACACAGAACTTCAGTGCTTTACAGTACGAAGTTGCCGGTATGGAAAATAGGATAGCCACTGCTCGAACAGATTATAATGCGGCTGTGGCTGATTTCAACAGCAAAGTAAGACGCTTCCCATCCAATATTTTTGCGGGAATGTTTGGTTTTGAGAAAAAGGAAATGTTTAAAAATCAAGCAGGTACAGAGAACAGACCTACCATCGATTTCTCAGACAAAGCATCTACTGACGCCAAATAATGGTTGTTAGACAAACTTAAAAACTTAATTAAATTTTAATTCGTTAACTCCCCAAATCGTGAATTCTCAAAGCAGCGTTAGTCAATGGTTACGCAAGTTTTTCAATGTTGAATCCAAAGTGGTTCATCTCGATGTAACCAAGATTAGTGATACCATTGGCGAAATTGAAAAATTCACTCGTGCTGAATTACGGGTGCACGCAACCACTGCGAAGGAAGATCTTGATCCAATGGCTTGCGCTATCAAAAAATTTCACGATTTGGGGATGCATAACACCCAAGAAAGAAACGGGATATTGTTGTGGATTAACACTAATCGACGGGAATTTGCCATCGTAGGTGACGAAGGCATTAACAGCAAAGTGGAACCTGATTTTTGGGAAAAAGTAAAATCTGAAATGACCGATTTATTTCGTGAAGGTAATCCTACCCTCGCTATTCTACACGGATTAGAACGAGCTGGAAATCGCTTAACTACTGAGTACCCAGCAACTGGCAATGCCAATCCCAATGAATTAGACAATTCTGTAAGTACGGATTAAATAAAACGATATGTACAGCGCTTTACAACCATTCAAATTTCAATTTTCTAGATTTTTCACCCTAAGAATTTTCGTTTTATTCAGTACTCTAGTTTCAATTATTGGACTAAAAGCAGAGCAGACACTTCCAAAAGTTCAAGGATTAGTAAATGATTACGCGAACGTATTAAGTGAAGAGCAATATGCCAAATTAACAAAAAAACTCAGGACATTAGAGGATACCACAGGCATTCAGATCGCTGTTGTTTTTGAACCCACCCATGGAGGTTATGGTCCTTTTGACCGAGCTATGTTTCTCGCTAGAGGTTGGGATGTAGGAGATAAAAATGATCGCAGTGGTATTTTGATCTATATCGCAGTGGATGATAGAGAATATCATATCATCACTTCGGATAGAACCCAAGGAAAATTACCTGATGGATTTATTGGAATTGTTGCCGATGACTATTTCAAACCCAATTTTCGCAAACGAGACTATTATACCGGCGTAGATCAAGCCACGGATGCTTTTATTCAGGCAATGAGGGGTGAGTTCAAACGATCTAACAGCAATGGTTACACCTACACCTACACTTCGGAGCATACCGGTTGGGTAGCCGTATTCCTCGGTTTATTTATTCCTTTTATTTTCTTTTTCATACTATGGAAATTTTTTAGAGCAATTAGACGAGGAGTTACAGTGGGAGGTGGAAATAGCGGTTGCTTGAATGCCATATTATTGAATGCACTGTTAAATAGTGGCCGAAGTTCTAACAGTTCTAGTAGCAGTTGGGGATCAAGTAGTTCCTCGGATTGGGGATCCAGCAGTGGTTCCGATTGGGGCGGCTTTGGCGGAGGCGGAAGTGGATTTAATGGTGGCGGAGCCGGTGGAAGCTGGTAACTTACCTAATGTAATGATTTCGCTGATGTATAAATTGCTCCAAAATGGTTGTTTGTAACCTACCAACAAGCACTCCAAATTATTAATCCTTTAGGCTGTATTGCTGAAATTCCGTGTTGCGTGGTAAAAACATACCCGCAGTTTAACACTTTTTGTTCCTGTTTTCTGTTGGTAATCCAATCATTATCATCCCACGATTGTTACTAAATTGCAGAAAATATTGAGTATTTTTGCGGATTCCATGAAAGCGCACTCCATTCAACCTTCCGATATACACCTTCCCCACCCCGATGAGCCTATAATCGAGGTAATTGGAGCGCGAGAACACAACCTAAAATCCTTGGACTTAGTAATTCCAAGAAACAAACTCGTTGTTTTTACCGGGTTATCGGGGTCTGGTAAATCCAGTCTAGCATTCGATACCCTGTTTGCCGAAGGTCAACGCAGATATTTGGAGAGTTTCAGCGCCTACGCCCGACAATTTATCGGTGATATGCGTAGACCCGATGTTGACAAGGTAAAAGGATTGTCTCCCGTAATTTCTATCGAACAAAAAACGGTTTCCAAAAATCCACGCAGTACCGTGGGCACAGTTACCGAAATTTACGATTTTCTTCGACTCCTCTACGCACGTTCGGCCGATGCCTATTCATGGAAAAGCGGAGAAAAAATGGTAAAACTCACCGAAGCACAAATCATCGAGGCAACTATACAAAAATTTGATAATCAAAAAGTAACGTTATTAGCTCCTTTGGTGAAAGCCAGAAAAGGACATTACCGAGAACTTTTCGAACAAACTAAGAAAAAGGGTTACAACAAGGTCCGAATCGATGGTGAAATCACGGAGATTACCACGGGTTTACAAGTAGATCGTTACAAGATTCATGACATTGAAGTAGTCATTGATCGCATTGAAGTGAAAGAATCTTCTTTGACACGTATTACCGAATCCATTAAAACGGCGTTAAAAATGGGTCAAGGTAGCTTCCTGATGGAAGATGCAGAGGGTAAAATGCATCCCTTTAGTAAGTTTTTGATGGATCCCGTAAGCGGAATCAGCTACGATGAACCGCAACCCAATATGTTTTCTTTTAACTCCCCCTACGGAGCCTGTCCTCAGTGCGAGGGATTGGGAGAAACAGCAGAAGTGAACATTGATTTTATCATTCCGGACAAATCAAAATCCATCAACCGCGGCGGAATTGTTCCCATTGGCGAACTTCGTGAAAATTGGACTTTTTCACAATTACGGGCTGTTGCCAAAGAATTGGGGTTCAGTTTGGCCGATCCTATTTCCCAATTAAAGCCCAAACAATTAGAGGCGGTTTTGTATGGAATGGATGAATCTATTGTCGTTTCCCATATTAACCATCAAGGTCAGAAGAAAAATTACGAAAGCACCTACAAAGGCGTTGTTCACTATATTCAAGAAAATTATTTTGAATCAGAGGACGACAAATTACGTCAATGGGCCGAAGAGTTCATGCATCAGCAAACCTGTACGCAATGCCAGGGGGCTCGGTTAAAAAAAGAATCCTTGCATTTTAAAATCGCTGATAAAAATATTGCCGAATTGGGAAGAATGAATATTGGTGATTTAAGGGATTGGTTAAGAAATGTGGATTCCGAAATTAGCGATCGACAAAAACTGATCGGCTCGGAATTGATGAAAGAAATTGGTTCGAGATTGGATTTCTTATGTGGAGTTGGATTAAGTTATTTGAGTTTAAATTCTCCCGCTAGGACATTGAGTGGCGGTGAAGCACAGCGTATTCGATTAGCCACCCAAATTGGCAGCAAATTGATGAATGTGTTGTACATTT
>CAZKOM010000024.1:0-25704 GCA_964554385.1 uncultured Flavobacteriaceae bacterium | reverse complement strand
CATGGTTACGAAAAGATAGATTGCGTGATTTTAAACTGGACCTGATGTATGGTTTTCAATTCAACACAAAAACGGATAGAAACTCATTCACGTTAAGACTTCGGTACATCCCAAAATTCATGGATAAATGGCCAGATACAGACCTTGAATAATTACTAGCGAAATAGGGCTGTCCAGTGCGCTTAACGCACATTCTAAGTCAATGTAGTGATTTTTGATAACTTGTTCTTTATTATCACTGTGATTTAACAGACAATAGTTGCAGATTATCATTAGGTGAATTATTGTAAAATTAATAGAATTTTGACTAAAATCGTAAAAGAAATAGTATGGAAATTAAATATTACTATACTATTTGATGTTTGATTGGTGAAGTGATAGACTACCTAAAAAGAATAATATAAATGTCTCTAAAAAGGGAATTGATATATATCGACGACAAAGACGAAACCGACAGAATTGCTAAGTATTATTTCAAAGGCGACAAAATAGCTGTTGTATTTAAAAATGGGAATAAGGAATTTTTTTATGGCAGAACAAGAGCCAAAATTGTAAAAACAGCCGTTTCTAGTGATAAGGCATTAAACGTTTTTAATTATTTAAAAGAACTTGCGGATACCGTTGGATTAAAGACCGAAGAAGGGGAAAATTTTCTTTCGAGAAGTTATCAAAGTATTGAGCAGATTTCTCAGGATTGCGTATTATCGACGTATTTAAATGGTACTTTAGTTAATCTCAAGAATAATTCAATAAATCCAGATTTCTTCCCATTTGGCTTTAATCTAAGTCAAAGAGAAGCAGTGAATAAAGCATTTTTACATAATCTGACTGTAATAGAGGGGCCTCCCGGTACAGGGAAAACGCAAACTATTCTTAATATTATTGCAAATGCTGTATTGAACGGACGAACTGTTGCGGTTGTATCAAGTAATAATGCTGCAACACGTAATGTTTATGAAAAACTTGAAAAGCATGGCATTGAATTTATTGCCGCACTGTTAGGGAACTCTCAGAATAAGAAAGAGTTCGTTGATTCACAAAAAGAAATTCCCGATTTGTCGAAATTCAATTTGTCCGACAGCATAAAGCAAAATCATAAAGAAAAATTACAATCACTCTTTGCTCAAATTTCTGAAAATCTGGAGAAGAAAAATGAATTGGCATTGTTAAGACTTCAGTACGAAAATATTGAAACCGAATACCAACATTTCAAAGAAATACATAAAGATAAAATCGAGCAGAGTTTCAATTTTAAAAGCAATATATCGGCGGATAAAATACTTAGATTTTGGGTTGAATTAGAAGCTCTTGTGCATCAGCAACAGAGAATCAGCTGGATTAAGAGATTCTTTTTTAGATTGAAATACGGAATTAAGGACAAATCATTGTTTACCAATGCTCTTGATCAAATAATTTACAACATACAATTAAAATATTATCCTGTAAAAATTAGAGAACTATCAGCGCGAATTGAATTTTTGGGAAACTCATTAAAAGAGTTTTCATTTAACACCAAAATGAAAGACTACACTCAATTGTCTATGAAACTTCTCCAAGCAGAATTATACAAAAAGTATAATAATCAAAAACGACAATCCTACACTATTTCAGAATTGCGTAATAAATCAAATGACTTCATTAAGGATTATCCCGTTGTCCTAAGTACAACCTACTCGTTAAGACAGAGTTTGTCTGAAAAAATCTCGTACGATTATGTGATTGTTGACGAATCATCTCAGGTTGATTTAGCAACAGGTGCACTTGCTTTATCGTGTGCGAAACGAGCTGTAATTGTTGGCGATTTGAAGCAGTTACCCAATGTAATTGATCGTCATTTTCGAGAAAAATCTGATTTAGTTTTTAACTCTTATAATTTGCTAAAACCCTATCGTTATTCAAATCATAGTTTGTTGTCTTCTATTCTTGAATTATTTCCAACAATTCCCAGAACATTATTAAGAGAACACTATCGATGCCACCCCAAAATCATTGAGTTTTGCAATAAGAAATTTTATAATGATCAACTAATTATTCATTCGGAATACACCGATAAGCGTCAGCCTCTTATTGTTTATAAAACAACAATGGGGAATCACGCAAGGGATCTAATGAATCAACGTCAAATAGATATAATCAAACATGAAATCATCCCTAAAGAAAAACTTGAACATGTAGATTTAGGTATAGTAACACCTTACAGAAATCAAACTAACGCATTACAGCGGACATTTCAGGGAACATCAATAAAAGCAGACACAGTAGATAAATTTCAAGGAAGGGAAAATCAAGTAATTATACTTTCTACTGTTGATAACGAAATTTCAGATTTTACAGATAATCCCAATCGGTTAAATGTTGCTGTTTCAAGGGCAATAGAACAACTGATTGTAGTTGTTAATGGAAATAACAATGAAAAGGATAATAACATTGCAGACTTGATTAAGTACATTGAATATAATAATTTCTCACTGGTTGAAAGTGAATTAAGATCAATTTTTGATTTGCTTTATAAAGGATATGAAAATGAAAGAGTGAAATTTATTAGAAAATCAGGCAAGGTATCCTTGTTTGATAGTGAAAATTTAATGTTTGGTTTGATTAAACGAATTTTGTCGGATGATAAATTATTAAAATTTGATGTTCTAATGCATTTCCCTCTTAGACAGCTCATTAAAGATTTCTCTAAATTGGATAATAATGAAATAAAGTATGCATCAAATCCGTTCACTCATATTGATTTTTTAATATACAACAAACTTGGAAAATCTCCTGTACTTGGGATTGAAGTCGATGGATTTGAATTTCACAAAGCGGGAACGAAGCAATCGGATAGAGACAAAATGAAAGAAGGAATATTGGCTAAGTATAATTTTCCACTCCTCCGTTTTAGAACGAATGAAAGCAACGAAGAGGATAGATTAACGAGTAAATTGCATGAAATTTTGAACGCAGACAAAAATGGGAATAAAAATTAAAGTCACAACAAACTATCTATGTTCATTAGAACGAGCTTTCAAAACACCCATGCTTTGTGATGTATCAAAGGTGCATACTGGTTATGGTCTTATGCCCAAGGTGACTCATTGCACGGAGGATGAACATTGGGGTAAAGTAGGTTCTAGTAAAAAAGTATATGTAGCGAAGTCATTGACCCAAAAAGGAGGATTCGCTTCTGTAGACCATGTCCTTGAGCGAATTGAAAATAAATATTGGAAAATCCAGGTTGACGATTTCCAATCATGGATGCTGGGGTTTTATAAATTTGTGGGGGAATGGAAAACCACGGAAATTGAACCAAATAATATCTTGGTTGAATATACATACTCATTGCATTCCCGAAGCCCGCTCTTTTATCCTCTAAATTTGTTGTTTGCAAATGCGTTTTGGAAATCGTACATGAAACGCGTTGTAGAAAATGTGAGACATTTGGCTTATATCGATGAGCCTTTCAAGTACGAATAAATAATTATATATATATTATCGTCAGAACCTATACCAAACTATAGGTAGTTAGGTTTATGCAGGAGTGAAATTATTTACCGATAGTAGGGGGTGTTTTTTGCGAAAGTTTTGGTTTTAAATTATTGTAATTCAGTTATTTGGAATTATTTTTTGATTTTGTTTTTTAGTGCGTATTCCGATTGTTCATTAATTTAAAATTTCGGCATTGTGGCAAAATATTTGTATGTTTGGTTACAACTAAAAATTAAACCATGAAAAAATTATTATTATTTGCTTCTGTTGTAGCACTAGCTACCGCAGCAAAGGCTCAAGCGCCTACTTCTCCCGCTAAACAGGCTCCAACATCTCCTGCTAAACAAGCCCCAACTTCGGATGCAAGTTTGGCGCCTAAAACCAACAACGTAAACGGTTCAACAGCAACCTCACCTGCAAAACAAGCCCCAACTTCATCGTTGAATGATGCACAATCCATCGGCGGTCGTACTGCACCTACTTCTAAAGCTGCTCCAGCTCCTACGTCAACGGCAGGTCAAGCCCCAGCTATTACTGGTAAAGCAACACCAACTTCTCCGTTAAAGACTGCACCAGCTCCTGAGAAAGCGGGTGCGCCAAAAACGCCTACCGCAGTTCCTGCACCTAGCAAAACCTCAACCAATAAATTGTAATTGGGAGTAAGTTTATTGCAACAATTTGCAGTAATTATCTTTACGATAAATAATGTAAAAGGCTGTCCTCGGATGGCCTTTTTTCGTTAAGAATCCTGAGGGTTTCGGTATGAATGGTTTTTCCAAGACGGAATTATCGTAGAATAAAATTTCACGAAATGCTAAACATTGGAATACTATTGAAAAAATTTATTATCCAATTGCGATAAACTCTGAAGATCGGTATTGGGTATCGTAGATTGCAAAACTGGGCGATGAAAAATTGCCTGCAATTTCACCGGGATTAATTAATAATGCGTTGCCAAACTTTTGCTTGTGTTGCTGGTGGGAATGGCCAAAACAAACTACATCGTACCAGTTGGTTTTAATCATCGTCTTTGCATAAAAATGGTAATGTGTACATCCAAATCGAACCGAATCCAAAACCAAAATATTTTTTTCGTCTCCAAAATATTCGCCATACAAATGAATATTCTGGAAATTTTGTGCGTTTTTCTGAATGTTGAATCGGTCACCATCGTTATTTCCAAACACAGCGTGCACTGCAATCCCTGATTTCCCCAATGAGTTAATAACAAATGGAGAGCAAAAATCTCCGCAAAATATGGCGTGCTGAATATTTCTTTCTTTCAAATAGTTCAGTGTCCAGTCTAGGTTTTTGAGGTTGTCGTGTATATCGCTGAGTATCGCTATTTCCATGGTGAATTATTCAAATACGGCTTCGAAAATACAACTTTGATGTCGTAAATTTGTGGCAAATTATGGCAATCATCATCACCGAAGAATGCATTAACTGTGGAGCTTGCGAGCCCGAATGTCCCAATAATGCGATTTATGAGGCAGGCGTGGAATGGGCAATCGCCGATGGAACGGAAGTGGAAGGAGAATTTCTGATGGCTGATGGCACAACCGTGGATGTGAAACAAAAGTTTTCGCCGGTGTCTAATGAGGTATATTTTATTGTGCCAGATAAATGCACGGAGTGCAAAGGATTTCACGAGGAGCCCCAATGTGCGGCCGTTTGTCCCGTAGATTGCTGTGTTCCCGATCCCGATCACGTTGAAAGCGATGAAGTCTTGTTAGACCGGAAAGCGCGATTACATTTGTAATATGATATCGGCCAATCCCGTTTTGTTTGTTTGCTTGCAAAGCTGGGTTCCTTTGCGTGTTTCGGCAAGTTCTGCTTCCGAAATGGTAACGGCCCTGTTGTTTGGCGAACGCTGCGAATCCTTGCAACAGGAGGGAGAATGGTTGAAGGTTCGATGCTTACACGATGGTTACATTGGGTGGATACCGCTAAATTATTTGTACCCTTTACCTGCCGGTTGGTTGCATTGGAATTGGTCTATCGTAGTGGATGCGGATTCGGCTTGGGTTAGCGATAATAGTCAACAGTTGGGATTCTCCCAGCCCGGAAACTCGGTAATATTATTAACTCCTGGATCTTGGGTTCCTGCCGTGGAACAACTTCGAATTGGCGATACTTCGTTTCGATATGCTCGAAAATCAGGCGCTGATTCTTGGCGACAGTTATCCAAGGCGCCGTTACAACCTAATCAGCCCATTGGACTTCGTATTCAAGAAATCGCGCGGCTATTTCTAAATACACCCTATCTCTGGGGTGGCCGAAGTATTTGGGGTGTGGACTGTAGTGGGTTGGTTCAAGTAGTAGCCGCTATGGTAGGAGTAAAAATGCCTCGCGATGCGAATCAACAAGTAAAAATGGGAAGCAAAAAACTATGGGCAGCTGCAGAACCCGGGGATTTAGCGTATTTCTCAAACAAGGACGGTAAAGTAACCCATGTTGGAATTCTCCTCGAAAATTCGTATATTATACATGCCCACGGTAGGGTAAGAATCGATAAAATTACTCCCGCAGGAATTGAATCCATTGAAACCGGAAAAATCACCCATGCCTTGTGCGACATCCGCACATTTATATGATAATTATGAAGTTACAGGAATATATTAACGAATTCAAAGGGCAATACCACGCAATGCACGGTGTATTGATTGGATTAACACAGTCCCAATCGGAGGTGTATGTAGACCTCACTGTACAATCGGCCATGCAATACTTGCAAAAGTTAATGATGAGTGGCAAGCTAAAAGAAGTGCAATCCCTCGTTACCAATAGCCCTGAGTCATTATTAACAAGTAGTTTTTATCAGGAATTGATTGATACCTGTGTACACTCATATTATGGTTTGGAGTGGGATGCCGAACGAAAAAAAGCCCTTGCTGTGAATATCTTAGGCTTTGTAATTGCAGGATTAAAACAAAAATTTGAAGAAGGCGGACACGCACCCAACGCACAGGGCGTGATGCAATTTTTGGGATTAGACCAAGGATTGCTGGGTAAAATGGGTTCGCTCTTCGGTAAATGGTTTTAAAATCAACAGTTGTTCGCTGCTTGTTGCCGTTGTTGCTGGCAACACTAAGTTCCTGCGCGCTTTTCCCTAAAAAATCCTACGCGCAAATTCAGTTTTCAAGACCCAAAAATGCGGTAGCTGGCTACACACTCAGTGTGGAAATTCGCAATCAGCAAGATTTGGATTATTTGGAAACCAATTTGCCTCAATTTACCCAGGTTCAACGGGTAAAAGTGAATGCACCGGTGGATATAGCCGCCGTTTCTCACCTTATTTCCAAAATGGATAACCTGGAGGAATTGCTGCTTCAAAGTTATACGGGTGTACTATCGGATGACGATTTAACCCATTTGGAATGGCTCAATTCCTTAGTGTTGTACATTCCTGAAGGTACAGAAAACAACCAATTGCTCAATGCCAATTGGAGCCTGATGCAAGGAGTTACCCTAGTTTTTAGTTCGATTCCGGATGATTATTCGTTTTTAGCCAGTTGGAAGCAGTGTAAACGACTCAATTTGGTAGGTCCCTTCGATATAAATAGTTGCAAACCCGCCATTGCTGCGTGTCAGCAAACTATGCCGCAATTGGTAGAATTTGGGATTTCCTTGGATCGAGTGTATCATCTTAGTGCGGACGTGAAGCTCATGCCTTCGTTGAAGCGCCTTAATATCATAGATAATCTGAGTTGGGCAACAGAAAAAGACTTGTGGAATTATGGCGATGTGGCGATGAAATTGGGATTTACGGATAAAATCAACCAAGGTAAAATCACTAAAAATCTTTTTAGAAGCTTAGATTTTCATTATCTATCGGTAAATCCTGAATTGATCGAATCGGAAAAGCAGTTTTTAACCAAACTTTTCCCTGATGTAGCAGCACCCAAAGAGGAAGCCTCTTGGATGGATGTTACCGAAGGAAAGAAATTTGATTTTGCCGAACGATTAACACTGGAGGGGATTTCCTCCCGAGGAGCTTTCCCAAAGCCATTAACCAAACCCTTATTTCCCCAGTTTCAAGACGGGTGGTACGAGTTTTTGGGTAGTACGGCTACCGATCAATTATTCAGTGTTGAAGGTAAGGCCATGATCTTGGTACCCAAGGAAGCCATGATTACATCCACCGGGAAACCGTTTTCCGGATCCTACACGTTTCGAGTAAAATGGATGGATAATGCGGTAAGACAATTGGCATATGGAGTAACTCAAAATAGAGACAGTATTGGTCAGAAATTTCCATTGAGCAGTGTGTTGGTGGTGGATATGCAGGCGTATTCTGGAACTCAAAATTTGCAACTCAATCCCAATGCGAAAATAGAGTTGCGGTTTGTTTGCGATCCAAATCCTTGGAGCCGGATGTATGCTTTCGATACGGCTAAAGGCGGGAAATGGGAGAATTTTTATGAGTACGATTACAAGTTCGATGACGGTGCGATGGTTCGAATCGATTTTACCGAGTTTTATTCGGGTGTTAAAACGGCTTCAACCGGACAAACAACGGATTTTGTTCCTACCGCCGATCGTATCAGTAAACAAGGGTTTAATTACCTTTTGGGACCCGACGAAACCCGTGCGGTGATTGAAAAATACATAGAATATGCAGTGAAAAAATCAGGCACAAAGGCGCAAAATGAAAAGCAATTTGTATTAAAAAGAGGGGCTTCAACCGTAGGAATTCGTAGGCACCCATCAAAAACGAACCCCGAAAACGGGGTGTTTGAATTTAACATTTACGACAAAACCGAATGGTTGTTTCCGGATTTAAAATCCATCTCCAATTATCCTTTAGCTTTTTCAACCGCTATGGAAAGGAAATTGGTAATGCAAGATTTTTTTCGAGTTCAGAAATTTTGGGATTATTTTTTCTTCAAAAGCGGAGATCGTTGGTTTTTGCAATTGAGAGGAACCGACGGGTTGTGGCAAATTGAATTATTGCAGCCAAAGAATCGATATAAATCCAACCCGCGATTGGCAAAGTTGGAACAGATGAAATTTGATAAATTGATGAGTAAAGTGGTGATGATTCAAACGCAACGACATCGAACCAGCGATTTATATATGCAAAACGAGTGGAAAGCCAGTGTAAATCAAAGTTCGAGTGCTGCTTTGGATGTAGCGGCACCCCCTAAAGGCATGGTACGAAACGCATTTAGAGTAAGAAGTTTGGGTAGATTTGCATTTGCTCAACCAGTGACATTAGATTCGGGTTTGCAATTAACAATGGTAATGGCCAATGCCGGTAAGGCTCCATTGGATGTTCAACGTTGTGCAATTGTATTTAAAGATCCTCAACGTATTGTTTGGTTTCAGGCCAGTAATCAATACAATTTATCCGTAAATCCTGCTAAGGTTTCGGCCATTATTGTAGAAGACAAAGAAGGTCAAATCTATGGTATAAATGGAGATGAATTTCGGAAGTTGGAAGAATTGAAAAATAATTTGTTGTTTTATTTACCGTTGAATCCGTTGGGTGAGAAACAACTCAACAAAGAGAGTTTGGAGTTGCTATTGTATGGTAAAAAATTTAAGTTGCCTGCGAACTTGCCTTTGAATAATGCATCTGGAAAGAAATAGTTTTAAATCCAACCCGAGTAGAAACCACCCCAATATAGAACAAAATCCAATATTCAACAACCTCATTAGTTAGCTAACCATGTCACCCTTGTTTATCGGTATCGCCTTATTAAGTTATTTCGGCCTATTATTGGGAATCGGTTATGTCACCGGGAAAAAAGCGACTTCGGATGGCTACTTTGTGGGGAATCGACAGAGTCTTTGGTGGTTGGTAGCTTTAGGGATGCTATCCGATTCCATGAGCGGAGTTTCCTTTATTTCTGTACCAGGCAGTGTGAAGACGGCCCATTGGAGTTATATGCAGGTAGTTATGGGCTATGTTTTGGGCTATGTGGTGATAGCCTATGTGTTGCTTCCGTTGTATTACAGAGCGCAATTAACCAGTATTTACACGTATTTAGGCGATCGTTTTTCACCGTTGCATCAGCAAACCGGTTCCGGGTTTTTTGTGCTTTCCCGATTGATGGGCAGTGCAGCGCGTCTGTATTTAACCGCCGCTATTTTACAGCGCTATTTATTTGATGCAATGGGAATTCCCTTTGCGTTGTCGGTGGTAATTATCATTCTCCTGATTTTGGCGTATACCTACAAAGGTGGGATAGGAACCTTGGTATACACCGATGCCTTACAAAGTGTCTTTTTAATTGGCGGCGTAACAATTTGTCTGTTGGGATTGCTGTTTGCAACGGGCGATTGGATGCTGTTATGGCAAAAAGGGTTATGCGCTTCGCCTTGGGTACGCATTTGGGAAAATCCAATATCATCCATGTTTGAATGGAATCCCATGGTCAAAAATTATTTTTGGAAGCATTTTTTAGGCGGAGCAGCGATGTGTGTAGTCATGACGGGTTTGGACCAAAACATGATGCAAAAGAACTTAAGTTGCAAATCGCTGGGGGAGGCACAAAAGAACATGATAACCACCGCAGGTGTGATATTTTTAGTGAATATTATTTTCTTAAGCTTGGGAGTAATGATGTATGAATACGTTGAGAAATTCGGTGCAAGTTTTTCATTTCCAACCCAAGATGGCAAACCGTATCCAGATGGGTTATTGCCCATGCTCGCATTGAAAGCAAACCTTAATCTTTTTGGGGAACCTTGGTTGGTTCCGTTGGCATTTGTTTTGGGATTGAGCGCTGCTACATTTTCTAGTGCAGACAGCGTTTTAACAACCCTAACTACATCCATCTATTTCGATTTTCTTCAAGCTGATAAACGCTCTCAATGGAGTGAACAGAAGAAAACTGCTATTCGCAAACAGTTGCATTTGATTTTTGCTGCGTTGCTATTTTTTGCCATCTTGTTTTTCCGATGGTTAAACTCATCGTCCTTGATAGATACGGTTCTTATGGTTGCAAGCTATACCTATGGACCATTGCTTGGTATGTTTTTGGTTGGCATGTTTACGACATGGAAACCCACAGGAAAGGCTGTGGTGGTATGGTCGATCGTTTCACCAATACTGGTATATTTCTTAAAATGCACGGATGCAACAGGCGTTTGGGTTGCGCAACGAGATATCAGTAATTTGAATGTCCTTGAATCCTTGGTATATTCAATAAATCCAAATGGAAGTCCGTGGTTTGGGAATTACGTTTTTGGCTTTGAAATATTGATTATAAATGGGTTGCTCGCCGCTGCAGGGTATGGGCTGTTGCATTGGATGGATTCCAATCGATCAACAATTAAATAAATCCATACTTCAAAAAGCTTATACCTAAATAAGCTTATCCATAATTAGCCTATCCCTAATTACGCTTATCCCGATATACTCCTAAAACGAAATAAACCTAACACGGATTTTCCCTCTAAACAAAATTACATATATCCCAAAGTTTTAAGCATGCTTTTATAGCTCTGCTCCTTGGAGAACAATCGGAAATGTGGGTCACCGTTTTCGTCACGATCAATAATTACGTGTTTCGGTGCTGGGGTTAAACAGTGTTGAATTCCCCCATATCCGCCAATGCTTTCTTGATATGCCCCCGTGTGAAAGAAACCAATATATAGTGGATCCTCTTTGTCAAACTTTGGCAAGTAAATGGCATTTACGTGTTGTTCGGAGTTGTAGTAATCATCACTGTCACAAGTAATACCGCCCAAAAGCACGCGCTCATATTCTTCATGCCAACGATTAATGGGTAGCATTACAAACTTTTTATTAATCGCCCAAGAATCGGGGAGGGTAGTCATGAAACTGGAATCAATCATGTTCCATTTTTCTCTGTCGTTCTGCGACTTTTGATCCAATACAGAAAAGATAGTACCGCCGGCTTCGCCTACAGTAAACGACCCAAATTCAGTGAAAATATCGGGTTCAGGAATGTTGTTTTCGCTACAAACTTGCTTGATTTGAGATACAATTTCGGTAGCCATGTACTCATAATCGTAATCAAAGCTCATGGAGTTTTTAATTGGGAAACCACCGCCAATGTTTAGAGTATCTAAATCAGGGCACTCACGCTTCAATTCGCAATACACACGGAGACACTTATGTAATTCATTCCAGTAATATGCAGTATCGTAAATACCTGTATTGATGAAGAAGTGCAACATCTTCAACTTTACATTTTTATTGCGTTTTACTTTGGTTCGGTAGAAGTTCACTAGGTCCTTGTAGCCAACTCCAAGTCTTGAGGTATAGAATTCAAATTTTGGTTCTTCTTCTGCTGCAATACGAATACCTACAGTAACTGGTTTGTCGGTATATTGAGTAAGTAAATCAATTTCATTGTGATTGTCCATTACAGGGATAACATTAGTCCAACCATTATTTATAAGGTTAGCAATGTTCTCGATGTAGTTTTCTTTTTTGAATCCGTTGCAGACAACATACTTGTCTTTTGCAATTTTACCTTGTTCATGCAAGGTTTCTAAAATATTTATATCGAAGGCCGATGAGGTTTCAATATGCACATTGTTCTTAAGTACTTCGTCTATAACATGACTGAAGTGATTGCTTTTGGTACAATAACAATAATAGTATTTACCTTGATAATCTGCCTTAGCTATGGCTACATTAAACCAGGTTCTTGCTTTTTGAATGTTTTCCGAAATTTTAGGTAAATAGGTGAATTTTAGCGGAGTTCCGTACTGTTCAATAAGATCCATCAATGGAATACCGTGGAATTCCAAGTCGTTATCATCATCTAATTGAAATTCCTCAGTGGGGAAATAGAAAGTCTGATTGATTAGATCTACGTACTTATTTTTCATCCTTGTTTAAGTTGTTTTGCAAAAGGATTGCAAAAGTAACTTACTTGGATCTATAAAAAAAGAATAAAGTAATTAAGTTGGATTAATTGCGGATTATAAAAATTTTATTGCTAAAAATGCAACAATAAACAAGGTAGTGATAAATCCAACCGTTCTCATTCTGCTCCAATTATTAATAGTAAGCGATGTTCTACCCGTTTCAATCTCCCGTTTTGTTTTGCTTACGTCTTCAAGCCATTCTCCATTTCTATCGTTAGGGTAGGTGTTTAGAATTCGTTTGGCATGTCTTAATGTAGCACCCTTGCTTACATAGGGAATACGAGCATGCATAATTATTGCATCTGCTTTCAACTTTAAATCATAGGGTAACTTGAATAAAGCGTTTTTGTATAGTTTATTGGCTTTCCATATAGAAAACGTGCCCATCAAATAACAAATGTAACCAATAGCGAATAAGACAGCAGGAACTAAAATTAAAGCACTTGTAATCGTTTTCCGAGTACTAGCGGCAACGCCAGCCAAAGAAATATTACCTAAGCCAATGATGATAATCATGGCCATGAACCCGAACAGCCAGTACAAGGCAATTTTAGCTGAGATATGGCCGCGATCAAACCAATTCCAAGCAGAAACATCTTTGAGATTAGCAAATGCTGTAGCGGTGTTGAACTCTTCTTCATTCTTGATTTGAGGAAGGTACAAAGTTCCATGTTTCCGATGATGGTATTTCTCAGGGAAGAAAACCGTATCCTGAGGTTTGGTTAACCAATTTATTGTGTAGGGATTTCTGAAGTCGATGAATTTTTCTTTATCGAATTTCTGTGCTAATGAAGTGGGGCTTATTTCTTTGAAGAAGGAATTTGTCTCTTGGTGTTGTGTATTGTTGTTATTGAAGGGAGCTACAAATGTTTCAACGGCGTTGCTGTTGATTTTGGTATTAGCGTTATTACTCCTTTCAGTTGTTTTGTTCGTTAAAGAACTTTCAAGAGATCGAGTTTTCCCGGAAATTGAACTGGATGTACTGATTTTCCAGCCCCAAGAGTGGTATTGTTTTTCAATGGTGCAGCTCGATAATCCGAGAATTCCACCAATAATTATAATATACGATTTACAAGATGAAATGAGCGGTTGACGTCCGAAAAATAACATTCGCTAATTACTGATTTAGATATGTATAAAACAAATAGGGTTGCCTATGGTTTGAAATTAATAGTCTGAAAATCAATGGTTGAACTCCATTGATTTACAGTGCAAATTATAGATTAAAATCTACATTAAATTCAGTGTGCAAAATTTGTTATTCTTTGATTGCCCAACGACGAAATACTTCATGGATAATTTGTTTTTCGATTTCAGAATATTCTCTCTTTCTGCGTGGCATCACCAACGCGGCGGTTTTGTCAACGGCGGGTAATTGATGCGTTACTACACCTTGTGCTCCGCCCCAACTGAAATCGGAAATATAATTCCTTGGAAAACCGGACCCAAATACATTGCAAGCCACGCCTACAACTGTGCCCGTGTTGAACATCGTGTTTATTCCACATTTACTGTGATCACCCATGATTAAACCGCAAAATTGAACTCCGCTTTTATCAAATCTACTGGTTCTATAATTCCACACTTTTACATCGTCATAGGTGTTTTTTAAATTGGATGCATTGGTGTCGGCTCCCAGATTACACCACTCGCCAATTACTGCATTCCCTAAGAATCCATCATGACCTTTATTACTATAGCCCCAAAATACTACGTTTGAAATTTCACCGCCTGCAACAGAATAGGGGCCTAATGTAGAATT
Organism: uncultured Flavobacteriaceae bacterium; assembly: GCA_964554385.1. Classification (GTDB taxonomy): domain Bacteria; phylum Bacteroidota; class Bacteroidia; order NS11-12g; family UBA955; genus JAGKXC01. Next base: position 11,615 of record CAZKOM010000024.1, on the reverse strand, counting down.
ACTATAAGCTTTGGTTGCCATTTTAAGAACGGCGCCTTCGCAAAGAGCAAAAGGACCTCGCACCAAACTTCCCTCCATGATTTCGGCATGTTTTCCTATATAAATTGGGCCTTCATTGGTATTGAAAGTAGCACAGTTTACTTTCGCCCCTTCTTCAATAAAAATGGGATGTGCCCCAAACTGTCTATTACTATCGTTTAGTGCTTGTGAAGTTCTTCCCGATGTTAATCGGATAAAGTCGGCGTTGATTTCATGACCATTAAATCCAAAAATATGGTAGGGTCTATCGATGATTTTTAATTCTCCATCCCATTCTATTTTATGGGAGAAATTTTGCGACCAGGCTTCCGATCCGCAAGCAATTAAAATATCGTTTTGCCACAACGAATCGGTTGCCGATAATTGTTGAGTGGCACTCACTAAAGCAGGGTAGGGAAGAACATGGCCATTGATAAAATGAGTTGTATTGCCCTGTGGCGCGGGGAACTTCTCCGATAAATATTGTCGATTTTCGGCACTCAATATTATATCGCTCAATTTTTCATCGCCAACATTTTCACTATTTAGTTTCTCGCCTTCATTATTTACAACGCCCGGACTTAATTCAAATCCATATTCTGTGGCCGACAAATCCATGGACCATTTTTCAGCAATGGTTAGAATTCCGCAACGCAAGTCTGCCGCCGGTCTGGTAAGTGTTAGTGGATATAGATTGGCGATGTGTTTGGATTCGAAAAACCGGATGATCATAGCACAAATTTAGTCAATCCACATGGGTAAAAATCCACCAGCAATGAACAAAAGTCTAGTGTTAATAAATATAGGGTTGGAAGAAATTTAAAATGGTGGGTGCACATTAAATAAAAAAGGAGGCCGTATAACGACCTCCCTATTATGAAAAAATTTACTCTTTTGCTTCTTATTTCTTAGCGTAACGCTTCATGAACTTATCGATACGTCCTGCAGTATCTACTAAGTTTTGCTTACCTGTATAGAAAGGGTGAGATTGTGAAGAAATCTCCAACTTGTACAAAGGATATTCGTTACCATCTTCCCACTTGATGGTTTCTTTTGTATCTACACAACTGTGGGTAAGGAAAGTATAGTCGCAGCTCATGTCTTTGAACACAACTTTACGGTAGGTCTTAGGATGAATATCAGGTTTCATACAAAAAATGCGTTTTTAAGGGGTGCAAAGATAGGAATAAAAATTAGTTTTTCAAATCAAAAGTGGAAAAATTGAAGTGTGTATTGAAATTGTATTGAACCATACGGTTTACAAGCAAATCATCGTACCTATTCATTAAGAAGGAACGAAATTAACGAATCAATTAATTTCCCAAATCATCCGTTCGTTTATCATCGGCGGGACTGTTTTTGGTTTTTTTCGTACACATTAATATACTCTCATCAAAACCCTCAGGAGGACTTAAGGCTTCGGAACTAACCCCGGTGCTTTTGTCTTTCAGTGCTTCTTTCATGAAATATCCATAGATGGGAAGTGCCATTACAGAGCCTTGACCTAATAAACCGCCACGGATTCGCACGCTTGGATCATCTGCACCTACCCAGGTAGCACAAACTAAATTCTTTGTTAAACCCATAAACCATCCGTCTGCGGAACCTTGGGTTGTACCTGTTTTACCTGCAACATGTCCTTCCAGCGCAAAATCAGCACCGCGGAGCCTGGATCCCGTTCCCCCATTCACTACGTTTTCCAACATGCGGAACATCATGTATGCTTTTTGTGCACTCAATACTTGATCCGTTGCTGGAGTATTAAATTCTTGCAGTACGTTGCCATTTTTATCTTCGATGCGGAGTAGGAAAGTAGGTTCAATCCATAACCCATTGTTTGCAAATGCGCTGTACGCCGATGCCATTTCAAACGGACTCAATTCCATAGTTCCTAAACAAATAGAAGGTACCTTTGGAATGCGATTTTCTTCGATTCCAACGCGTTCAGCGAATTTTACTACAATTTCGGGTGCGTCCTCACCCAAACTCTTCATTATCTGAGCCGTAATCAAGTTATCCGATAATGCTAAACCTTTGCTCATCGTCCATCGACCGCCGGATTTTCCATCGGCGTTTCTTGGCGACCATTCTTCTCCTCCAGAATAAAATACCGTACGTTCACGATCGAATTCTGTACAAGGGGTAAATTGGTTAATATCGATAGCTGTTGCATACACGATGGGTTTAAAGGTTGATCCCACCTGTCGGCGCGCATTTCTATTTACGTGGTCGTACTTGAAATATTTATGGTTTACACCGCCTACCCATGCTTTAACGTGTCCAGATTCTGGTTCCACCGCTATGAATCCAGCTTGAAGAATCTTTTTGATGTACGCCATACTATCGTACACGGACATCACCGTATCCAAATCGCCTTTCCACGAAAAAACCGTCATCCGTATAGGCTTTTTTAACTCGGCAAAAATCTTAGCACTATCATCGCCCAATTGCTCCTGTAAACCCTTATATCGCTCTGTTCTTTTTAATGCATTTTCAATAAATCCTGGGATTACAGCATAGTTGGTGATGTAGCGCCATGGTTTCTCTTTACCCCAGGAAGTGTAAAATTGCTTTTGTAATTTTGGCATGTGCGTTCTAACCGCAGTTTCAGCATACTGCTGGAGTTTAGGATTTAGCGTGGTGTATATCTTCAAACCGCTTCGATATAAATCCACCCCGTGTTCTTTGCACCAAGGTTTTAAATATTCACCCAAATAATACTTGAAATACGGTGCCATTCCGTCCATTTCAGCGGAACGATAATTCAATACGATTTTTTTATTTTTCAATAGTTCGGTACTATCATCGGTTAAAAATCCGTATTTGTTCATCTGCTCCAATACCGTGTTTCTTCTTTGTAACGATTTGTCTGGATTGAATTTAGGATTGTAACGATGGTTGGCCTTCAGCATTCCAATTAAGACTGCCGCCTCTTCAATTTCCAAGTTCAAAGGTTTTTTATTGAAAAACTCTTTGGATGCCGCCTCAATCCCAAAGGAAATCCCAGAAAATGGAACTGTATTGAGGTACATGGTAATAATTTCATCCTTGGTGTATCGGCGCTCTAATTCCACAGCGATTACCCATTCTTTGATTTTCTGTAACACCATTAGGAATTTATTCTTGGGTTTGTTAAACCGATAAAATAAATTTTCACTTAACTGTTGCGTGAGGGTACTCGCTCCGCCGTCTTGTCCCAAGGCCATAACGGCACGAATAGTTCCTCGAACATCAATTCCTGAATGTTTACGAAATCGCACATCCTCGGTTGCTTCTAGCGCTTGAAATACACAAGGCGCAATGTCTTTGTGCGAAGTATTGATCCGATTTTCTAAATAAAATGAACCCATTAACGAGCCATCGTCTCCAATGATTTCTGAACTCAGTGCGTTTTTGGGATTTTCCAAATCTTCAACATCGGGCATTTCGCCCAATGCCCCCAAGGTAGCTAATAAGAAAATTAAAAAAACTGCAGCCGTGCCGCCGAACATAATTTTCCAGAACAATGGAATGAATGAAAATTCGAAGTTTTTGCCCTTGGTCATAGGAATAATATGCGAATATAAGCCTTAATTGCTAGGCCAAATCACTCAGGCTAACGCCAAATTTCCACACGTTTACTAGTTGCCCTGTAAAAACTCCCAATACGATTTTAAGTCCAATGTTTTGGTGAGCTGAGCATAATTTTCCAAGGTAATGGCTCCAGATTTATATTCCATGATTCCTTTGGATAGAAATAGGTCGGCGGAACGACTCAAATAGTCATTAAATTTATCTGCTTCTGTGGGTTTTGAGAAATTTCGAATACTGATGACCATCATGGATCCAATGGGAATTGCCGTAGAAATTTCCAAGGTTTCGAATGAGAAATTCTTTTTTGCAAAATCGCTTAAACTGGATCGAGTTAGATTGACATTGGTACCTTTAGGAATTGCGAAAATCACGAGTTTCTCGGATTCACCATCCCATTTTTTGTAAATAGAAGCGCCATTAGATACCACGGTTACCGGATTATTCACGGTTGAGTTATCGGAAACCGAATTTGTTCCACTCGGATTGCCTGCCGAAGTGTTGGCTGTGGATTCTTTTTGCGCTTTTTCTGCTTCTAACTTACGATACGCTTCACAAATGTCTTTGGCCCTAAATCCAACCGAATTGGTAGGATAATCCGCAGAAACTTGCTCCATTAAATCAATGCCTTTCTTCGTATTTCCAGAACGTATAAAGGCACTTGCGTAGATAAAATCAAATTGAGCTTGATATTCGTTTCCAGCAAACTGCTTGTCTACAAACTTTTTAGCATTAATAACATCTTCGTATTTTTCTTCAATGAAATATCCCGAAATCACCGATAACATACTATCAATGGATTTTGAACCCTTACCGGTGTTGCTAATTTCTGCAGTAGAATTGCTTTCCAGCATGCGTACATAAATACTTTTAGGGTATTTCTCTATCAAATTAGACTTGGTAGCATCAGCCATGGCATAGTCGCCCGTGGAACGACAGAGTTTCACTATTTCATAATGGGCTTGCGGAGCGTATTCTGATTTCGGAAACCGTGTGATGAGTTGAATATATAATTCGATGGCGGTGGCCGGCTCTGCTAAACGTGTTTGATAAATTTGAGCTGCGTTAAAGGTAGATTTTTCAATTTTGGCCAGGGCCTCTTTTTGGGCTGATGGAGAAAAGGGGAGGGTAGTGTAGACTCGTTTTTCTTCGGCAGGAATATTTTTTGGCATCAAACTACTGTCTGAAGCAGTAGATTTTTCAGCAGTACCGGAGCCTTTGTTATTACCGTCATTTTTATTTCCAGCCAAAGATGGATTTCCATTGGTTGATTCGGTTTTTTCTTCTGAATTTTTGTTTTCAGTTGAATTATTTTCTATCTCCGATTTGCGGTTTGAATATCGCCAATAATCCGCATTACTGCGTTTACCCCACAATCGTTCAAAGTCTTGAATCCCCTTGGTACGTTGTGCGGCAGTATAGAAAGGAAAAGAAGCGCTGCCACCCATGGTGGGCATTCCACCTCCGCCGGCGTTCATGGGTGCAAAATCTGGATTACCAGGAAATCCACCCGGAGCATTGCCACCACCATTCTTAGCCTGTTGTTTTAGTTTTTCAGCGTCTGCTGCGCGCTGGGCTTCTAATTTTTCTCTAGCAATTGCCTCCGATATCTTTTTGGATCTCCAATCCGCATCCTTGGCCATTTTTAACAAACTGTCTTGTTCGGTGAATACCAAAACCTCCTTTAATAAATCGCCTAAAACATCATTTTTCGTTGTAATCGCTTGAAAATTGGGATGTTTTTCATCAATAATTTTAAATGCAGAATCGTAATAACGGGCGCTGCCAGCGTACAATTTTTTACCAAAATAATAATCGCCTAAAGCGAGGTAGGCGTTGGTCTTTTGAACTTTGTCTTCTGCAATATACACGGCTTGCTGATATCGCTTGATGGCAATCGCATCTCGTTTTGCCTTGATTTCGTTATGACCCATGGTTAGGTAAATACTACTTCGGAAATCCAAGTTTTTATCATCTTTTAGCATCTTGGCCAAAATAGAATTGGCTTTGGTGTAATTTTCTTGTTGTTCACTAAGTATGGTTACTTGTGCCATTTTTGCGCGAAATGCAATCTCGTATGGAGGGTTGAATTTGGCGATTTTTGAAAAATATTGTTCGGCTTTTGCGTATTCTTTAATTTTTAAATGGCATTCCCCCAACGCGAAAATCAAACGATACCGATCCATGCGTTGGTGGGTCTTCGGTAGTGCCTTGGTTAAGGGGGCAATGGCCTGTTGAAAATTACCTTGTTCGATGGCAATGGCACCAGTGATAAAATTTGCCTGAGCTGTTAATTCTATTGGGAAATCTGGTTTTTTTACCAAATTGCTCACCAATACAGCCGCATCGCCCAAGCGATTTTTCATCACTAAACAACGAACGATCCAAAGTTGTGCTTGGTAAATAGAAATAGGGTCTTTGAAATGCTCAATTACATAAGTAAACAGATTTTCAGCCGCCGTAATTTCGCCTTTCATAAAATAGGCCTTGCCATTGAGTAAATAGGCATCATCTACCCATTTAGAACGGGGATGTCGATCAATCATGGTTGAAGCGCGCTTAATCACTTCGTCCATTGCCGCTTGATTTCCCTTTAACGTTGCTGCGTCGCCATAATTGAATAAGGTAATCGGTTTACGAGGATCGTCTTTAAACGCTTCTCGCGTTAAATCAACCGTTTCTAACCACTTTTGCTCTGCATTGAAAAACTTGTTGTAATGTGCTAGCGTATTATGCCATTGTTTGTACGACCAGCTTTCCTCATTGCCACATCCGGATATCATCCAAGCAAGGAAACCAACGAAAAATAATCGACCGGCAGGCATCGATAAAAACGTGGTGTAGCTTCTGATGATTCGCATTGTGTTATTAAAAACGCTAAATTTGGTGTTTTATTGACTGCTTCAATCAATTCGTTATGAAAAAATCTAACAGACGGCGCAAAATTATTGCTAATCTTCGGAATAAGCATCGTTTGGTGTTAATTAATGACAACAACTTTGCTGAAGTCTTTTCAATTCAATTAACGCCGATGAACGTGTTGATGGTTTTTAGCAGTTTATTGGTTGCCTTTACCGCTTTAATCATGTTGTTGGTTGCCTATACCCCAATGCGAGCATTGTTGCCCAGGGCCGTAACCGCTGAAAGTAGGCAAGAAATCTTATTGTTAAATCAGCAAGTTGAAGATTTACGGACCAAATTGGAAGTGAAATACTCCAAACAAGAAACCTTGAATAAAATTTTGGAAGGCAACGAATCGGCATTCGATTCTACCTCGGTGAGGCCCAATGAATTGAATAAATAATCGTTGAATTTAGTATATTTGTAACTATGGCTATGTTTCAAGGCAATTCGGGTAAAAAAGAAAGTCCAGCTTCTTCCCAAGGTATTTTAAATATTATAGGTCAGGGTACCAAACTAACAGGGGATTTGAGTTCTAACGGTGATATTCGAATTGACGGAGCCATTGAAGGGCAGATTAAAGTTACACAACGATTGGTAATTGGAAACACCGGCAAGGTGTTGGGTAATATCGAATCTGAATTTGCCACTGTTGCTGGACATATTAAAGGCAATGTGGTAGTGAAACAAGTATTGGAATTAAAGCCTAGTGCTAGAATTGATGGTGATATCGTCGCTGGAAAAGTTATCATCGAAGCAGGAGCGCAGTTTAATGGTCGTTGTACCATGAACTCCAATAGTACCGCTGCTGCGGCCGCTTCATCGGCTTCTAGCCGAACAGAAGACAAGGAAAAGTAATCCAGATTTTTCAAGAAATTAATGGGTAAAACACGGCGTAATGCTATTGTTCACGGTGTGAATAAAGCACTGGAGGACGTCTCAGAATCAAGTAGTTCTTCACAGGCTGTTATATCGGAAGAATTACAATCAGAAAATAGGATAGGGTATAAAAAACGTCAAGTAAACAGCAATCGTGCGGCGGATTCAAGCAGAGAATTCATGAAATACACCTCTATGGCGTTTCAAATGATAGGCAGCATATTAGCGTTTGTGTTTATGGGTTATTTTATTGATAATTCCTGGGCTAAGCACCATTTTGGATTTCCAGTATTTACAATTGTGGGTACTTTGTTAGGTGTAGCGGCATCCTTATATCTAATTTTGAAAAAAATTTAACGCTAACCCCCAAGATTGTGAAATTTGCTTCGTACAGAAATTACGCTTTCGTAGCGATGATGAGCATGGCTACTTACATGGCCGACATGTTCTCGCCCAAAGTTAATCTACCTACTTATACCTACATCGGTTTGGTATATTTGTTCCTGGTTTTTACCTTTTTGAAGGTGTGGGTGGGCAGAACCGAAGGATTAGACAATAAAAACAAGTGGATCAGGAGAAGTATGATAGCGTCTATGTTGCGCATGGTAATGGCCCTGTTGTTCATTGTAATTACCTTTATTAATACGGGCAAGGCCGATATTCCATTCACCGTATTGTATTGTGTTTATTTTGTTTTGTTTTTGTTGTTTGAAATTTCCGAAAAGCGTATTAATTTGCGCCCCGATTCGTCGGATCAGTCAAATTCACAATAATGCTTGATTTTTCAATACTTTCAGTGTCGCACAGACTTCAAAATTTTGCAAGAATTTCTCTATTTTGTGCATTTTTTGGATTTTTTACCGCGGCACAAGCTACAGAAGAAAGCCATAACTCGGCAAAATCGGAAGCTTCATCTGCAGTAAAAGCCACGGAGGTTGAGCATTCTTCCGCCGCTGAACATAATAGTGTGGCATCTCATGGGGATTCGCATGCTTCAGACAATGCCCATAATGCAGAGTCAGCGCACGACGAAAAGAAGTTTGAGCCAGGAAAAATGATTATGGATCACATTTCCGATGCACACGATTGGCATTTATGGGGAGAAGGCCATGGTTCTGTTTCCATTCCATTGCCTGTGATTATTTATTCAAAATCCAAAGGGATTGAGGTTTTTTCATCGGCGAAATTTAATCACGGTCACGATGCCTATAATGGCTATCGTTTAGACGAAGAGAATCATGTGATAGCAGAAGATGGGTCAACCGATTTTTACGATTTGAGTATCACTAAAAACGTGTTGGCGATGTTTATAGGTGTTATTACCCTATTTATCATTGCGATAGGCATGGCCAATAGTTACAAAAAACGTGCTGGTAAAGCGCCTAAAGGGTTTCATAATTTGGTAGAGCCTTTGATTCTATTTATTCGTGACGACATAGCTAAACCATCCATCGGACATAAAGCCAATAAGTTTATGCCATTGTTGTTGAGCATATTCTTTTTTATTTTCGTGTTGAACTTGTACGGATTGATTCCAATTTTCCCAGGAGGGGCAAACGTTACCGGAAATATCGCAGTTACTATGGTTTTAGCGATTGTGGTTTTCCTTACCGTTAATTTAAATGCGAACAAATATTATTGGAAACACATTTTTGTTCCCGATGTTCCCGTTTGGATGTATCCTATCATTATCCCTATTGAAATATTAGGGGTTATCTTGAAGCCTTTTGTATTGATGCTTCGTTTATTTGCGAACATTACAGCGGGTCACCTTATTATTCTTGGATTCTTCTCGTTGATATTCATATTCGGTGCGATTAAAGAGGAAATAGGCTTTGCTGTTACTCCGTTAAGCGTAGGATTTACGGTATTTATGAGTATGTTGGAATTGCTAGTAGCATTCTTACAAGCTTTTGTATTTACTTTGTTAACGTCTATTTACATAGGCATGGCCGTGGAAGATCACCATCATTAATTAAACAACAAAACAACAAATAACCAATAAACAATTATGAGTCTCATGAACACTCTTCTTCAAGCAGCTGATTTAGCCGCTGCTTACAGTAAAATGGGTGCCGCTCTCGGTGCTGGTTTGGCCGCTATCGGTGCTGGTATGGGTATCGGTAGAATCGGTGGTAGCGCAATGGAATCCATTGCTCGTCAGCCTGAATCTGCTGGTGACATCCGTGCGAACATGATCGTAGCTGCAGCTCTTATCGAAGGTGCTGTATTCTTCGCGATCGTTGTTTGTCTTTTGATTCTGTTCCTTTAAGAAAAATTCGGGGGTTGCTGCAAGCAGTAACCCCTTTTAACATTAACGAAAAATGGGATTAGTAACACCGTCCATAGGACTTGTATTTTGGATGCTGGTAACCTTCAGTTTAGTGATGGTTATCTTAAAGAAATTTGCTTGGAAGCCAATCTTGGATTCTATTCGTGAACGCGAACAGACCATCGAAGATGCGTTGAATCAAGCGGAAAAAACAAAAGCCGACATGGCGCGTTTGAGCAGCGAAAATGAAGCGTTGCTTGCAGCAGCTCGTCAAGAGCGCGATGCGATTATGAAGGAAGCAAGAGAAATGAAAGACAAAATTGTTGGTGATGCAAAAGCATCGGCCGATGAAGAAGCTAAGAAAATCTTGCAACGAGCACAAGACGAAATCGAAAAACAAAAATCAGCAGCAATCGCTGAGTTGAAAAAAGAGGTTTCTGTTTTATCTGTGCAAATTGCCGAGAAATTAGTTCAGCAGAAGTTGGAAGCTTCAGACGCTCAACAAGCTTTGATCTCTCAGCAATTAAATCAATTGAATTAAACCGAGAACCCAATTACGGAATGTCAGACTTTAGAATAGCTTCGCGATACGCCAAAGCCTTGTTCGAGCAAGCGTTGGAGACCAAATCATTGGATAAGGTTGATAGTGATGTTCGTCATTTGATGAGCGTTTGCGAAGAGAATAGAGACTTTGTATTGTTCCTCAACAGTCCATTGATCAAAATCGCAACGAAAAAAGAAGCGATGCAGAAGTTGTTTGGCTCCTACACGGAGTTAACGCGCAATACCTTAATGATCATGGCCGATAAATTCCGGGAAGCATTAATCCCTGGAATGACACAAGCATTTATCGCTTTGGTGAATAAACATAAAAATATTATGACTGCCGAAGTTACAGCAGCGGTAGCCTTAAGTGATGCCGATGTGAAAGCCGTTAAATCCTATGTTGCAAAACAAACTGGAGCTAGCGAAGTGCAATTAAATCAAATTATTGATGCCGATGTAATTGGCGGACTCAATATCGTTTTCGATGGTAAAATTTTCGATTCTACCGTTTCTAACCAATTACAGAAAATTAAAAAAGACCTACAAATCGCTTAAAAAATCATTATGTCACATATTAGACCTGACGAAATATCGACCATCCTTAAAGACCAAATTTCTGGATTCGATACGGCTGCAAACCTCGAAGAAGTGGGTACAGTTCTCCAAGTGGGGGACGGTATCGCTCGTATTTACGGACTCCTCGGTGTACAAAGTGGGGAATTGGTTGAATTTGCTAACGGCGTTCGTGCTGTAGTATTGAACCATGAAGAAGATAACGTGGGTGCGGTATTGATGGGAAGTAGCACAGAAATTAAAGAAGGTGATAAAGTAAAACGCACAGGAAAAATTGCATCGATCAAAGCCGGACATGGTTTATTGGGTCGTGTAATTAATGCCTTGGGCGAGCCGGTTGATGGTAAAGGTCCAATCGGTGGCGACCTTTTCGAAATGCCATTGGAGCGTAAAGCACCAGGGGTATTGTTCCGTGAACCTGTTAAAGAACCTTTACAAACCGGTATTAAAGCAATTGACGCGATGATTCCAATTGGTAGAGGTCAGCGAGAATTGATTATCGGTGATCGTCAGACAGGTAAAACGGCGATTGCTATTGATACAATCATTAACCAAAAAGAATTCTACGAAAAAGGACAGCCGGTATATTGTATTTATGTAGCTTGTGGTCAGAAAGAATCTACCGTTAAGCAAGTAGTAAATTCATTAGAAGAGCATGGTGCAATGGCTTACACTGTTGTTGTAACAGCTCCTGCTTCGGCTCCTGCACCTTTGCAATTCTTTGCACCAATGGCGGGATGTGCAGTAGGCGAGTACTTCCGTGACTTGGGCTTACCAGCACTGGTAGTGTATGATGATTTATCTAAACAGGCGGTAGCATATCGTGAAGTATCGTTGTTACTTCGTCGTCCGCCAG
>CAZKOM010000023.1:6427-26170 GCA_964554385.1 uncultured Flavobacteriaceae bacterium | reverse complement strand
AAGTAAGTAGATGCGAACAAGCTACTTTGAATTTATTAAAATTCAAATTTCATTCTGTATTGGGATGATGAATTTATGGTTGGGGCTGAAGTAACCAGATTTCAGATGTTTTTGAAGTGAGGTGATTTATAGCGGTTTTATCATTTCGGAGAGGAAAGGGTTGAACTTGAAATTTTTGTTTTAGTTGATCCTCAATCAATTCGGTATGTTTGTTTTTTCGGTTGTCTAAATGGATATAAAAAAGAGGTGTATGTTTTGTTAATCCGAAACTATCCAAACTCTTTTGGGTTTTCAGAATGTAGACTTTTTCTTGAATTAATTGCTGTGCCATGTGATGATAGATAGAATCGGAACGCCAATGTTTAAATTTGGTTTGATTGGTATAATACAACCATTGGAAAGCGGCATGATCGGGTTCTAATATCACTGAAGCATTCTTTTTGTTTTTTACTTCCGATACCGCAGTAGTAACATCGATATTTTGGTTAACTGTAATAGTTCTAAAACGAAACTGACTAATTAATAAAATCAGCCACAGAAAAAGAAGTGCTTTATTTTTGGAAATACTTGAAAGGGAAATATTAATTCCTTTCAAAGGGGAAGCAACAGCAAGTGCTAAGGAGGGTAGCACAAAACTTGCATATCGCTCGTTGAACATTGGAACACACCAAGGGCTTGGCAAACTTATTAACCACATTCCCAAGAAAGGAATCAAAAAACTTGCTATTAGATATTTTTCAGTTTTGTTGGTATCGGCATTATTATTCGCGTCGATTGGACTTCTTGATATTACCGATTTAATATTTATCAGTAACAGTAGGATTGTAGGGAAGACGGCCACAGGAATATTGGTGAACTTCCATAAAGTAAAATAAGGGGCTGCCCATGGAGCAGGTTCCATCCATGTCCCACTGCTGGCAGAGTCCACGAATCGGAATATCACTACTTGTAAATATGGGGCATATAAGAATAATAATATCAACCAAGGCCAAAATTGTGCTACAATTGTTTGTCCAATTTTCCTTTTACTGGAGGGTGTTTGTTTTATTTGATTTATTAATTCTGATAGTTCAAAAAGCCCTTGGATTAACAATATCCAAAAACCAAAAAAATGGGTATATACCAAGGCCGCGGCACAAATGGCCCACAATACCTTATGGAGTTTAGTCTTATTAATCGTTGGAGTTAACCATAAAAGTTGAACTAAAACTGTAAATAACAAGAGTAAGCTATACGCCCTAATTTCCTGCGAGAATAGCAAGATTGTATTACTGCCTACAAAAAATAATACTGCAAGTGCATTGGCTAATTTGGATTTGTTTATTTGCTGTGAAAGTAGCCAAAGTAATCCTGCTGTTATTGAGGTTATAATGGTTGGTAGGTTTCTTATAGCAACTTCCGTGTATCCCGAAACATGTATCCAAAAGTGAAGAACTGTTTCAAATAATGGGGGATTGTTTCCCTTACTTAATTCTTTCCAAATTGTGGGAATAGGGAATTGAGCGTGGTACAAGGAAAAACATTCATCCGAAGTGAGTGGAAAGGGATTCTTGGTTATGGAAATAAAAAGATACGATGCTACCGCTACAAAGAGCGCTGAAAAAAGATCCTTCTTAATGTCTTGTTTTGGGGGCATTTAAAGTTACAGAAATATGAGACAGTTAAATCTGTCCGAAAATACTCTTTAACTTTAATTCAATTACACCGAACAGTGCTTCGCGGAAAATTTTTGTACTCATTTTAGAAGTTCCAGCAGTTCTATCGGTGAAAATAATAGGATGTTCAACAATAGAAAATCCCTTCTTTTTGGATCGGAATTTCATTTCAATTTGGAAGGCATATCCGCGGAATTTGATCTTGTCGATGTTGATATTTTCAAGAACACCCCGCTTATAGCATACAAAACCGGCTGTAGTATCGGCAATTTTTAATCCGGTGATAAATTGGACATATTTTGACGCATAATAACTCATCAATACGCGTCCCATTGGCCAATTAACAACATTAACCACTCCGCCAACATAACGAGATCCAACACACACGTCCGCACCATTTTCGCATTTCGCTATTAAGTTTGGGAGTTGATCTACAGGGTGCGAGAAGTCGCAATCCATTTCACAGATATACTCGTAGCCCTTGTCTAAAGCCCAATGAAATCCGGCAATGTAGGCAGTGCCTAATCCGTTTTTACCTTGTCTTTTTAAGATGTTTAATCTTGGTTGTCCTTCATCCGTTGCTGTGTTGAATTCCGACATTAAACCTTCCACACATTGTGCAGTTCCATCGGGCGAATTATCGTCTACAACTAATAAATCGATAATTCTGGGCAAGGCAAACACCGTGCGAACCATTTTTTCGATGTTTTCAATTTCGTTGTAGGTTGGTATTATTACCAAGGGATTTTTCGCCATGGTTAATTAATTTATATGCGAAAATACGGTATTTTGCACGGAATTATGGGACAGGAATTGTCTGATTTGTATAAAAAAGCATTATTTCTGGATCGCGATGGGGTAATAAATCACGATCCGGGAGATTATACCAAATCGTTGGCAGAATTTGAAGTGTTACCGGGGGTGGTTGAAACCCTGAAATCATGGCATTTGAAGGGTTACCTTTTGATTGTGATAACCAATCAAGGCGGTTTAGATAAACAATTGTATCACCGAGATGAAGTGGAGGCGATGCATCAATATCTTCAAGGCTTATGTATCGCCTCTGGATTTAGAATTACGGATTTTTATTTTTGTCTGCATCATCCTGATTTTTCTGGTAAATGTTTGTGTAGAAAACCGGGAAGTTTGATGATAGAAAAAGCTTTGCACACATATCGAATTGATCCCAGTCAATCACTGATGATAGGGGATAGGGAGCGCGATGTAATAGCGGCTAATAGTGCTGGTGTCAAAGGGATTCAAATTCAAACTAACGCTGCTATACCTAAATGGGAAGAAGTAGCATGGTAATCTGAAGTTTCTAGTATTGTCTAAATCGGACTAAATATGCCGATTAGAAATGAGCTTATTTCTTTGCCAAACCTGCTATGATTTGCTCTAGTTCTTCTTCGGCGCCTGGCATATAACCTTGGTGTGAATGAACAAGTTTGCCATTTTGGTCGTAGACGAAAGTCATAGGGGGATTATTAACATTCATAGCACGCGCCAAATCCATGTTCTCGTCTAATATAATTTGATACTGCCAATTTTCAGCTAATACTTTAGGTTTTACTTTTCTGGAGTTCCTTGCATCATCGATACTCACTGCAACTAATTTGCAATTGTATTTTTCCTGCCATTCTGCGTAATGTTCATCAATGGCTTGTAATTCTTTAATACAAGGGCCACACCAGGTTGCCCAAAATGAAACAATGGTAATCTTGCCTTTTTCAATCGAACTATTGAAATTGATGGCACCTCCGTCTATGTTCTTAACTTGAACGGAAGGCGCTTCAGATGGAGCTGCGGATTCCTGCGCAAAGGCAGATGAAAAAGGGAACATGGCAGCAACGAAAAAGGCGAATACTAAATTTTTCATATCAACAAAGGTAATTCCAAATAGTATGCCAAACCGATTCTTATTTTTGCATTTTTCGCAACAAATTCTTCAAACTTCGCTTGGAGCAGTAAATTTGCACCATGGAAAAACCGGGTTTGCCTTCAGGTACTAGAGATTTTAGTCCTGAAACCATGAAACAACGCAAATATATCTTGTCAAAAATGCAGCAAGTATTTGAATTGCATGGTTTTGGTGCCTTGGAAACCCCGGCACTGGAGAATTTGAAGACCTTGCAAGGGAAATACGGTGATGAAGGGGATCAACTCCTGTTTAAAGTGTTAAATTCTGGAGATTTCTTGTCCAAAACAGATGAGCAAATTTTATTGCAAAGAAATTCTAAGGCGGTAGTAAATTCCATATCGGACAGAGGACTTCGTTACGATTTGACGGTTCCATTGGCCCGGTTTGTTGTTATGAATCGGGATAAAATTAATTTTCCATTCAAACGATATCAAATGCAACCGGTTTGGCGTGCAGATCGTCCGCAGAAAGGCAGGTATCGAGAATTTTGGCAGTGTGATATTGACGTGGTAGGTGCAAATTCAATTGTATCAGAAGCAGAATTGATAGAAATGTATCAAGAGGTTTTTGCTGCATTGAACTTGGGAGTAACAATTAGGATTAATCACCGTGGAATCTTGGATGCATTTGTCCCGATGGCTGGTTCCTCAGAATCATGGCAACAGTTCATGATAGTAATTGATAAGGCCGATAAAATTGGCAGTGATGGGGTGGTAAAGGAGTTGATAGAAAGAGGGTTGAACAATACGGTACAAGCTTGGCATTTTTTGGAAAGTACACAACAATTAAAATCCAATCAAGAAAAATTAATTGCGTTAGAGCGTTTTGTGCAGTCGGTAGAAGTGGAAGAATATCAAGAGCGACTGAGAAATGGAATTGCAGATATTCAGCGGATATTGAAATTA
The DNA here is from genome assembly GCA_964554385.1 of uncultured Flavobacteriaceae bacterium. Lineage (GTDB taxonomy): Bacteria > Bacteroidota > Bacteroidia > NS11-12g > UBA955 > JAGKXC01. The sequence continues at coordinate 21,689 of CAZKOM010000023.1, read as the reverse complement.
ATACGGTCAAATTCCAATGTTGAATTAGATGTTTCTCTTGCTAGAGGGTTGAGTTATTACACTGGAACAGTAATGGAGGTGGTTGTTAATGATGAGAAGGTTCCTTCGGATTTTAAAATAGGCAGTATTGGTGGAGGGGGGAGATATGATAACTTAACAGGAATGTTTGGATTGAAGGATGTTTCTGGCGTTGGGGTTTCATTTGGTTTGGATAGAATTTTTGATGTGCTCCAAGCTGCTACTTTGTTGCCATCGGCCAATACAGAAAAAATGAATACTAGTCTGGTGTGTGCCATGGATGACGCGTGTTTGGATTATGCATATGAACTTTGTTCTGTATTGAGAAATAGAGGGGAGAGTGTAGAATTGTATCCTGGAACTCCAAAATTGAAAAAGCAGTTGGATTATGCGAATCAGAGAAATTTTGGGTATGCAATTATAATTGGCGAAACCGAAAAAGATCAACATACTTACGTGATGAAAAATTTAGCTACTGGGGAACAGGTTACCCATAATTTTCCAAAATAATGAAACAGCATTACCAATTGGACGAAGCCTTGATGGCGATCCAACAACCGGTTGATTTAACGGATGATGTCCGTACTCAAATGGAGGCAAGTGTTGCTTTTTTGCAAAGGTACTTAAGTGAAGCAACTGCCCCAGTGTATGGGGTAAATACAGGTTTTGGATCTTTGCAAAATGTGGTGATTTCGGATAGTAGATTGGGGGATTTACAGCAAAATTTATTGATTACACACGCTTCGGGAGTAGGTGAGCTATTGCCTAGAGGCAGAGTGAAAATCATGCTATGGTTAAAGCTGTTAAACATGAGCAAAGGCTATTCCGCGGTGAGACCTGTGTTGTTTGAACGAATGGCTGCGATGTTTAATGAGGGAGCATTGCCGTTGGTCTTTGAACAGGGTTCTTTGGGGGCATCGGGAGATCTGGCACCGTTATCACAAATGGTACTTCCTTTAATTGGTAAAGGTTTGGTTGAATTGCCGGGTGGTCCGGTGTTATCTGGTGAAAATTGGTTACAATCAAAAGGTTGGGAGCCTTTGGTTTTGGGTCCTAAAGAAGCATTAGCCTTAATCAATGGAACCCAATTTATGCTTTCACATGCTTTGGAAGCATACGGTTTAATTTCGAAAATTCAACAATTACTACCTTGGATTTCTGCTTTGAGTATTGATGCTTTTGATTGTAGGATTGAACCATTTTATGCACCAATTCATCGTGTTCGAAATCAACAAGGGCAACAAGAAGTTGCAGCGGAGATTTTAAATATCTTAGAGCAATCTCCCAATATTAAACAGCCCAAAAAACAAGTACAAGATCAGTACAGTTTCCGCTGTATTCCTCAAGTACATGGTGCTTCGATGGATGCTTTGAAACATTGTTTTAATATTTGGGAGCGAGAGTTAAATGCAGTTACAGATAATCCCAATGTTTTTGAAGAAGAAAACATGGTATTAAGTGGGGGTAATTTCCATGGTCAACCTTTGGCATTAACCTTAGATTATGCGGCAATGGCGTTGTCCGAAATTGGTAGCATCAGCGAAAGACGAACGTTTTTACTGGTAAGCGGTCAACGAGATTTACCGCCGTATCTAGCAGAAGATGCCGGAATTGATAGTGGTTATATGATCGCACAGTATACGGCCGCCGCATTGGCAAGTCAGAACAAACAACTTTGCACACCCGCTTCTGTGGATTCCATAGTAAGTAGTAATGGCCAAGAAGATCATGTGAGTATGGGTGCAAATGCTGCCATTAAGCTCATGAAGGTGATTGCCAACGTAGAGCAAATTCTAGCAATTGAATGGTTGTGTGCTGCGCGCGCAGCTACTTGCCGAAATTTGGTTACCGCACCTGATTTACAAGCAGAATTACATTCATTTATCGAGAGTACTGATTTAGACCATACCAAGATTCCTATGCATGCGTTGATATCTGCTTCCCATCAGTGGTTATTTCGAACAGACGATCGCCCCGAATGATTGATATTGGCTGTGTCCCACGCCTTGAGTAATTTCACAGGAGATTGTTGTTAATGAAACGGCTTAGTCCGGAAGTACTAAACCATTTTCACTTATAATTCTTATAGTTTTCTGCTCATGACTTTATCGCATCTGCGATAACCTTCCAAATTTCATTTTTACCAATTTTATCTTCGCTACTGCTTACAATAAATGGAGGAGTTTGGTTCCAATGTTCTGAAAGGGCTTCTTGATAGGTGGTTAAGGCAGATTGAACAGCGGCAGATTTTAATTTATCTGCTTTCGTTCCAACAATGACAAATGGGATTCCCCATTCGCCGCATTTATTTATGAATTCTATATCCAATGCCTGCGGCTCTATACGTAAGTCCACCAAGATAAATAAACAGTATAAATTGGGTCTGTCTTTTAAGTAATACTCAATCATTTTGGAAAAAGCTTGGCGCGTTGCCTTGCCTACTTTGGCATAACCGTACCCAGGTAAATCACAAAATTGTATAATCTCATTCAATAAAAATAAATTTAAAGATTGCGTTTTACCGGGTGTTGAACTTGTTTTTGCCAAGCCTTTGTGGTTGGTAAGCATATTAATCAAGCTACTTTTACCTACGTTTGAACGGCCGATAAATGCAAATTCGGGCAGGTCTGTATGTGTCATTTGGTCGTTACGTTGCCAACTTCCTAAATACTTGGCTTGCTTGATTTCCATAGGGTTTTTCTTGTTTGAAATGGTTGTTTCGGCTACAGTGGAATGGGTGGAAAGTGGTATATTTGTACCTTATTGTGTCGGCACCTATCGTAAAACCCAATCCTGCCTCCGAGGCTTCAAAAAAACAACAAGTTGAGCAAATGTTCGATAACATTTCTCCTCGTTATGACTTTTTGAACCATTTTCTATCCTTAGGAATAGATAATATATGGAGAGTTCGTGTTCGTAAAACCGTGGCTAAGTTCAATCCCACTAAGGTGTTGGATGTAGCAACCGGGACTGCCGATTTGGCTATCGAGTTAATTAAAATAAAAAATCTAACCGTTGTAGGAATTGATATTTCTCAGGGTATGTTGGATTTTGGCGATATCAAATTGAAAAAAAGAGGATTGGATACCAGAATTACGCTCAAACAAGCAGATTCAGAAAATTTACCGTTTGAAGATGCCTCGTTTGATGCCGTAACAGTAAGTTTTGGTGTTCGGAATTTTGAGAATTTAGATAAAGGTTTGGCGGAAATGGGCAGGGTACTAAAGCCGGGAAGCCCATTGGTTGTTTTGGAGTTTTCTAAACCCACCAATCCAGTTTTTAGCAAATTATATTGGTTTTATTTTAAATATATTTTGCCGCCTTTGGGGAAGTTATTTAGTAAGGATGCTACGGCTTACACCTATCTACCACAAAGTGTAGCGGCATTTCCAGAAGGAGAAGAATTTGTGAATAGAGCAAAATCTGTTGGATTTTCCTCCGTTATTTATAAACCACTTACCTTTGGAATTTGCACGATGTACACATGCGTAAAGTGATATTTCACATATCGCAGTTAGTTTGTTTTACCTGCATACTGGTTTTTCAGTGTGCTTTTTTGCATGCTCAAAATATCGGGTATTCTATCCATAGTGATTCGGCGGATTATTTGATTTCAATTGAAAATGAGTCCGCAGAAAAGTCAGTTTTTAAACAAGTTTTACATCCATTGGAAGAGTCTATTTTCTCTGTTGGAAATTACCAGTATTTATTTCGAGAAGGACAATATATAAATAGCATTCGCTCAACTCACCCTGAGGTTGGAAATATTCAATCGTTATCGGTTTCGGCGAATGTAAATCCCAATAACGATTTTAGTTTTTTGGACTATGCAACTCCTCGGGATCCGATGCGAATTTTCAGAAAGCGTTTCTTTTGGGGAATTGCCTTCGCTGGTACGCAAGCCAAAATGAAAATGGAATTGGATCCGGTGTTTTGGCAACGAACCGATTCAATAAAATCTATCCGACCTGGAGGGCAGGTTGGCGGAGGATTTGGGGGGTCAGTAGCCATGCGCATGGGTCGATTTTGGGAGGTTAAAATGCTTACCATGTTGCAGTTGCACGAACGTACCTTGCAATATACATGGCAAAATACTCCAGGGCCAAATCTGAAGATAGAAACCATCTCGTTGGATATTCCTTTAACCCTGAAATATCGATCTTCCATGCCGAACAATACAGGAATGTACATCATCGGCGGACTTCGCTGGTCACATGATTTTCAAAGCAATGAAGATGTACCTATCGGCGATACTAAACCCCTGATCGCCATAAAAAAGAATACATATTATTATGAAATGGGTGCGGGGTTTGAATTTAGATTAGATTTTGTTGATTTGTCCTTAGAATTTAAGCTTTCCAATGGTTTGAATAATGCTTTGGTGAGAATACCTAATAGTTATTATTCTGGTTCATTGAGTGCGATTTATCCTCGATTATTCAGCATCTCGTTGATGGCTCAAGATTAATTTTAGTCCACTTGAATTACGTTTTACAACACAAAGATCCTTTTACCAAAGCCCGTGCAGGTTTGTTGCAAACAGAACACGGAGATATTCCAACACCTATTTTCATGCCGGTTGGTACTGCAGCAACGGTGAAAGGGGTACACAGAGATTTTCTGTTGAATGATATAAATGCATCTATCATTTTAGGCAATACCTACCACTTGTATCTGCGTCCCGGTATGGAAGTGATGCAACAGGCAGGAGGTATTCACGGTTTTTCCAATTGGAAACGACCGGTGCTCACGGATTCCGGTGGATATCAGGTGTACTCGTTAAGCGGGAATAGGAAACTAACCGAAGAGGGAGTGAAATTCAACTCGCATATCGACGGCAGCAAACATTTGTTTTCTCCGGAAAAGGCTATCGATATTCAACGGGTTATTGGTGCAGATATCATCATGGCATTTGATGAGTGTACTCCGTATCCATGCGATTATAAGTATGCTAAGGATTCTATGCACAGGACCCACCGTTGGTTGGATCGATGTTTCCAAAGGATGGGGGAGACAGAACCCTTGTACGGACACGAGCAAGCATTATTTCCTATCGTTCAAGGGAGTGTTTATGACGATTTGCGAAAAGAAAGTGCGGAATATGTGTTGAAACACGATGCCCATGGATATGCTATTGGCGGTTTAAGTGTAGGCGAGCCGCACGAAGATATGTACCGCATTACAAATCAAGTAACCGATATTTTACCGGTTGAAAAACCTCGTTACCTGATGGGTGTTGGTACCCCTGAAAATATTTTGGAGTGCATTGCTTTAGGTGTTGATATGTTTGATTGTGTGATGCCAACCCGAAATGGCAGAAATGGAACCGTATTTACCACAGAAGGTCAAATTAATATTCGAAATAAACAATGGGCCAACGATTTCTCCCCTTTTGATTCTTGGTTAACCCCGGAGTATTCGAAAGCCTATGTTCGACATTTATTCCAATCCGAAGAGATGTTAGGGCCAATTATCGCGAGCATCCAGAACTTGCGTTTTTACTTGTGGCTAGTAAGACAAGCGAGAGAACGGATAATACAGGGAGATTTTCACAACTGGAAAAATAGCATTTTAAAAACGGTGGGTAGGAAGTTGAGTTGATGGAATTTTATCGAATAATTATGAAATTATAATTTGCTCATATCATGAGATTTACAAAACTGGACCGGTACATAGCATCAACGTTTTTGAGGACGTTTTTTGTTACGGTGGCCTTGTTTGTAATCATCATCATGGTGTTCGATTTTGCTGAAAAATTAGATGATTTTATGGAGAAAAGCGCTCCAATTGATCAGATATTTTCGGTATATTATCTGAATTTCATTCCAACATTATTAAATACCTATTCCCCGATTTTTATATTTATTTCGGTATTGTATTTCACCTCTCGATTGGCTTCTCGTACAGAGATTATAGCCATGTTAAGCGGAGGTTGGTCGTTGAGAAGAATTTTAATGCCTTACATGGCTACTGCGGCTTTGCTTGCATTTTTTAGTTATTTGTTGAATTCTTGGATAATTCCCATTACCGATAAAAAGCGGGTGAAATTTGAGAATACGTATATGCGGGATTATTACTCCCAGGCGAAATCAACCATTTTTAGGCAGTTGAAACCTGGGGTTAATATGTACATGGAATACTTCAATAACAATGATAGTTCTGGTATAGGGGTTACGTTGGAGGAATATCAAGGTAAAAATTTAAAGAGTACATTGTTTGGCAGATTTATCCGATGGTCGCCACAAGCTAAAAAGTGGCAATTGGAGATGGTTCAGCAACGGGTGTTTTTACCCAATGGTAATCAGTTGGTTAAGAACATGAATTCCATGGATACATTGATTGATTTCAATCCCGAAGATTTCTTTTTTCGCTTGGAAGATGTTCAGAGTTTAAACCAGAATGAAATGCGAAGAATGATTGCCAAAGAGAAATTGAGAGGGTCCAGCAATGTAGATTTATTGCAAACTGAGCTATATCGGCGATATGCATCTCCTTTTAGTACGTTCATTTTGGTGGTTATTGCAGTCAGTGTTGCAGGCAGAAAAACGAGAAATGGATTGGGTTACTCTTTGGGTATTGGGATTTTTGTAATTCTGTTCTTTTTGTTCTTTAGCAAGTATTTTATTTCGTACGGAAATCGGGGAGTAGTTTGGCCGTGGTTAGCCGTTTGGCTACCCAATGTATTGTTTATTCCCGTTGCTTGGTTGTTTTATCGAAAAGCACAACAATAATTAAAAGCTATTGTCGTATAATAGTAGGTCGGATTTGGAAATCTGCCTAAAATATTGTATATTATTTTGTTAGCAATGAGTTTTAGTAATAGTAAATTTATCGGAATAGTTGCGCTGTGCTTCTTGTTTTTTCCAACGAGTGTTTTTGGTGTTGGCGATCATAAATTGGAGGTGGGATCCGTCAATTCTCCATCCGATACGGTGGTTGTGTATGACACGGTGTATGAGCTTTCACCTCATTCTCGATTTCCAAGGTCTTGGGTTGCCGCCGCTTCTTGGATGCCACAAAGCGGTGAAAGTAAGTATGGACTTGTGGACGGACATACTACAGAGGGTTTGAATACCAATCGATTGAGTTTTGGTAGGCAAATATCCTTGGATGCAAAATCAGCTTTGCGGTATCGATGGTTAAAAGCGGATGCCCATCTTGGTGTTGGATTACGTGAGATTTATATTACCAGCATGACAACGTGGCAAAAATATTCAGATCAGTATATTGGGGGGAATTTACACGTGTATGAATACGGAGGCACGAGTAAACATTGGGCTAATTTTTATACCTTGGGGCCGGAATTAGAACTACACGTAGAATTGGGTAATTTCAAAAAGAATCAACAGAGATTCACATTAGAACTAAACGGTGGAGCTTATGCCTACACCGCATTTTCTTCAACCTACCGAGCCATAATAGACAATTATTCAATTGATTGGATATATTACGATAACGGGGTGAGGGAAGAAGTAAATTATTATTATGGTTCCTGGGGTTCTTCTGATGTTATTTACACGGGATCCGATGTTCAATTGCACCTCAATGTTCGGGGTAAGGTATATGTAACATCGGGTATTTCACTGTTTGGTGGATACGGGGGCACGGTATTGTTGAAAAATGATGTCATCGCAAATTTCACTACCGTGGGATTGGAGTATAAATTTGGTACCGTATTCGAACCGAAGGAGTAGGATAGCGGTAGTTTGATGCATGGTCTAGGTTTTTTGATCTGACTGAAATTCTGTATATTGTGGCTTTGTAGATGGGGATTAAGAACAATATTAAGCAAGTTATTTGGTTGGTAATAACGGGGTTATTTCAGGTTTCTCTGTTTGGGTTGGACCTGTTAGAAACTACATTGAAACGAGGAGCTCCAACGGATACCGTTGTTTTGTATGATACGGTGTATGAATTTTCGCCCCAGCGTATGTATCCACGGACTTACATTGTAACAGGTGGTTACATGCCTCAAGACGGAGAAATTCGATATGGAACTTGGCGAGGAACGCAAGGGTATGAACTCTACAATTTAAGTTCTGCGCGTATAAATATTTCCCGGAGATTTGCTTTGGATGCGTCGTCCCCGTTGCGATATCGATTTTTGCGTACCAATATTGATTTGGGAATTGGTGTTAGCGCTATGGAGCTCAAATACGAAGACAATTATTGGGAATATTATCAAGATATTTATATAAATAATATTAGACATGTGTTTGAAAATGGTGGGCGATTAGTTCAAACGGCGAGTTGTAAAACCTTAGGTGCTTTAGCAAATCTAAATATTGAAATAGGGAACTTTAAAAAGCCTAATACGCGCTTAACTTTTGAAACAAATGCGGGGTTGTATGGATTTGCCAACGTCAGTAAGGATAGCAGGAAAAACCAATCCTATTCCTATGTCACGTACGATAGGCATTGGATATGGTACGATAATGGGAATCGGGAATTGGTTTCCGAGACGATTAATACTCCACGTTTTGGTGAGACACAGGGTTTGGCAAACGATTTTGATTTACAATATCATCTTGATTTTCGGGTGAATTGCCGCGTTTTCGAACAATTATATGCAAATGTTGGTTTGGGATATAATGGGTTGCTGATGGATGGTGTGTTTCAAGTTAGTCATACTTGGTTTGGATTGCAATACAAGTTTGGTACAAAATATGAAAAGTGATTCTGAGTTTCCCTAGAGTCAATAATATAAAATAACGGAATACAGTGTAAATGAAAGTTAATGGGAAAGTGATGGGTAGTATAATGAAAAAAAGAAGAATAATTCGGCTGTGTTGTTCGATGATGTTGATGGGTGTTTTGGGTATAGGGCAATTGTTGGGTGGGCGTTTGGAGGTCTCAGTAAATAGGCCGCCTGTTCAATTGAAGCGAATCTCCAAACATGTCAGTTATCCCGGTATTCAGGGAGCACCAATCGTACAGGAATTTTATTTGTGGGTTGAGGTTTCAAAAAAGATGCAGCGATCTATGAAAAAACATACTTGGCGGATTGATTTTGATTCCTTTTACTGGTCTGGCTATCGTGGGTTGGGAAGTTATGGGAGTCAGGGGGCTGAGGTGAAATCCATGCGAATTAGCAGCCGAGTGCAAGAATGGAGGTATTGGAAGGATCGATTTGAGTTGGATTCGGCAAAAGAAAATTGGATTTTGATCGTTGGTACGGTAGAAATTCCTACCCGAGATATATACGATATTGCCGCGGTAGGGTTTGGCACCGATTCGATGGGGAATTTAACTATTGATGGGACAAGTGGCAATGGAGCAGCATCCGATACGCGGTCTAATGATGTGTATTCCGATCGATTAAAACGAGTGCCATGGACAGATACCGATCCAGAGTTGCAGGTTTTTTATACCATCGAACAATGGACTCGATGCAAACGCAGACAATTTAAGGATACGGCGAATTCGTATTCAATAAACCATTTTGAACCCAGAAAAATCCAAAAAGTTAGTCAATCCGTGATTCGGGTGGACAAAATAAGCCGGACAACTGCGGTGTTTCATCCATAATAAAAGTAGATTCGTAAATTCTTTGGATATGAGCAATAGTAATCAAAAAAGTCGTGTTATAGCCTTGGGGTTGTTGGCAGTGTTGTTTTCGTCTTGTTCTGTTTTTATGCCAACCAAGATATTGACAGAGAATACGTTGGTAGAATGGCGTGAGAACAATATTCCGGCAAACGAGATTCAATATCGATTAAAAGGAAGTTTTGAGTTGTTTCGAGAAGTTGATTCCAAGAATGTACGGGTTGAAGGCGGAACTATTAAAAGCTCCAGTGGAAAGGAAGTAGAATCCTTATTGTTTGTGGATGGGATCAAGGGAGTGAGTTTAGGCAAGATTTCTACCGAGGGAATTCATGTGTCTTTTTCAGTAGATGACAATACGGGGCTGCATTTTGTAACTAAGGGAGGCAACGAACTTTCACTGGAAGTTGTTGATGGAAAGGTGAGTTACATGGGAGGACGATGGTCTATTAAAAACCCTAACGGAGGAGATTTCAATCCGCCGCAGTTAATGTATGTGGCATCTTCAAAAAGTAAGATAAAGAATAAGACTACCGTAGTTCGCGGCAGAAGTCTGTAATTGGATGATGCCTAATCAACTTGAATGACCAATCCTTTTAAATAATGGCCTTCGGGGTGGTAGAGATTTACAGGATGGTCTGGTCCCTGTCCTAATTTGTACAATATTTTGCAATTTCTACCTGTTTCTATTCCAGCTGCTGTAACGGTATTTGCAAACAGCACATCATCAACTACCTGGGAGCAAGAGAAGGTAAATAACAGACCACCGGGCTTAACGCAATTGATTCCGAGGGCATTGAGTCGTTTGTACCCCATCACTGCTTGGTGTTTTTTATTTAAACTTTTAGCAAAAGCTGGAGGGTCTAGCACTACGATATCGTAGGTTTTTAAATGATTTTTAAGATATTGGAGGACGTCTGCGGTAACCGATTCATGGGTTTGGTTGTTGGGATTACCATTTTCTGCGAAGTATAATTCTACGTTTTTATTGGTTAATTCCATGGCGGTAGCGCTAATATCTACACTGGTTACGTGTTGAGCATGTCCGGCGAGCGCAGCGATGGAAAAACCACCGGTGTAGCAGAAGGTATTCAAGACGGTTTTGCCGGCAGCGTGCTGCCGGAGCAAAGCCCTGTTTTCTCGTTGATCTAAAAAGAAGCCTGTTTTTTGTCCAGTTTGCCAATTCACCCAAAAGGGGAGATTATTCTCGAGGGCTTTGCCGCTGGGCTGATTGCCCAGCTCAAAACCGTCTACATCCGCCGCATTTAAATGCATGGCAGAGGCGCTTTTGTTGTAAATGGTAACTAATTCCAGTTCTGGTATTTGCTGAAGCGCCTGAGCAATATTCTTTACCGCGGCCAACATACCGTGGGTATGTGCTTGGATGATGGCGGCGTCTCCGTAAATATCGATAATCAACCCAGGCAACAAATCCCCCTCTCCGTGAACCAACCGAAACGCATTGGTGGAGGTATTGGGTCCATAATTCAAATTTCTACGCATCACCCACGCTTTTTCTAATCGGCCTTTCCAAAATTCCACATCCGGTGTGCGAATGGGGGCGTTTAATGAAGTAAGTAACTGCGGTTTAGCAAATGCCGAATCCTGGGCTTCTCCGAACCAGGCATCGTCCCAGTGGGCAATAATCCTCACGGCAATACTGCCGTCGCCTGCATGACCAATTCCAAGCAATTCACCACGATGAGAAACAACTTGAACCCATTCTCCCGGGGTTAAGGATTGACTGTCTTTTAACGCACCGCTAAAAATCCAAGGGTGTTTGCGCAAAATCGAACCTTCTTTGCCGGGTTTTAACTGTAGTTGTTTCATGGGAGGCTGCAAAATTCCGTTATTTTCTGCAACTTTGAATCATGAATCCAACTGTTTCTGATATTTCCAAAGCCTTAGAAGCCATCGCACCGCTGTGGTTGCAGGAATCCTATGATAATTCCGGATTGTTAGTGGGCGACAGAACGATGGAAGTGCATTCGGCCTTGTTATGTTTGGATGTAACCGAAGCTATTTTGGAGGAAGCCAAGATGAAAGGTTGTAATTTAATTATTGCCCACCATCCCTTGATTTTTGGAGGTGTAAAACGATTAACGGGCGATAACGAAGTGCAACGTTGCATAATCAAAGCAATACAATACAATATTGCCATTTATGCTTGCCATACCAATTTAGATAACGTATTGGCGCATGGAGTAAATCAGAAAATAGCACAAAAATTGGGCTTGTCCGATACTCGGGTATTGTTTCCCAAAGAAAATGTATTGTATAAACTACAATTATTTGTACCTCATGATTCTTTGGAGGTTGTGAAATCGGCCATCTTCCAGGCCGGTGCAGGGTTTATTGGTAATTATTCCGAGTGTTCTTTTGCAACCGAAGGTACAGGGACATTTACGCCAATGGAAGGAGCCAATCCCGCCGAAGGCAAGGTAGGGGAGCCGTACTCGTCCTCTGAATTGAAATTGGAAGTGATAGTACCGGCTTGGAAAAAATCGGCGGTGGAACAGGCATTTAATCAAGCTCATCCTTATGAAGAAGTGGCTCACGAGTGGATACGAATCGAAAATACAAGCGGAGAATTTGGCTCCGGCGCCATTGGCAATCTGCCGAAACCAATGACTAAGAAGGAGTTTTTGCAATACTTGAAACAATCGATGAATTTAAAATCCGTAAAATTTACGGTTTCGGCAGATTTGCCAATCGCCAAAGTGGCGGTTTGCGGCGGTTCAGGAAGTTTCCTGATCGCCGCCGCAAAAGCCGCCGGAGCCCAAGCTTACGTTACATCAGACGTTAAATACCACGAGTTTTTCGATGCTGGTAATTCCCTGCTGCTCTGCGATATCGGCCACTTCGAAAGTGAGAAATTTACAATGCAACTCTTTTCTGAGATTTTATCAGCAAAATTCCCTAATTTTGCAACCATTTTTGCCGAAACTGTTACCAACCCAATAGATTATATATAAACCATGGACGTTACCATTGATAAGAAATTAAAGGATTTGTGGAAATTGCAGCAAATCGATTCCCGTATCGACGCCCTTCGCGCCGTTCTTGGCGAATTGCCAATGGAGGTTGCCGATTTGGAAGACGAAATAGCTGGCTTGCAAACCCGCGTTCAGCATATTACCGAAGAAATCGATAGCTATAACCACGAAATTTCTGCAAAGAAAAATGCTATTAAAGATTTTCAACGCGCCATCGAAAAATACGATGAACAGTTGAATAACATCAAAAATAGCCGTGAGTATGATGCCATCAATAAAGAAAAAGAAATTGCTGGTTTGGAAATCCTGTCTGCGGAGAAGAAAATTCGCGACTTCGGAAAGCAAATCGAAGGCAAACAAGAAATTTTAGACAAAACGCAAGCTACGTTAGATTCTAAACAGAAAGATTTAGATTTCAAAAAAGCGGAGTTAACAGAGATAGAAAAGGAAAATGCGGAGGAAATAGCTAAAATTTCAACAGAACGCGATGCTGCGGCTGGTAAATTAGATGCTCGTTTGGGTCGCGCTTATTCTAGAATTCGTACCAACATGAAGAACGGTATTGCCGTTGCTCCTATCATCAGAAGCTCTTGCGGAGGTTGTTTTTCTAAAATACCACCACAACGTCATTCCGATATCCGTGCCCACTATCGTATCATTGATTGCGAAAACTGCGGAAGAATTTTAGTAGACCAAGCCATTACCGGTATAGCTGCCTTTGACGAGGAAAAACAAGAAAAAACTCCACGTCGTAAAATGCGCTTAACTGCATCTAAATAAGATTTAAACGTTATCGTGTATAGAAGGCTATCTCCAACGAGGTAGCCTTTTTTATTTGCCGAGCAACGCAATTAATTGACTGCCGATTAAATTGGTAATTCGTATTGAATTTAATTGTAACAGGATTAAGTCAAATTGTTGGGCCTATCCTACCGCTAATTTAAACGTTGTCAAACCGCTAATCATACGGCTAATCTAACAACGAATCATACGGCTAATCCCACCGCTAAGCGATCAATGCAATTCTTCAATTATTTTTTTACCAGAAAGTCAATGTCTGGCATTACCTGCTCTATTTTTTCCCAAGGCATTCCTGTGATATCGATAAAATAAATATGCTTGCCTTCGTCTAGGGTTTGACCCGCCATGTGTTGTACATCCAACATCTGCTTGCCATCAACGGTTACATATCGGCGAACAGGCATGATGCAGTACCAGCCATGACCATATCCTTCCCGATCCAATTTGGGTCCAATACGCTCCACGGGACCAGCAATTACCCGATCTGGAACAATAGGGTCTCTCGCGAAATATGCATTTAACTTATTTTTATATTTATCTATTCCGCCATTGGCTTTAATCATCGCGGGAAGAGCATATTCGGCACATACCTCCGCATTCTTAGCTAAAAAGGCTTGCGAGTATCGATTGGCAGCACGCTGAAAAGCGGCAAGCATTTTTACACTGTCGATTTCAATTAAATCCATCCCCGAAGTATCCGATAGGGTAACGGGCACAACGGTATCACCAACAATGGTATTTTCCTTTTCTTTGATTTCCGCAATCCGTTCCGCATCCCGTTGCTTTGTCCACTCCCATATCCCCCATATTAGACCAATCGCCAATACGATAGCGAAAATTCGTTTGTTTCGTTGTTTTGTACTCATGGTTATTTATTCTTCGGAAATAATAGATTCCAGTGTAGTCCAATAAACGTTTAAATTAGACCATTTCTTATATTATTCCATTTACAAAGGTAATATGAATGAATCGGTACTTGTATTTTTATCAAATAGATCAGTACTTGAAAATAAAAAAAGGCTGACTCCGAAGAGACAGCCTTTCTAACCATTGTAAAAAATATTATTTTACTTCTTCGAAGTCCACATCTTGAACTTCGTCGCCTGTTTTACCTGATCCAGCACCAGCGCTAGAACCTGCACCTGCACCTGCATCACCTCCCATGTCACCAGGATTTCCACCTGTTGCGTTATACATGTCTTGAGATGCTGCTTGCCATGCGGCGTTCAATTCAGTAGAAGCCGATTCCATTTCCGCGAAATTCTTTTCGCCTACAGCCTTCTTCAAACGTTCGCTTGCTGCTTCAATAACCGATTTCTTTTCGGCTGGTATTTTATCACCGTACTCTTTCAATTGCTTCTCGGTTGAGAACACCAATTGATCGGCAGCGTTAATTTTATCCGCTTCCTCTTTTCTAATACGGTCAGCCTCAGCATTCATTTCGGCTTCTTTCTTCATTTTTTCGATATCTTCTTTGCTCAATCCCGAAGAAGCTTCAATTCTAATTTTTTGCTCTTTGCCAGTAGCTTTGTCTTTAGCACTTACGTTCAAAATGCCATTGGCATCGATATCAAAAGTAACTTCTACTTGTGGTACACCACGAGGAGCTGGTGGGATACCATCCAAAATGAATCTACCTATTGTTTTATTGTCATTAGCCATGGGTCTTTCGCCCTGTAAAACATGGATTTCTACCGATGGCTGATTATCTGCTGCAGTACTGAAGGTTTCGGTTTTCTTTGAAGGAATGGTAGTGTTCGACTCAATCATTTTGGTCATTACACCGCCCATAGTCTCAATACCTAAACTTAATGGAGTAACATCCAATAGTAAGATGTCTTTCACTTCTCCAGTTAACACACCACCCTGAATGGCTGCACCTACTGCACCAACTTCATCTGGAT
>CAZKOM010000023.1:0-6417 GCA_964554385.1 uncultured Flavobacteriaceae bacterium | reverse complement strand
TTTACGCCTTTAGAAGGAGCTTTTCCGAAGAAATCTTCTACCAACTTCTGAATCGCTGGTATACGAGTAGAACCTCCCACTAAAATCACTTCATCAATGTCTGAAGAGGTATATCCAGCGTCTTTTAATGCTTTTTTACAAGGTTCCAATGTACGCTGAACCAGATCATGAGCCAATTGCTCAAACTTCGCTCTACTTAATTTGCGAACCAAGTGCTTGGGTACACCATCCATGGCCGTAATATAAGGCAAGTTAATGTCGGTCTCAGGAGAAGAAGACAATTCAATTTTTGCTTTTTCTGCTGCTTCTTTCAAACGCTGTAAAGCCATTGGGTCTTTACGTAAGTCCATATTCTCTTCACTCTTGAACTCATCAGCCATCCAATCGATGATAACTTGGTCGAAATCATCTCCACCCAAATGAGTATCACCATTGGTACTTTTTACTTCAAAAACACCATCACCTAATTCCAAGATAGATACGTCAAATGTACCACCTCCTAAATCGTATACGGCGATTTTCATGTCTTCGCTCTTTTTATCAAGGCCATATGCCAAGGCTGCAGCTGTTGGCTCGTTGATGATACGTTCTACTTTCAAACCAGCGATTTCACCAGCTTCTTTTGTAGCCTGACGTTGTGCGTCGTCAAAGTAAGCAGGTACCGTAATTACCGCACGAGTTACTTCCATGCCCAAATAATCTTCGGCTGTTTTCTTCATTTTCTGAAGGGTCATGGCCGAAATTTCTTGTGGCGTATAGGTACGATCTCCAATTTCAACACGAGGGGTGTCGTTGTCACCTTTAACCACTTTATAAGGTACACGAGAGATTTCAGAACTCATATTTGAGTACTTTTCTCCCATGAAACGCTTGATCGATTGAATAGTATGCTGTGGATTGGTGATTGCTTGACGTTTAGCTGGGTCACCCACCTTACGCTCTCCATTTCCGTTGTCCATAAAAGCTACGATGGCGGGAGTAGTTCTGCGGCCTTCGCTGTTTGCAATTACAACAGGTTCGTTACCTTCCAACACTGCAACGCAACTGTTGGTGGTTCCTAAGTCGATTCCGATGATTTTGCTCATTTTAATAAATAACTTTTGTCCAATATTGTCAATTGCCGTACCAAGCCGAAAAACAAGTTATCACCGTGACGGATTGTCAGCAATCCTGCCACTTGTGCCGGAATAACCCCAAAATGAATGACCTAATGGATCAAATTGTCCGATTTTATAAAAACCGATACTTCTTGTATTAGAACAAATACAATATTATTACGGTACAAAATTCAACTTCCGTGTATTGCTATCTTTTTGCAACACGGGCAATGAGTTTTTGTCCAGTGGAATATTTAATATCTGCTGCTGTACCCGAGAAGCGAACAGTCCAAAACCATTTTCAACATTGGTATAATCGGCTTGTTTTTGAACAATTCCGATACTGGGTTCGTTTACTGAAATATAATCTACTAAGGATTGATTTCCCCCGTAAAAAGAACAGCCCATCCACTTAATTCTATGTTTAACCTCGGCCGATGCAGGTATTGTAAAACCTAAAAACTGTAAAAAAGCTTGTCTCGGCATCTGGTGTATCGCTCTCACTTTGGGCTGTACACGGAAATTGGTTAACATATTCCATGTGTACAGTTTCTGGGATTTTTGATTGGTATCAGCTACAGAAATCCGCTCTACCATTACATGCAATTTTACATCAAAAGCAAAACTATTTTCACCAGGGGTAAAAGCGGTGGTTATGTAGGGAGTGCCTATTCCGAAAACTACACTTTGTTCAAATACAGGACCTTGAATGGCTGCCTTTCCTAAGGTCCATGTTTTCGCACTTGCCTTGGTCCCCGTTAAGGGATTAATTACATCCACACGGTATTCCGAATTTGGTAAAATCTTTTCTTTGGTGGTCCAAACATAAACAGGTTGTTTGCTAAATAAACCACTGTCTTTATCTACTTGCGTTTTCTTTAGTACGATAACTTTCCCTGATCCAACTTCGGTAATGGTTGCATACGTTGAATCTAAATACAAACTGTCTGGATTTTGTGCCACTTCGTAAGCACTGCCCGACGTATTAAGAAACGCTTTGTTAATCTTGATTTCCTGAACCGAATCCAATGGGTCTAACAAGCCATAAATGATGATTGTCTCTTTCCAATCGGCATTGATTTCAAAATCGTTTTCACAGGAAGTAGTTCCCAATCCAACAATGAAAAGTACGGCTATAAGGGTATTGCGAATCAGGTTCTTGCTTGTTTTCATTCGGTTTATTCCTACTTTTGTTGAAGAAAGTACAAATATCCGGGTTTAGAATCAGATTTACCCGGTAAATCGATTAAATATCGCCAATAATCATTCATGAACCCATGAGTATTCACAAAAAAGAACACAAAAAAATTACTACCCATGTTTTGGCCGAAATGAAAGCCCGAGGGGAAAAGATTTCCATGCTTACCGCGTACGATTTCTCCATGGCGAAAATTGTGGATGATGCGGGAATTGATGTGATTCTGGTAGGGGATTCAGCCTCCAATGTGATGGCCGGACACGAAACTACCTTACCAATCACCTTGGATCAAATGATTTATCATGCTTCTAGTGTGGTACGAGCAATAAATCGAGCTTTGGTGGTGGTGGATCTGCCCTTTGGTAGTTATCAAGGAAATTCAAAGGAGGCCTTGGCTTCAACCATTCGGATTATGAAGGAAAGCGGTGCTCATGCCATCAAAATGGAAGGTGGAGAAGAGATTCTAGAAAGTATCCGTAGAATTTTAACCGCTGGAGTTCCGGTAATGGGGCATCTTGGATTAACGCCGCAGAGTATTTATAAATTTGGGACCTACACGGTGAGAGCCACCGAAGATGCGGAAGCCGAAAAATTAATTAACGACGCTAAATTATTAGAGCAAGCGGGTTGCTTTGCGTTAGTACTGGAGAAAATCCCCGCACATTTAGCTCAAAAAGTGGCCGAAAGTATTCAAATTCCAGTAATTGGGATAGGCGCCGGCAATGGGGTAGACGGACAAGTATTGGTAGTGCATGATATGTTGGGAATAACCAATGAATTTAGTCCCCGTTTTTTACGTCGATATTTAAATCTTTATGAGGATATTAAAGGTGCGGTTCAACAATACGTTACCGATGTTAAGTCTAAAGATTTTCCCAACGATAAAGAACAGTATTAATAATACGGTACAGCATTAACACTAACGTTTAAGTTTTCTTCGATGTTCCAGGTATTGCCCATGATAGCATCGCATTATGAAGCGGTTGCTGCTATTTTTCAGCAAGGAATAGAATCCGATAATGCAACGTTTGAAACGCAACCACCCACTTGGGAGGAATGGGATAAGGGACATTTAGCACAGGCAAGGTTTGTTGCCGTTCAGCAGCAATTTCTACAGCAGAAAGTAATAGGCTGGATTGCACTTTCTCCTGTATCCAATCGATTTGTATTTCGGGGAGTAGCTGAATTAAGTATTTATATCCACAACGATTTTCAAGGGAAAGGGATAGGCGCGCTATTGATGAAAGCCGCTATTGAGAATGCTGAAACCAACGGGATATGGACAATCCAGTCCGGAATTTTTCCAGAAAATAAAGCTAGTTTAGAATTACACAAGAAATTTGGATTCCGTGAAGTGGGTTACCGCGAAAGAATTGGACAAATGCCGAAGTCAGGGGAGTGGAGAGATATAATTTTATTGGAGAGAAGATCTAAGAGTTAGCCATTCACGCCGTATGCCCCAGCTCGATATCAAACCTAGCTGGGATAAGCGCTAATAAATCCAGTTAACCTTTGTAACTGCGTTTAAAGGGAGCAACCAGTTCATCCACTTGGGCAATTACTTTTTCGCATTGCTCAATGATTCCTTTACCGTGCTCGGTAATGGTGATGGGAAGGGTTGATCGATCAAATACCTGAACACCCAAACGGTCTTCAAAGGTTTTGATTTGGTGACTCACCGTGCTCTGGTCTGCTGCGCATTCATCCGCTGCTTTGGAAAAACTACCGTGTTTCGCTACGGAAACCACGTATTGCATTTGTCTAAGAGTAATAACCACAAAAATTAAACAATGGGTGTAACAAAGTGTTTTTTATCGGACACAAAAAAATTAATTGATTGTATCCTTGGTACCAAAATTAAGGTATTTCAAATAAAAAACCCCTGATAAACAGGGGTTTGTAATAACATATGGAAAAAATCAATATTGTTAGCGGGCTTTTTACTAACTAAAGAGAAGTTAATAATTCTGTCTAATTTTTACTTGTTACCTTTGGCATGATCGGCTAAAAACTGAGCTAATCCGATGTCGGTTAATGGATGCTTCAGTAAACCTAAAATAGCCGAAAGAGGGCAAGTAACTACATGGGCACCTGCTTCAGCACTTTTTACAATATGCAAAGGATTGCGAATGCTTGCAGCTAATATTTCGGTATCGTATCCTTGAATATCGTAAATATCGGCGATTTGCTTAATCAACTCCATTCCATCCCAATTCATGTCGTCAATTCTTCCAATAAACGGTGAGAGGTAGGTAGCACCGGCTTTTGCTGCTAAAATAGCTTGTCCAGCACTAAACACAAGGGTGCAGTTGGTACGAATTCCTTTGGAACTAAAATATTTAATGGCTTTGATTCCATCCTTTATCATCGGTACTTTAACCACGATGTTCTCATGCAAAGCAGCTAATTTCTCTCCTTCGGCAATAATTCCCTCATAATCGGTGCTGATAACTTCGGCACTAACGTCTCCGTCTACCAATTCGCAAATTGTTTTATAATGATTGATAACAGCTTCTTCACCAAAGATGCCTTCTTTGGCCATTAAACTTGGATTTGTGGTTACGCCATCTAGGATTCCTAGGTCATTAGCTTCTTTGATTTGATCTAGGTTGGCAGTATCGATAAAGAACTTCATGCTTCAAAAATACTTGTCTTTATTTGATGACAGGCAATGCTTTGTTAAAAGGGATACACAATTTTTACACCACACATCAAACAATTTACTGCATTGGTAGTTTACTTTGTATTCAAATCGCAATTATGCAACCAAAACCTAGAATTGTATCGGTATTTAGAAAGGCACATTTTAATGCTGCCCACCGACTCAATGTCCCAAGCTGGACGGAAGAGCAAAACCGAGCTTTCTTTGGTTTGTGTAACAATGCACATTACCATGGTCACAATTATGAACTGGAAGTAAAAGTGCAAGGAGTGGTGGATGAAGTCACTGGATACTTAATCGATATGAAAGTGCTCAAAGACTACATCGATGAAGAAGTTGTAGAGCGATTTGATCATAAAAATTTAAATTTAGACACTGAGGAATTTAAAGACATTAATCCTACGGCGGAGAACATTGTTTGGGTGATTTGGGAACGCTTGCGTGCTCGATTGGATCAAAAGTTTTCGTTATCGGTTAGGTTGTATGAAACGCCTCGTAATTTTGTAGAATACAATGGATAAAGACTTGGAAAACCAACTCATCAGACATTTCGAGGAGTTAGGTGATGCACACATGAGTTCCGGGGTAGATACGCCGTTACGCGAAGATGCTTTTGTTATGGACGATTCCCTGAAAATTGAGCTCATTGCCAAGCATTTTCGCGAGATAATGCACGTACTAGGTCTTGATTTACAGGATGAGAGTCTGAAAGGAACTCCGTTACGCGTTGCTAAAATGTACGTAATGGAACAATTCAAAGGATTAGATCCAAGAAATAAGCCGGCCGCAACGCTATTTGAAAATCCCTATAATTACAAGGAAATGTTGGTGGAGAGAAATATTCACTTTCACAGTACTTGCGAGCACCATTTTGTGCCTATTTATGGACATGCCCACGTTGCTTATTTTTCTGCAGGAAAAGTAATTGGTTTAAGTAAATTAAATAGAATCGTTGATTATTATGCCCGCAGACCGCAGGTGCAAGAGAGAATGACAGTTCAAGTAGCAACGGAGTTGATGGAAGCACTACAAACACCGGATGTAGCGGTAATTGTGGATGCAAAACACATGTGTGTAGCTTCTCGCGGTATCAAGGATATCACCTCAACAACGGTTACGTCTAGTTTTCATGGCAAATTCAATCAACCAGAGGTTCGCGCCGAATTGTTGAAATACATCGCCATGGAAGACCCGAAAAACTAAAAGATATTATAAATCATAACAGGAATAAAACTGTTTTGGTTAATATACTTTTTAAAAACTGAGTTTCTGATTTAGATTCTAGATTAGTTTACGAGAATCTTGTAGATTTAAATTTACATTTTATTATTAACTTCGGGCTTGTTTTAAGGTTGCTTTGAGGTTTTTAATTCGTATATTAATCCTACTTGCTTTTGGCTTGTTTTCTTCTGTGGTGAAAGCACAAACTGCTAGAGAAGTAGCCGTTGAGATTAAAGCCA
>CAZKOM010000022.1:2352-27176 GCA_964554385.1 uncultured Flavobacteriaceae bacterium | reverse complement strand
CAAGCTGGGAACGGCAATGCCCCCAGAACTGTTAACTGCATCTACGGCGATTTTAAATTTCTGTGACTTGATAAGCGCTGCATCCACCAAAGGAAGGGCCAAAATCTTTTCGATATGCATCGATAAAAATTCTTGGTAGGTTCTACTTCCCAATTGATCCACATTGGCATAGGTGATTTCGTCCGATTCGGCCAAGGCTAACACCTGAGCTCCGTCTTCGGCACTAATAAATTCCCCCTTTTCGTTGAGCAATTTAAGGGCGTTCCACTGCTTGGGATTGTGACTTGCGGTAAGGATGATTCCTCCAGCCGCCTGCGATTCCACAACGGCCATTTCCACCGTAGGCGTGGTTGATAATCCCGCATCTACAACGTCTATCCCCAATGACATCAAGGTGTTTACCACCAATTCGTGAACCAAAGGACCGCTTATTCGCGCGTCTCTGCCCACAACAACCGACTTTCCATTACCCTTTCGTAGAAGAAATGTCCCAAAGGCTGCGGTATATTTTACTACATCTATGGGGGTTAAATTTTCTCCGCTCTGTCCACCGATTGTACCTCGAATTCCCGAGATTGATTTAATCAACGTCATAAAATGAGGCGCAAAATTAGTCGATTTTATCCAAACTTTATATACCAAGCGATGGGTATTCTACTTTATTCGTTGTTTACTCGTTGCCCCTGAAGTACCTTTGCATTATGCAACCATTGATAGAATGTGTACCTAATTTCAGCGAAGGCAGAAACCCCGCGATCATCAAAGAAATTACCCAAGCCATAGAAAGCGTGGAAGGCGTTACGTTACTGGATGTCGATCCCGGAAAAGCCACCAACAGAACCGTGGTCACCTTCGTGGGTCATCCCGATGCGGTGATTGAAGCGGCCTATCGGGGCATAAAAAGAGCCTCGGAAGTAATTGATATGCGCGGACACAGCGGCGAACATCCTCGGATGGGGGCTACCGATGTATGTCCATTGATTCCCATTTCTGGAATATCGATGGAAGAAACCGCGGCGTATGCCGTAAAATTGGCCGAACGC
Source organism: uncultured Flavobacteriaceae bacterium (assembly GCA_964554385.1). Taxonomy (GTDB): domain Bacteria; phylum Bacteroidota; class Bacteroidia; order NS11-12g; family UBA955; genus JAGKXC01. The sequence continues at coordinate 26,133 of CAZKOM010000022.1, read as the reverse complement.
GTAGGTACGGATTTAGCCATTCCCGTGTATTTGTACGAAGCGGCTCAACCCAATAAAGAAAGAAGCAACCTCAGTGTTATCCGTGCCGGTGAGTACGAAGGATTTGCCGAAAAAATAAAACAACCCGAATGGAAACCCGATTTCGGTCCAGCGGTGTTTAACGAAACAGCCGGTGCTACCGTTATTGGAGCCCGTGATTTCTTGATTGCCTACAACGTAAACCTCAACACCAAAAGCACACGAATTGCCAATCGAATTGCCTTTGATGTTCGCGAAGCGGGTAGAGTAAAACGAGAAGGAAATCCTATTTCGGGTAAGGTGGTAAACGATGAAAACGGAGAGCCCGTGCGTATCCCTGGCAAGTTGAAACATGTAAAGGCCATCGGCTGGTACATCGAAGAATACAACATGGCCCAAATTAGTATGAACCTCACCAATTACAAGGAAACGCCTTTGCATATTGCCTTCGAGGAAACACGAAAATCGGCCGATGAGCGTGGCGTTCGCGTTACCGGTAGCGAGTTGGTTGGATTAATCCCCTTGCAAGCCATGCTGGATGCCGGAAAATATTTCTTAGAAAAACAAGGCAGCAGCGCCGGTGTTAGTAATCAGGAATTGATTGATTGCGCTATCCGAAGTTTGGGCTTAAATGAATTAGGGGAATTCGACCCTTCGAAAAAAATCATTGAATATTTATTAAAAAATCCAAAAGACACTCGCTTGGTGGACATGTCGGTGACCGGCTTCGCCAACGAGACAGCCTCCGATAGTCCAGCTCCAGGGGGAGGAAGCATAGCGGCATTGGCGGGAGCCTTGGGAGCCTCTTTGGGTACCATGGTTGCCAATTTGAGTGCGGGCAAGCGCGGCTGGGAAGAACGAGTGGCCGAATTTTCGGTGTGGGCCGAAAAAGGTCAGCAATTGAAAGACCGTTTGTTGTTTTTGGTAGACGAAGACACCCGTGCCTTTGATGCCATTATGCAGGCATTTGGATTGCCAAAGGATACGCCGGAGCAGGTTGCGGAGCGCAAAGCGGCGATTCAAGAGGCATCGAAATACGCTACCCTTACCCCATATTACACCATGCAAGCGGCGTATGATTGTGTGGAATTATTGCAAGAAATGGCCGAAAAAGGAAATCCAAATTCCTTGAGCGATGTAGGTGTAGGTGCATTATGCATTAAAACCGCGGTTCGTGGCGCTTGGTTAAATGTAATTACCAATGCTTCGGGGTTATCCGATAAGGCTTGGGCGGCGGATATCGTGGAAAAAGCCAGAGCTATTTGGCAAAAAAACCACCCCGCCTGCGATGCGATCGTAGAAAAAATAGAAGCTAAATTGTTGGGATGATTAGGGTTCTACCGGTTTTTGGATTTTTACTAGCCTTATCCATTACCGATGTACTGCACGCGCAATTCGCACCAGCGGCGGGGAAACCCGGAAGTACAGCCATCAAGGCAGACAGTTCTTGCTTTGTTGGTTGGGCGGTGGATTGTGCGGTTCAGCGCGGACTTCGACAAATAAACCTTCCCGATTCTGGATTCGCTACGGTGGGCGATGCTGCCAATGCCACGGGCAATGCGTTGAGCAAAGGGGTGGTTAGCTTGGGTGATGGCGGAGCTGCGGTGCTCACGTTTGACCCACCCATTCGCGATGGCGCTGGATACGATTTTGCGGTATTTGAAAATGCGTTCAACGACAGTTTCTTGGAGCTTGCCCACGTGGAAGTAAGCACAGACTCCGTTCGATGGGCTCGATTACCCTCGGTTTCGGAAAGTCCAATCTTCCAACAAACCGGTAGTTTTGGAGCTACCCTACCCACCCGAATTCATAATCTCGCCGGCAAATACCGATTGCCATATGGAACTCCGTTCGACCTCAACGATATCGCCCATTTATCCTACATCAACCCAGAAAACGTTCGCTATGTGCGCATCATGGATGTTGTAGGAAGTATAGACAGCACCTGGGGGAGCAGAGACAGCAAGGGAAATCTCATTAATGACCCCTTCCCTACTAATTTTGCGAGTTCGGGATTTGATTTGGATGCCGTTGGGGTGATTCACCAAGGTCCAACGTTACGCTTGATTTCGCCGAAAAAATCTACCCCTACCTATTGGGTTCGATACCAAGAAAACACCTTATTCCTCTACCGTTCCAAGGGAAATCAGGGCAGCAACCTGAATCTGGCCGACGGCGAAGAAGAATTCTCGGGAGAATCCCTTTCCTCGGAAGAACTTTCAGAAAGAGAACTTTCCAGAGCAGAACTTTTCAGATCAAAACTTCCAGGAAAAGACCTGTCAGCAAAAGATCTTTCCCTCGTTTTGTATTCCATGGACGGAAGAATTTTGGCCGAAAACAAGCGGTTGTTAGCGGAGGAAGCGGAAGTAGTTTGGCCCATCGCTCTCAGTCCTGGGATTTACATTCTTCGGATTAACCAGCAAGTACTCAGATTCTTGGTACCCTAGTTAGTGAAGGTTGAATGCCTGTTAATTTCCCAAGTAAATCACGGTAGTTTTTAGCACATCGTTTCCTCGTCTGATTTCAAACGGATAGGCTCCGGGGGCAATGTGCAAGGCATTTAAATCGATAGCATCAAACTGAGGACCATCGTCCAAGGTCTTCCATTTTTTGTACACCAATCGTTGCTGACCCAATACCGTGGTTAGGGTAACTTCCACCTCATCCCCGGTATTTACTTGGAATTTGTAATTCAAGACTCCGTTGGAAGGATTGGGATACAGGTAAAAATTAAGGGTATTGCCTTTGCTGATGTAGTTAGCCGAGAATAAATCATACTGAAATTGTGCGGAATCCCTACAACCCAAATTATTGGACACGGTTAAACTGCCAGTAAACACTTGGTTGGCCCGATATAAATGGAAACCCGAAGGCGTAGAGGACGATTTTCCGTCACCAAAAATCCAGCGATAATTATAGCCCGGTACCGTGGTATCTAATGCGGTGTATTTGACTAATTCCCCGCGCTGATTGGCCGAAATCACGTTGGACTGAGCACTTACTGCTGGCACTACTAGTACGGATTGATCCGCTGCGGTATCGGTACATTTGCCGTTGGCCGACCCGTATTTTACCGTGTACGTTCCCGGTTTAGAAAATACAAATTGCTCCGCCGATTTTGTAAACCCTGAAGAATCCGCAATAATCCATGTGTGCTTCAGCGCATTCCCATCGGCATTGGTGCTGGTGGATTGCAAAGACAATACCTGTTGCAAAGCGCATAACGGATTGGGCGATACACTGAAGCTAGCCGATGGTATACTCAACACCGTGAACCTATCCGATGCGGTATCGATACAATCAGACACCGTATTCACGGATTGTAACACAGCGGTGTACACCCCAAATTGTGGGAAAACCGACCATGCATTCAACCCCAAATTAGCCGTAGTATCCAATCCATTGCTGAATTTTAGTCGATATTTCCAAGGACCGGGATCATTTGTAATAGACTGGTTATCAATCACTACCGTCTCATTTTCACAAAACACACGGGTAATATTTGCATAATTTCCAACGGTAAATTTAGGTTTTGCAGTTTCTGCAATTCGCACCGAACGGCGGAAGGTATCTGAACAATTGTTGGATGAAAGCACCACCAATTTCACGGGGTAGGTACCCCAAGTGGAATAGGTTTTTGCTGAAGGCGAGCTACCCGTTACCGAATTCCCATCACCCCATGTCCAAGTGAAATACAGCAAATCGGTACTTCCTATACTGGATTCGTTGGTGAATTTGAAACTGTTTCCCTTATCGCATTGTATGGAATCGTTCACCGAAAACTTCGCTTTGGGCTGATCGTACACCAGCACGGTAGCTTTGGTTGAATCTTCACATCCGGTTTGGTATTTGGTTTTTAACACCACGGAATAGGAACCGAATTTCGAAAAGGAATACTGCCAGTTTTTCGCCGGTGATTGTGCCTTCTCTGAATATATCCTCCAAGTGTAAGCGGGAATGTTCCCGGAATGAATGGTAGAAGTTTGAATAAACTGGAAATTGTTGTTTCGTAAACATTGCTTATCGGCATTCACCGTAAATGTGGGAACGGGTTTCGGATATACCACCACCCGAGTTTCCAAAGAAGTGTCTTTACAGCCACCGTTGTCTAAAACCACGCGGTAATTCCCCGAATCGGCGAGGGTTAATGAATTGAAATTCAGTAAAGAATCTACCGCGAAGCTGGGGTTAGAATTCGGCTTCATTTTCTGCCAAACAGTGGTAAATTTAGTAGCAAAAGAGTCGCGAGCCACCAAGGTAAGTTTCAATTGTTGGCAGCTTTGTACAGTTCCTGATTTGGCAAAGATCTTGGCGTTTGGAACCTGAATTACTTGCAATAACGCAGTACGGGTGACGCTGTCTGTACCATTAATTTTTAATTTTGGCGATTTAATACCGGCCGAAGAGTAGGTTACAGTATGCGGTCCAGCTCCTGTAGCGGTTCTTGGGGTTGCCCCAATGCCAAAATCCCAATCCCAGCGATGAATTAGTCCAATGGAAGAATCTTTGTACGTGACCTTATCCCCGGAGCAAATTTTTGTTTTGTTTACCGAAAACAGAGGCTGAACAACATCATAAACCAACGAGTAATCTTCACCCTGACCGTATGAAAGTGTTTTACACGCATTGGAATCCAAGCCATTGTAATCCGATATCACCCGCATTCGAACAGATTTATTTGGGGGCAAGGTGGATGGCGGTTTAATTGTGAAACTTGCCTCCACTCCCGGAGCTACGGAAACCGAAGGGTAATATTCGCCTTTGTAGTTTTCGAATTTCCCATTATTGTTCCAATCGATATAGACGGCAACATTCTCGTTGTTGTATAATCCTGCTTTAATTTTGGCGGTGTACGTGATATTGGGTTTTACCCTAAACACTTTGGATTTGGAAAAATCCGGAGCGTTACCATCATCGAAATACGTTCCACTTTCGTGGGTATTATCAGCAAATTTTACGCGTGTTATTCCGATTCCATAATTGTTGGTTCTATCGGTTGAGTTTGCCTTGCATGCAGCCGATACCGGATTGGGGAATACCTTAATCCAATTGGTTTTAGTGATGGATTTAGAACTTACACAACCCGTAGTTGATAAAGTCACCGAAAATATCCCCGGTTTCGAAAAGGTGAGACTGGCCGTATTTGAAACGCTGTCTCCATTAACGTAACTGTAACCATCGTAGGGAGTTACCTTCCACTTCACTCCATTCCATGGACCTTGAATGGCTTGATATATATTGGCCGTAGCTCCAACGGTAAAAATTGAGTCGAAAGCATATACATCGGGCGTTAAGGCAGTAGACCCTAATTGCGAATAGTTGTGCAAATGCGAGCGCCAAACGCCTCGTCCGTAAGTGGATGCATACAGATAACTTTCTCTTCGATTGGTTTTACTGTGCGATATTTCTAAATCCGTTACATCGGCCCAAATAGGGAAATCCTCCATAAAGTCCCAAATACCATTGGATGTTCCGGCGTTGGCTCCCAAATACACATACACCCCTCTGTCTGTTCCAATGTAAATATCTTCGTATTTACCCGAAGAATCTGCGCGCAGGGCTGTGGGTGTTCCAAAGCTTGTGGTACCCGGTGAACCGTTTCCAAAGCTCCCAATACTGGTCCAATTGAGCCCTTTATTGGTACTCTTATACAAGGTATTGTTGCTCATGATATACACCACATTGGAATCCTTATAGCTTGGTTCAAAGGCTCTTAGAGTAATACCTACAGGTAGGTATGGCGATAAATCTACCCAGTTGGGTGTAACGGCGGTAGCGGCATTGTCGCTGCGGAATAATTTGCCATCTCCCCGAACCACATAGAGGATATTGTTATTGGCTGCGGAGTTTTTTATAGCTCGAACGTTGCCTGTAAAGCCTGTTGAAATTTTGGTAAACTTGGGAGTACCTGAATTTTTTACGCTATCGCTGCGCCAAATGTTCACGTATCCTGCGAACATTCTTTGAGGATTTCCTTCTTGTAAAACGAACGGTGTTAACCACCCTCCCCCTTCGTTTACGTTGGTTCCATTTTCAGCAGTAGTTGAAACCCGTGTTTTGTCGATTGCCCTATAAATTGATCCATACACGTAAGATCCATACACGAAATTATCGTCAGCAGGATCCACCGCACAATCCATACCATCTCCACCGTAATAAGTGAAGAATTGGTCGTTTTGGTGCTGTGCCGATCCATTGTCCTGATAACCGGTAGCACTCATATGCTGCTGATTCTGCGACACGGCAATACGGTAAATCTGGGAATTTTGAATCCCCGAAGAAATGTTGTTGTATTTTTTACCGCCGTCGTTGGTGAAATAAATACCGCCATCGTTCCCTACAAACAGGGTTCTACCCGTGGTATTGAATTCCGCGGCATGTTGGTCGGCATGGATATCATCGGCATTGCCACTACCTACCCAATGTCCACTGATTTTAAAGGTTGCTCCTCCATCCGTAGATTTCCAAACATTGATACCTAGAGCATACACGGTAAGAGCGTTATAGGGATCGGCAGCGAGGTCAAGATCATACCAACCTTGCCCCACATTATCAGTACCTATTTCACTATACCCTAAAATATTGGCTGGCGTAGTATTTCGGTTTGCGAAGGTTTGTCCGCTATCGGTGGATAGGTAGAACCCTTGAAATCGTGAATTTGCAGAGATGAGCATATACACTCTACTGCGATCTGCTTTAGAAACCGCTATTTGTGCGCGTTGTACTCCCGATGTAGGTAGGCCTGTAGTAATTTGAACAAAGCTATTTCCTGCATCGGTGCTACGATAAAAGAAACCGTTACTGGTTGCAAATACGATGTTGGGATTAAATGGGTGAAATACCAAATCGTGGTACTTTACACTCGTGGGAGAAGTTCTTGTCCAAGTAGAACCACTATTGGTAGATTTGAACACCCCACCGGAGGTAGAAGCCAATAAAATTGCGGAGTTTTTAGGATGCATGATGATACGAGAAACCGTGAGATTTCCCATTCCTGTATTTCGTAATGCAAAGGTTTTACCGCCATTGGCAGAAAAAATCACCCCATAACCGGGGGCATCCCCTGCGTCGCAATCGCCTGTGCCGATGTATAAGGTATCCGGATTTCGGTACGATAAAACCATCGCCGATGCGCCCAAGGTCAAATAATTGGCGGTGGTGTTGGATTTCCAAAAGTGCGACCAAGATTTACCATAATCGGTGGATTTCCAAACCCCGCCTTGGGGTGCCAAAGCAAAAATGGTATTGGTATCGGTGGGATGAAAGGCGATGCCATTGATTCTGCCGATACCGGTAGGTTGAGACGATTGGTTCCACGGGTGTTGAATGGGGCCAACCGGCTCCCAATGGCCTTCCCGGCCGCAGTTTATCGAAGGCTGGGTGGCATTGCCGCCGGTTGGCCCCGAATTGGTAGACCCCGCGGTAGACTTTCCTCCAGTAGGCCCACCGCCCGTGGCGCTAGTTCCACTTGTTCCAGTCCCGCCAAGTCCACTGCTAGATCCACTTCCCGAAACGCCGCCTGAACTACTTCCAGCACCAGAACCGCTACTAGACCCGCTTACTGATCCAGAGCCAGTACCGCCGCTGGAGCCACTGCTGCCTACGGATGAATTATTCGAAACCGCACTATCGCCCAAGGCTTGCAAAAATTCTTTTAATGCTCCATCCCCCCAAACAACGTAACCGGAATCATCTAAACGATTAATTACTCGGTATTCCCAACGCTTAAACGATTTGTATCCCCAACCTTTTACGGGTACCTTGCCCTCAAACTGTTGGTCAAACAACTGCTTCGCTTTGAAATAATTGGGTCTGCTACTTTGGATTTCATCCACCCATGTCCAACCCGAAACCTCCTTTGGTCCATCCACTGCAGTGGGTAGTTTAAGGCTGGGTCCGGTTTGAGAATACAAGCCTTGCACTCCCAAAAAGCATACAATTAAACCCCAGAATTTCCTAGCAATCATACTATTTTGTGGGATTGCCGAATGGGCATCGTTGTGAACCTGGAATTTGGGTGAACTTAGATTATATCCGTCAGTAAAAAATCTAATTCGTAATTGTCTTGGATTCAATCTCCGCAACAATCGCATAGACAAATCAGCAATAACAGCAAAAAACCGAGAAAACATTGATGGCAATTTACCAAAATCGGCGATACAGACCACCAACTTTCCCTATAATTTACTGAAAATTTATAAGTTTTAATAGCTCGGCCGTCGATAAAAATGGACCTTGAACGTTATTGGTAAGTACTACAAATCCTTTTGGCTCATCCATGCAACGCCAATAATAGGTTCTAAATCCCTTCCACCATCCGTTGTGAAATGTCCATTTCTGGCCGTTTACCCATTTTACTCTCCAACCCAACGCATAAAACGCATCGGCGGTGGTTTGAACCTGGGGCGTGGTCATATCGTTAATAATCGGCTCGTGAAGTATATAGTTGGTTCTCAACGCCTTATCAAAAGCCCACATCTCCAACACACTGGAATAAGCCCCTTTATCGCCCGTGGCTCCGTTGTAAGGATTATCGGCGTACACCTTCTTTTTATCGTATCCCTGAACAATGTAGCTAGATAAGCCCATGGAATCCAAGTTACAGATATGCGAATACCTCATTCCTGCCGGGATCATAATTCGCTGACGCACGAAATCCCTAAAATCCATGTCTGTAAGTCGTTCAATGATCAATGCCAGCAATGCAAAATTCGAATTGCAATAATCGTACTTCCCAATCTTACCAAACATACTGGGTTTTTGAACATTCAATAACTGCAATACATCTTCGTTGTTCATGTGTGCCCTCGGCGTTTGCCACCCGGCAATATCCACATAAAAATAATCAGGTAGCCCCGAAGTATGGGACGCCAAATGACGGATAGTTAATGTCTTGATTTTAAATTCGGGCAAATACCAATGCACGCTATCGTCTAACTGAAAATAGCCATCCTGTACCATCAACATGGTGGCTACACCGGTAAATGTCTTGGAAACACTGGCTAGCTGGAACAAATCTTGGGGTTTTGCCGTGTCTTTGGTGGAAAAGGTAGCATACCCCATAGAACCTGTATGCATGCTATCGCCCTTGAAAAACAAGTAGGTTCCATTGAAATTCCCCCATTTATAGTGTTTTCGAAAAAAGCTATCAATCTGTTTCACCATCGTATCCCGCAAAGGGGTATAGGATTCTTGCATTGGCCTAGTTCCTCTTAGGTCTTGAGCGTTGATCGTTTTGAAAAACACAAAGGAAATAACCAATAGGAAAGCCCTCATGCCTAGCCAACGAAAAATCTCAATTCGTTTATCCGATATAAACCGTAAACTGTCCAATTAAATTCCTACAACTACGTACAAGAATACGCTATGGCACATTTATTATTTTATGGGTCTGCAGAGAAATTCTCCACCGTGGGTTGGCTTTGACGTAATCAATGATTAACGGCATAACCGATTCCTGTTTGTCCCATTCCGGCTGAAGTAGCGCTATTGCTTGGGGCGCCTCTTCAATCCATGTCTCCGCCCATTGAAAGTCCGATTTATTAAACACTACTACTTTTAGTTCGTGCGCTAATGCCACAACATCGGCCAAGGGCGACTTAAATTTCTTGGGAGATACCGTAATCCAGTCGAAATCTCCCTGCAATGGATAGGCCCCAGAGGTTTCTATGTGCACCCGAATGCCGTTTTGGTGCATGGCCTGGGTAATCGCCGATAGGTTGTACATAGCAGGTTCACCGCCCGTAATAACCAATAATTTCGCACCGGCGTTTGCCACCCAAGAAACCATTTCATCGGGGGTATGCAATGGGAATCCTGTTGCCGGCCAACTTTCTTTCACGTCGCACCAAACGCATCCAACATCACATCCCGCTAAACGAATAAAATACGCCGCACATCCCGCATAATGTCCTTCGCCCTGAATGGTGTAAAAATGTTCCATTACAGGGTACAACGACTCCGTTTCGGCGCGTAGCTGCGCAATTTTCAACTCCGATACATTAGGTTTCTCCATACCACACGCTCCCCTAGCCCTAGGAATTATGAACCAAATTTCTCTTTATAAACCACCAAGGTATTCATCATTAGGCCCGTAATGGTCATAGGTCCAACGCCTTTAGGTACAGGAGTAATGGCCGATGCAATTGGTACGATTGCGGGATAATCCACATCTCCCATTAATTTCCATCCGGCTTTCTTGCTGGCATCATCCACACGCGTGGTTCCCACATCCACTACTACTGCCCCAGGTTTCACCATATCGGCAGTAACAAATCCAGGCTTACCCAAAGCAACCACTAAAATATCGGCTTGTAAGGTGTAGTCCTTCAAATTTTGGGTTCTGCTATGACACAAGGTAACCGTGGCGTTTCCATACTCCGCAGCTGCGGACAACAACATACTCATGGGTCTACCTACGATATTGGAACGACCTAACACCACGGCATGTTTGCCGGCAATCTCAATTCCATAATGCTTCAACAACAACGTAATACCGAAAGGAGTTGCAGGTTTCACACCGTGAGAACCTTTGGCCAGCCTGCCCATGTTGATATCATGGAATCCATCAACGTCTTTAGAAGGTAAAATTGCTTCCGTTACTTTTTCTTCCGAAATATGCTTGGGAAGCGGTAATTGCACAATTAGACCATCAATGGTTGAATCGTTGTTAATCCGATCAATTTCAGACAATAAAAAATCTTCGGTAATGGTATCTTCAAAATGCAATACAGTACCTGTGAAACCAATTTCATCGCAAGCTTTCTTCTTGGCACCTACATAGGTCATTGAGCCACCATCGGTTCCAACCAAAATTGCTACTAAGTGGGGAGGTCTATGTCCTTGAGCCACAAACTTTGCCACCTCAGCGGACATTTCGGAACGAATTGCTACCGAAGCTTCAACACCGTTTAAAATTATTGCCATATTCACAAAAATACCCCAATTCATGGATATTTTCGATATCGAGACGGGTTTTTAACCCGTATTTCACATTACATCAACGTAATTAGCATGCATCCATCCCCGCCTGCCGCTTCCGTCTGATAGGAATAACTACGCACATAATTCAAGGTTTTTAAATAATCCCGAATACCTTTTCTCAAAATTCCATCTCCTCTTCCGTGCACCAATTGTAATTCTTGCCAACCCAATGCATACCCTTCGTCTAACCAATGCTGCACTTTGCCCACCGCTTCATCCAATCTGCATCCACGAACATCCAAGGAAGAAGAAAAACTCGCTTGCTTTTCCACCCAATTGAATCCCGATTCCTTCTTCTGTTTTTTATTCCCTGAACCCTGCACATCCCATTGAAGCTCTATTACCGGCACCCACATTTTAATCAATCCGAAGGCAATCCATACTTTATCCTTTTTCGTATCCAATACTTCCCCAGACAAACCCGTTACTATGCTCTTTACCTTAGCCCCCGGCTTTAATTCGGCAATTTGGATTGGTTTCGGCTTTTCCAATTCCACCGGTTTTGCAGCGGCTGCGTCTCGAACTTTCTGTTGGTTCCGTTGATCACGGGCATGCAGTTTATCCTGATGTTTGCGATCTACCTCCTGCTGCAAGTTGGGGTCGTGATTTTTACCCATCCCCGATTCCCGAGCTTGTTTCATGGCCGATTCGATATCGCGGTACACCTTCTCTTTGTGCTGCTCCAATTTTACACGCGCAGTTTTGGTGACTTCTTTGTCAGCCCGATGCTCCTTGATAATCCGAATCGTCTGCTCGATTTGCTGATTGGTATCTTGCAATAATTTCCGGGCTTCTTCGCGGGCCGAAGCCAAAAATTCCTGTCGCTTGGATTGCAACTTATCCTTCAACTGCTGATAGCTAGCAATCAGCTGATCGGCATGACTTAATTTCTCGCTGTAATCGGCAATTTGTTGGTGCAATCTATGATTCTGACGTTCCAACTGCAACATCAAATCTTCGGTTTTACCCATTTGTTGGCCTGCCAGCAACTTAATTCGTTCAATCCAAGCATGGTCAAATCCCGTCTTACGCATTAATTCCAACGCAAACGAGGAACCTGGTTTCCCTACAACTAAGCGGTATAATGGTTTTAACGCATGCGCATCGTAGGCCATACTGGCTTGCATGACATCGGCCATTCCCGTTCCCCATTCCCGCAACTGCGAAAAGTGGGTAGTTGCAATAACCCTGCTGTCATTGGCCAGCAATTTCTCCAACACGGCCTGCGCGATGGGTGCGCCAAAACGCGGATCGGTACCCGCACCAATCTCATCTAATCCAATCAGCGATCTCGGCCCCGAGTGATCCAATATTTCCTTCAATCCCTTCAGGTGCGCACTGAATGTACTCAATCCTTGTTCTATGCTTTGACCGTCGCCACAATCGATGGCCAGCTGATGAAATATCCCTAACCTGGATTCTGGCAGTGCGGTAACATACAATCCGCATTGCACCATGTATTGGAGCAATAACGTGGTTTTTAAAACTACACTTTTACCTCCAGCATTGGGTCCAGATACCACCATAATTCGGGCGGCATCCAATTGCATGGTGAGCGGAACGGCTTTCAATTTCTGAGTGGCCAATTCTTTCTCTAACAAGGGGTGAACGGCATTTAGTAGAGAAATCCTCGCCTCGTCACTCACTTTCGGCCTTTCGGCACCATTAGATAAACACCAATTGCATTGAGAAATCCACGCATCAACTTGACAAAGTCCATGCATAACCGATTGTAGCGAAGTTTCAAACGGAGCCACTTCTGCCGTTAATACCCGCAATATGCGTTCCCGTTCCCTGCGCAAATCCGCATACAATTCCTTCAGTCGGTTATTTAATTCCAGGGCCTGGGCCGGTTCAACATATAGAATTTTACCCGTAGCCGATATATCTTTTACAAAGCCCTGAACTTTTCGTTTGTGCTCGGCCAAAACGGGTATAACCAACCGTTCTTCACGGACACTCACATCCGTTTCGGCGGTGTATCCCAGCGCTTTCCATTCCTTGAAAACACCGCGTACCACTTGTCTGGTTTCGCCCTCTAACCGCTGAATATCTTGACTTAATTTGGCATACGTAGGCGAAGCTTTCACACTAACTTTTCCAAATTCATCGATAATCCGCTGAATCTTCAACACCACTTGGTCTACCGCCTCCAGTTCTAGCACCGTGGATGCTAAAATGGGGAAATCTTCTTTCCTACTGCCTACCCCTTTGGATAACTTTTTATACGATTGTAAAACATCCAGAACAATTACCCATATTTCCTCGTCCCAGAAAGCATTTTCGATACTTAGGACCGATAGAAAATCCGAATAGTCCGAACCCGCCAACTGCAGCAAGCTCGGCATTCTTTCCTGCAAGCTGCGTATCTCATCCAATGCGTCTAAGCGATAAATTACCGTTGCATAATCGGTGGTAAATCCCCAATTCTGTAGCAATTGTTGGGTACCCGAATATTTACATCTCGAAACGATTGCCGCACGAATGGGTTCAAACCCCACTACCTCTTCAAAATTAAACGGATAAATCAACGCTTTCGACTTTTATCGGTTTTCAATATAATTATCCCACCTTTCACAGAATCCTTCCCCTTTTCCACGGCAGTATCCATCATCGCTCTCACACGGGCCTCCATGGAATTGGGCCTAGGCATATTGGAATTAGTAGGCGAAGCAAATCGAGAATCCGATTGTTGCAATCGGGTAATTACCTTTTCCATGAGTTGGGAATATTCCTGTGGCTCTTTTTGATACCATCGCAAATCCTCTACAAAATCCTGGTATTCAACTTGGTGTTTGTTGCAAATAAACCGGTATTCTTTTTCCCAAATAGAATCGGGCAGTAATCCGAAATTATATCGAATTTGGTGTCCGGCCTCCATCGTCATGGCATCGGCCAAAACCGCCACCATTTTGGATTCCGCTGTTCCGTTTGGAGAACCCATGCAACCCAACAACATAAACAGCCCACTAAAAAACATAACTTTGCATTGTTTTGTTATGGATATGCTGTGTTTCATGTCGGTGAATTACTAAAATACAAAGGTAACTATAGAAACAATCATAACACAGAAACAGTTCGATATTAAACGTTTAATTTACATCATGCCCCATCCAGACCTTATCGCCAAAGTTGATCAGAATCTAAAAACCATTGAGCAACATTTGCTGCCTTCTTGCCAATTGATTGTGGTTAGTAAGTACCGGGAAATTGAAGAAATTGAAGCCGTTATTGCCCGTGGGTATACGGTTTTTGCCGAAAACCGCGTGCAAGCGTTACTGGAGCGATACGAAGCCCTACCCAAGCATCTAGAGTGGCATCTCATCGGACATTTACAAACCAACAAGGTAAAATACATTGCGCCTTTTATTGCCATGATCCATTCGGTTGACAGCGAAAAACTGCTGCAAACCATCCAAAAAGAAGCCGAAAAAAATGATCGTACTATTCCGGTATTAATTCAAATTCACGTAGCCGAAGAAGAGACCAAATTTGGATTCTCCCCTGAGGAGGCGCTTGCGTTTTTTGAACAATTGGATCCCGCGCTGTACCCCAATGTAGAAATAAGCGGGTTGATGGCCATGGCTTCATTTACGGAATCGGAGCAACAAATAAAGCAGGAATTTGGAATTGTACAGCAACTGTTTCAACGCGTACAAAAAGAATATACGCAAAAATTACCACATTTCCAAGAGCTTTCCATCGGCATGAGTGGCGATTATATCTTGGCCCAAGAATTTGGCAGTACGATGGTTCGCGTGGGATCTGCGGTATTCCGTTAATTGGCCTGCAACCGCTCGTTTAAAATACTGCGATTTAATAGAAATAGGTCGCCAACGTTATTTCCAAATTGGTTGATTTTCCCAATTATTTATAAATCCTAGTTTATAAATTGGTAAGTTCGGATTGGATGCAAAAAGATCTAAAATTTTAATTTTGATGTGATGAGTTGGAGTAACCTCATTACACAAATAAATCATTGCGGTAATTATCAGAAAAGGCTTTTTGCTTTGAACTGGTAGTAATGGGCTATTCAGCCAGTCTGACTTTGGGTTATTCAGTATTTCAATAGGGGTTTTGACCATATTTCTATTCCAAAGTCTTGAATGATGAGCAATTATATTCCTAACATAGGTAATTGCTTCAAGCCAGCTTGAAAGCTCATTATGTATATTAAGCCCCATTTCTTTAGCAATTGTCGCTTTTTCAGGAAGTTGGTGCTTTAAATTTTTATATAATTTAGATAGCGTACCCATTGATGCAACCTCTAGAATTTTCCAGGAATCAGAATCTTGATTTGGATATCTTCTTTTTTGATCTTTAATGAAGATTTCTTGACTTCGGTTGAATTCCTTTTTTAGTTCTGCTATAGTATTTTGATGAATTGTTTTGTTTGGATCAGCAGGTAATGGCGTTTTTTCAAATAGTTTATTATCTAAATACCAAAGACTACCATAGGTTATTGATAAATGGTAAATCATTTTCGTTCTTAAAGCAATTTCTATTCGTTCAATTGCATCAAATAGAATTATCCTCAATCTTCTGTCGAAGTTGTATCGTTCGATTACATCCTCAAAATAAGTGTTAGGTTTCAAAAAATGAGTTGTAAGATCTTCTTGCATATCCCACCAGTACCCTTTCAAGCGGTAATAACTTATATTTTCTAAAAAGTGATGCGCAGATTGCTCATCGTTGAAAAGCATACCTCGCTGTTTTAACAATGCAATTTGATCTGCTATGGAGTACGGAGTTTTATTTGCCATAGCTATAAAAAAAATGACCTGCTAGCAGATCTTACGGTATGCTAACAGGTACTGTTAACACAAAATTACAACAATTTTTGAATTATCTCCAAATTCAAAATAATTATTATCGCATCACTTTTGTGAATTTATTGTAGGTTCATTATCTGCGAAAAACCTTGAAGGAACTCAAACAGGACAATCAAGCCCCCATTTGGGCTGCTTGGTTTCTATTAGGGTTTCCAGATAAAAAATAGATACTAAAATGCAGTAAAAAAAACCGCCTCCCGAGGGAAGCGGCTTTCTATAAGTTAGGTTAGGTTATAGGTTCTTAATAATTGTTGAGCATCATCGGCATGATCAACATGGTAATATCTTCGGAATTTTCATTTTCCTTGGGCACTACCAAGCCCGCGCGGTTGGGTTGCGACACCTGGATCTGCACAAATTCACCATCGATGGTGCTTAACATTTCCTTCAAAAACTTGGCATTGAAACCAATTTCCATGTCGTTGCCATCAAACTCACAAGGAATTCTCTCCGTAGCTTCGTTGGCCATTTCGATATCTTCTGCACTAATCGTTAACTCCGCACCGGCCATTTTCAAACGAATTTGGTGGGTGGTTTTGGATGCGAAAATGCTGATACGGTTGATGGAACTCAACAAGTCCATGCGCGAAATGGTAAGGGTATTGGGATTCTCGGTTGGAATTACCACGTTGTAATCGGGGTATTTCTCATCCAACAATCGGCAAATCAACCTAGTGTCTCCGAAAGAAAATCCTACATTGGTTTTATTAAAGTCAACCGCTACCGGTGTTTCATCGTTCGGTAAGGCAGTTTTTAACAGATTCAATGGCTTCTTCGGTACGATAAAACTCTCGTTCACACCGGGTTTAATATCGTGGCGAGTGAAACGCACCAACTTATTGGCGTCGGTTGCAACGAAAATAGCTTTATCGCCTTTCAATTCTACGAACAACCCTGTTAAATTTAATCGAAGCTCGTCGTTTCCGGCAGCAAATAAGGTTTTGCTCACGGCACGCAATAAAATATTAGCGGGTGCTTGAAAGCTGTTATCGCCGTTAATTTCGGGGATGGTGGGATACTCAGAACCGTCTTGACCGGCCATTTTGTATCGACCGTTTTTACTCACTACTTCAATGCTGAAGGTAGCGGCATCAATTTTAAAGGTAACCGAATCGCTGGGAAGAGAACGCAAAATATCAATCACCATTCGGCTAGGCACAGCCACTTTAAAATCCTCTTTGGCATCCACTTTCAGGGTGGTTGTCATGCTGGTTTCCAAATCGGTACTGGTGATGGTTAACTCTCCACCGCGAACGTCGAAAAGAAAGTTCTCCAGAATGGGGATAAGGGGCTTAGACATGATTGCTCCGTTAACGGTAAGCAGATGCTGAAGCAGGTCGCTGGATTGTGCTATGAAATTCATACCTGTGGTTGATGGGAATTGTGTTTCCTCGTTTACAAACCTATTTTAGTTTTGCCAAATAACAATTAACAACTTTAGCCGTTTTATAAACATGTTGCCTACAGGCTACAATAACAACCGGTTTTTTTACTCTTTGTTTTTTTCGGTTTCCTCGTCAACGATAATAAATATATCTTCCCCGTCCCGTTTCATGAGGTATTTTTCTCTGGCAAACCGTTCTAATTTGCGTTCGTTGCCAAATAGTTCGCGTTTCTGTACTTCCAATCGAGCGATTTTTTCTTTTTGTTGGGCGATACTTTCTTCCAAGGCCGATATTTCCTGAGCCACTCGATATCGATAAAACACATTATTCATATCGAAAAAAAGCATCCACAGCGTGAAAAATCCAAACAGGATGTGGTAGCGGTAGCGAATAATTGGATGAAACATGGTACTAAGTTCATACCTTTTCGGCAAGCAAACAAACCTCGTTAACGGCTGTTTGATATTTTGGTCTAATTTTACAGCCAAATATGAAAACATCGAATTTATTAACCTTTGCAGCGATTACCGCGGTAATTTCTTTGGTTTCGTCCTGCGGAAAATCAGTAAAAAACGATGCAGTCACTAACATCGTGTGGAAAAAGAACGACTATGCCAGCCTATTTAAACTGGGCACAGCAGGGAAAGATTCGTTTTTGGAGGTTTATAACAACGACAGTTCGGTATTGGGTAAGTTTTTTTGGGGCGAAAGCGATTCGGTGGCTGGATATCGAAAAATTAGTAACCGAAATCGTATTGTTTCGTTGGCCGCTCCGTATAGTTTTATGCTAACCGAATTGGGGGTGGCGGGAAGAATTGTGGGGGTGGATAATTTAGATTATATCGGTCATCCTGTATGGTTACAACCGGCAGCAGAAGGCAAAGACATTAGCGAATCTGGCATTGCTGATGCATATAAAAAACTGGAAGTTTACAGCAAATCCGGTAGGTTGCTGCCCGAAAAGTTAAAAAGCGTTAAACCCGATGTAGTGATTGGCTATTGGACAACACCGGATGATCAGGAGTTTGCTGAGGGCATGACCAAAAAGCAAATTCCTTTTATTTGGTGTCAGAATTGGTTAGAAAACCACCCATTGGGCAGAAGCGAGTGGATTTTGGCTTTCGGATGGATTACGGGAAATGTGAGTAAGGCAGAATCGTTGTTTTCAGCAATAAAAACGGATTACTTGAAGTTGGCGGAGCAGGCGAAGGCCGCAGATCGCGAGGAAGTTATTACGGTAGCGGCGAATGTTCCCTACCCCAACGGCTCGTGGTTTATGCCGGTAAAATCGGATTTATTGTACACGATGGTGGCCGATGCGGGTGCGGAGTTGATTGCGTTAGATAAGGATAAATCGATGGCTACGATGTCGATGGAAAAGGCAATTGGGATGGTAAAAAATGCATCCATTTGGATCAATACGGACATGTATAACAATGCAAAACAGTTGGAGTTGGATAATCCGTCTGTAGGTTCCATTAAAGCATTTAAAGACAAGCACGTGTACCACTACAATTCGGTAAAAAACAACTTCCGAAATCCCTATTGGGATCGGGGGAACATGTATTGTAACGAGGTATTAGCGGATTTAATTACGATTATTAATGAAATGCCGGATGCGGGGAAATCCCAGCAACTGCACTACTACCGCAATGCCTTTAAGTGAGGTGATGTCTACCGTGAAAGTTCACAGCGAGTGTACAAAACCGCACATTGAACACGGGTAACCACTTGGAATTAAAACAGTTAAAAAAGAAGTAAAGTTACATCGCTCATTCGTGAAGATCACTAAGTGCAAAAAACAGCAAACTCGATATTGTTAACCCAATGAAAACCAAATAGTTGAAAATCTGTAAATCATTATCACTTACCCCATGAAAAATAAGCTGCTCTTAATTGTCTTTTTGTTGTTACTGTTGGGAACGGTGGTGGTGGATATGACTTGGGACCGCGGAGAGGGTGTTGGCTTGGGGGAATGGTTGGATTCTGAAATTTTTTATGAGTTCCGTTTGCCGAGGGTGTTGGGTGCGGTTTTGGCGGGGGTGTTGTTATCGTGGAGCGGGTTGATGATGCAAACGTTGTTTCGCAATCCGTTGGCGGGACCGTTTTTGATTGGTATCACGCCCGGAGCTTCGTTTGGAATCGCGTTGGTTACGTTTTTGGGGTATGCGTTGTTTCCGGATAGCACCGGCTGGGCGGTGCCCAGTTTACCGGTAGCGGCATTGTTGGGTGCAGGATTGGTGATGATGGTTCAATGGCAGCTCTACCGGGTTTGGAAAGACATCAACAGTTTATTGTTGGCGGGATTGATTTTGGGATATTTTTTTGGTGCGGCGGTGGATATTTTACAACAGTGGGGCGAGGCACGTCAATTGAAATTTTTTGTACTGTGGAACATGGGGAGTTTCGACCGATTGCAAGCTTCACAGTTATGGCCTTTGGGTGGGGCGGCCATAGCGGGAGGATGTATCCTCTATGCCGGCCGATACAAGTTTAATAATTATTTACTGGGTGATATTTATGTACAGAGTGCTGGCAGCAGTTTGACCGGCATCCGCGCCGCGCTGATCGCGGGCGCGGCCGCTATGGCCGCCCTATGCACCGCGTATTGTGGACCCATCTCTTTTGTTGGTATCCTAGCACCGCACGCCGCAAGAACCCTCCTACGTACAGACGCCCACGAAAAAACACTTTGGATCACCGCCCTCGCTGGCATCGCCCTTACCGTTGGCGCCGATTTCCTAGCCCATTACGCCATCCCCGACTTCTCCCTACCCCTCAACGCAGTCCTCTCCCTCGTTGGCGCTCCCATCGTTTTTATTATTCTGCTGCGTAAAAATCCTAAATACTAGTAATCAACAGTTCTCCGTTGAGCTCCGCATCCACCCTCACTCCAAATGCTCAACGCGGATAATATTTTCAATCTGATAATCAATTATCGGATCGTATTCCACCTTTAAATCGTGTCCGTATATACTCCCGAAAGCTTGCCAAAACAATGCCTCCCCCGTACCTCGGTAATTCTTCATGATCGCCCAACTCGTCTTGCCCGTTTCCCTATGCAACAACTTCATCAACACCTGCCCCTCCCCAATCGTTAAATTCTTCAATTGATCCATATACATCTCCTTCAAACTCGCCTCACACTCTTTTATATATTTCTTCTTGGCCTTCTTATCGGTAATCGTATTCAATTTATCCTCCATCGCCTTCATCTTCAACGCCGCCATCTTGGCATACGGCAAGGTCTTCTTTACCCGTCGCTTCAGTGTTAAATACGCCTGCTTCTTGTCTTCGTCCATGCTGGTGGTAATCAATATGGGATCCATTCGCTGAAAATCCTCCACCACCAAGGTATCGGGTGGATTTTTACCATCCCCTAATTTCGAAACCGTTGGCGCTTCGGGCAACACAATCTTGGTCTGTGCTCCCACATCCCCCAACATACCCAGCCCCAACAACACAATGGCCGCCACCTTCCCGCCAATTCCTTTCTTGCCCAATACAATAAATCCAACCGACCCCACCAAGATCAATACCAAAGAAATCATTTGTGCCTGAGAAAATACCATACCCCCTAATCTATATAAACTATCCCCATGTTCGCGTATCAATTCGATGACAAAGCGTTCTAATCCGGCGAAAATCATGTACATCGCAAACAATCTACCCGGTTTCCAAGCCTGTTTTCTTCCCCAAAACCACAAAATCGCAAACAACCCCATGGCCATCAATGCTTCGTACAACGGGGTTGGATATACAGGCGTAGACAATTGATAGGCATATTCATCCAAAGAACCCGGAATGTACTCCATATCGGGTCCCGCTTCCCGTCCCAATACGTTATTCGGATATTTATAAGCCCAAGCCCAATCGGGTAAACCCGGATTTGGACTCAAATTGGCAATCCCCCAATCGCCATCGCCAGAAAAATGACAGCCAAATCGGCCGATTCCATAGCTTAACATCATCCCCGGTCCGCCAGCATCCAAGACCGATTTCCAAGGCAACCCCTGCGATCTACTATATAACAATACCCCGGCTCCACCGCAAATCAATCCACCGTAAAACGTCCAACCGCCTTGTGTCATCATCATCCCCAACAATCCTTCTTCTTCCAAACCCCGCATAAACACCTCCCAATTTTCCACCAAGTGAAATAATTTAGCGCCTAAAAAACCACTGGCCAATGCCACCATCGTAACCGATCCCATCAGCGCTCCCGCTGGCATTTGAACCAATTCATCCACCCTCGGCATGGCACGCTGTTCCTTGTCCTTTTTCCAGGTACTCCAAACAGACCAACCCATCACCCCCAATCCCAACAACCAATTCCCTTCGAGAGTGAACACATGTTCTGGCGGCGAAAATCTAGAATTACTGCTCGCTTCAACCAATAAATACAAAATTTTATAGCCGAAAATAAACGACATCAACCCGTTGATCACGTATTCGCTCTTAGCCATAGGCTTTCCCTGGTTATTTTCCATAGAAACTTTAGGGAATACACCCTGTACCGTTTTACGATCAAATTCCTGCTTGATAGCCCAGTAGGCAGCACCAATGGACAACGCCACAAAAAATCCGAAGGTATTTACTACCTTCAAAAATGGCAGTTGTAACCCCGTTAGGTAATAAACAAAATGATAAATGGTTGCAAACACAGGTGCAAATTACAACACAGAAACCGTACTCCGTGTAACTCCTGCGTAATCCAAGGTGCCCGATACCCAACCTTCGGGGGTAATTTCCGATAATTCCGATAATACCAACGTATTCACCAACAAGGGATCATAAGGCGTTCCCACCTTAATGTAGTTGTCTGTAAACCCAAACATCCAACCATTCTTTTCTTCCTCTTCAAACAATACAACTCGTTGAGTGCCCAAATGTTCTCGGTAAAAATGCATGCGTTTTTTTTCGCTTAATCCACGCAAACGCTCACCGCGCTCCATTCTCACCTTCACTGGGACCACCTCTTTCATTTTTTTGGCGGTGGTATTGGCGCGCTCACTGTAAGGAAAAACATGCAAGTAACTCACATCCAACTCGTTAATAAAAGTGTATGTATCTAAAAAATGCTCCTCCGTTTCGCCCGGAAAACCCACAATCACATCCACTCCTATTCCGCAATGCGGCATCAACGATTTAATATATCCAATCCGATCTGCATACAATTCCCGCTGGTAACGTCGGCGCATCCGACTCAAAATTTCATTATTTCCACTTTGTAAGGGAATATGAAAGTGCGGAACAAATTTGTTGCTTTGGGATACAAATTCGATGATTTCGTTGGTTAGCAAATTGGGTTCGATGCTTGATATTCGGAAACGCTCAATCCCATCAATTCCATCGATGGCCTGCACCAAGTCGTAGAAGTTCTCTCCAGTACCCGCACCAAAATCGCCCAAGTTCACCCCGGTTAACACTACTTCTTTAGCTCCAGTTTCCGCTGCCTTCTTCACCAAAGCTACGGTCTCTTCCACCGATCCACTTCTGCTCGCTCCCCGAGCCAAGGGAATAGTGCAAAAACTGCAAAAATAATCACAGCCATCTTGAACTTTTAAAAATACACGGGTTCTATCTCCGGTGCTAAATCCAGGCACAAATTGATTCACCTCCTTAATTGGTGCATTGTAAACCCTGGCTTTTGGCTCTTTTACCAATCCATGCAAATGATCCAACAATTGAAATTTCTCTGCCGCTCCTAACACCATATCCACTCCCGGAATGCCTGCAATTTCTTGGGGTTTTAATTGTGCATAACAACCAATAACTACAATGTAGGCCTCGGGATTTTGTTTCAATGCTTCCCGAACCACTTTTTTGCATTTCCGATCGGCATGATCCGTAACCGAACACGTATTAATTACATACACATCCGCCGATTCTTGAAATTCCACTTTTTGGAATCCTCCCTGAATCATCTGTTGACCAATAGCACTGCTCTCTGCAAAGTTTAATTTGCACCCTAAGGTGTAGAAAGCAACGGTATT
The DNA here is from genome assembly GCA_964554385.1 of uncultured Flavobacteriaceae bacterium. Taxonomy (GTDB): domain Bacteria; phylum Bacteroidota; class Bacteroidia; order NS11-12g; family UBA955; genus JAGKXC01. The sequence continues at coordinate 2,919 of CAZKOM010000022.1, read as the reverse complement.
CGACATAAGAAATTAAAATGCAAAGATAATTAAAAGGGAATTAACCGCTGAAAACACTAAAAAACCCCAGCTTAATAACCACAAGATCCATGAACTACTGCAGTAACATCAATAAAAGCTCCCAACATATCCGAAATCAAACAACATCAAATGCAATTTCAACGCATAGGTGCAACAACCAACTCAGGTATCAAAACACCATGCAAAACTCCAAAGACCACGTTCCAATAAATTTGCCGGTTCCCGTCACTGGCAATACCCCCGCAGGCTGTCCTTGTCCATCCACCTCCGGTAATTTAAATCGTCTACCCCCCATGTCGGAACTATTATCGGATACAGGATTCATGTTCAACACCGAACACTTAATATTCACATTGTACCCCATTGCGTACCCTCGAAATTGGTAGCCAACAACACCCTGCACATCAAAACGCGTAAACGGCAGGTTCTGCCATGAACGCAAATAAACGTCTTTATAAAACGGCTCCTTGTTTGGCCCAACGTATAGTTTGGATTGCAATAACAACGATGGTTGTAACCCAAATTGGATATTTCTCTTCTTTTCGT
>CAZKOM010000022.1:0-2342 GCA_964554385.1 uncultured Flavobacteriaceae bacterium | reverse complement strand
CTAACAACGGAAAATCCATGGTTACCAACCCAATTTGCGAATACGCCGAATTAGAAACACTATCCAATATCCTTGGATTGGCAAAATTCCCTCCTCGCAACCGTAAATCCATACCGGTTTGCCAACCCCAATTGGATTTTCTTTTATCGGGACGTTCAATATACACGCCCGTCATAAAACCCACTGAAGGTCTAGGATTTTGTAGTTCGCCGGCAATAAAACTATTCACGGCTAATCCCATTTTCAATCCATAATTGGTTGGATTTCGCCACTCCTCATCGGCATTCGATCCATCCACCTGCTGGGCATGTAACACAACCCCAAAAAATAAAATAAATACCAACACCCCCAATTTCAACAAGCCCAATCGTGCAGCCTTGGGAAAAATCCCTGCTGCGACCGTCTTAGTGTTTGAGTTCGTTTTCATAACCAAAGTAACGTATGTAATTGAATTTCTGTTTTATATGGTTTTCCCTTTTAAAGCTACGGCGATGGCTTGATCCATCAATCGCTCGGCAAATGGACGCGTGTAATCATTTAAACGAGTAACCGCATCCAATATTGCGTTTCGGTCCGAATCCGTATTTTCTAAAAGACCACGTAAATCATTGATTCGTTGCTTTGTACCATTCATTTCTTCATCACTTAACATCACATGATTTTTTTCAATAAACCGCTCAGCCGTATACACCATTTGTTTCCCTTCGTTGATCGCCTCTTGAACCATTCGCTTTTCTACATCTTCCTTGGCGTGTACAAACCCGTCCAACAACATTTGCTCCACTTCCTGGTCTGATAACCCATATTGCGGTTTGATTTCGATATCCTGACTGATTCCACTGCGTAATTCTTTGGCTTTTACCGTTAACATCCCATTGGCATCCAACACAAACGCTACTTGAATTTTGGGGAAGCCAGCAGGCATGGCCGGAATATTCTTCAAAATAAACTCACCCAATTTCCGGTTTTCGTCCACCAATTCCCGTTCACCCTGAAAAACAGCAATACGCATATTCACTTGTCCGTCTACCGAAGTTGTATATTCCCTGGCTACTTTAAATGGAATTTTGGTATTTCGAGGAATCAGCACATCCATCAACTTACCTGCCGTTTCAATTCCTAAACTTAACGGTGTAACATCCAACAATAATACATCGCTGCGATTTCCGCTCAATACATCCGCTTCAATAGCCGCACCTAAGGCCACCACTTCGTCGGGGTTTATGTTATTATTCACCTTGTTAAAACCCATTTCCTCCATTAAAAATTGCTGAATTCTTGGGAATCGGGTACTACCTCCAACCAAAACTACTTCATGTATGTCCGCCGCCGATAAACCCGCGTCTCTTAGCGCAAACTTGACAGACTGCTGTGTTTTCTCGATAATTCCTTGGGTACAGGATAGCAATTGGGTGTAGTTCAACGACAATTCAGCCACCGCCTGCGCACCATCCGTTGGCGTCGCTTCCAAATTTTCTTCCCTAACCTGAAACAATCGAGACGATGGATTCCACCATAATTTTCCACGATATTCTTTACTCATGTCACTACATACATAGCGTTTGGCTTTTTCAGCCGCCAATCGAAACGATTGAATGGTTGCCGATTCTGCCTGATTATACAACGCATTCAATGCTGGATTCTGTTGCAACCAAAACTCCATTATCGCCCTATCCAAATCATCACCGCCCAATGCCGTGTCGCCGTGTGTGCTCAATACCTCAAATACGCCATCTTCTAAACTTAAAATGGATACATCAAAGGTCCCACCACCCAAATCATACACCAAAACATTTTTAGCCAAACTATCTCCCGAAATCCCATAAGCTAAACTGGCCGCCGTAGGTTCGTTGATTATCCTCAACACCGGTAATCCTGCAATTTTCGCAGCATCCCGGGTTGCTTGTCGTTGACTATCATTAAAATATGCCGGAACCGTAATCACCGCCCCCGAAATTTCTGCATCCAACTCCACTTCGGCCTTTTCCTTCAATCGTTTTAATATAATGGCACTCAATTCAATAGGGGAATAAAATTTACCATCCACTAAAATGCGCACCAACTGCTCATTATTATCATCGATAATTCGGTACCCCAAATGCTCCGAAATGGATTGTACATCGGCATAACTTCTTCCCAATAATCGTTTCACCGAAAAAATAGTACGCTGGGGATCGGTCACCAATCCACCTTTGGCCTCTATTCCAACTACGGGTTCAGCACCCGGAGGTAAGGCCACAATGGAAGGCACCAAAGCACCCCATCGGTCTTGAATAATCTCCGCATTGCCGTTGGCAGGATTTACCCAAGCTACCAAGCTATTGGTAGTACCCAAATCTATC
>CAZKOM010000021.1:0-27440 GCA_964554385.1 uncultured Flavobacteriaceae bacterium | reverse complement strand
CGGCGTAACGGACAGGCGTGCGGCCGGGTGGCCGCTGACGAAGGGCGGTAGGGGATGTTCGACGACACAACGCTGAACCGGGAGATTATATTTTTCCAGCTACTGCCAATGTGTTAGCGGATAAAATTGGAGCAAAAAATGCTTGGGGATTTGATGTATCGGCTGCCTGTTCTGGATTCCTTTTTTCATTAGAAACGGCATCTAGATTTATTCAATCCGGTGCATATAAAAAGGTGGTAGTCGTTGGAGTAGATAAAATGTCTGCAATTGTAGACTACGAAGACAGGAATACCTGCATCATCTTTGGAGATGGAGCGGGTTGTGTATTATTGGAACCTAATGAAGAGGGATTTGGGATTGTAGATTCTATACTTAAAGTGGACGGAAGTGGAAGAGAATGGCTCTACCAACCTGCCGGTGGTTCTATGAATCCCCCAACAGAAGAAACAGTTCGCAACAAACAGCATTACGTTCACCAAGAAGGTAAAACCGTGTTTAAATTTGCGGTGACCAATATGGCAGATGTAAGTTATGCTATCATGGAACGCAATGGTTTAACTGCAGAAAATGTGAACTGGTTAGTACCTCACCAAGCCAATCTCCGTATTATTGATGCAACCGCAGAGAGAATGGGTTTAGATAAGTCTAAAGTTTTAGTAAATATTCAACGCTACGGTAATACAACTAGCGGAACATTACCTCTATGCTTATTTGATTTTGAAAAGCAGTTTAAAAAAGGGGATAATATGATTTTGAGCACCTTTGGCGGTGGTTTTACTTGGGGTAGTATTTACCTTAAATGGGCATACGATCCAGCTTAAACACCAAAAATAGTTCAACAAATTTCTCTGTATAATACGTTCTTTTTTGTTTGCACCTAAGAATATTAGGTATAAGAGATTTACATTAAATGTTAAATTTCATTTAGAAGCCACTAAATCGGTACAGAGTTATACTTTTTGCAATACACTTCTGAATATATAGTCACCATTATTTTCCATTCCTCCGCAGAATTTTTGTTCTATTAGTTTCCAACCGCTAGAATTTTCTGATTGAATATTGGAACCAACCGCATCCGTCGGTGTCGAATCTTGTGAATTGGAAGATATTAAATTTTGTGAAGGCAATACGTCAAAATTGTTATTTGAATCTCTCTCTGATGTTATAAATTGGTTAATTAAACCTTCATTTTCCCTTGCAAATAAAGAACAAGTACATACAACCAAATAACCGCCTTCAGTTACAGATGCAGCTGCATTTTTTATCATGGAAAATTGGGTTGTAATCATTGAATCCCAATGGTTTTCATCATAAAACCATCGTTCCTCTGGATTACGTCTCCAAGTTCCACTTCCAGAACAGGGAATATCGGCTAATACAATCTTAAATTTCGTTTTTTTATTTTCGCCATTGGCAAGATTGTGCTTAAAAACAAACGGTACAGTTAAACCCGTTTTATTAAATCGTTCTATACAATTATCCAATATTCCTTGTCGAATATCAGAACATTGTAAATCTAAATTTGGATAATTAATTCGCAAACTCAAAGATTTACCTCCAGCGCCACAACAGCTATCCCAAACCATACTCATGCCGTTTGAATTATTTAAAACAGTTGATTCAATTAATTCATCCCAAATCATGGATAGTTGAGAGCCAATATCCTGAATAAGTATCAATCCTTCTTGCTCGAAGGCATTGATATTGGATTGACCGGAAACAGCAAGCGCACCCATTTCAAACCGCTCATGAATTACGGGAATATTCAATTCTTGTAGTCTGTTTTTTATTGATTGATATTGATTAATATCAACCACCTTGATCCATACGGGTGGTTCTAGCTGAATCCATTGCTCTATTGAAAACGAATTGTTCGCAGAAACTGGGGCAACAAATTGTGATAATTCTGGTAATTTAGCGAATCCTGAATTTTCTACCTGTAAACCATTTACCAGTACCTTATCTATAAGGGATCCGTTGTTTTCATTGGTTTCTTTTAACCATCTAATGATTGAGTCAATGCTCGATTTGTTGGAATAGTCGGCTCTCCTCCAAAATTGGTAACAATAGTGACGATAATTCTTTCTATCTCTACTTCCCCAGGAAGAGTTCTTTTTGAATTCTTGTTTCAAATAAAGATGAAATGGCATTTCACCATTGTAATTAAACAATAGTTCAGCACAATTTCGTAAAAAAGGATAGGGGAGCGATTTACCGATTTCCAAGAGTTTAAGGTTTAAACAACATCGACATGTCGTTTTCTATTTTTACAAATCGAATTCCTACATTTATAATTCTAGCCCAATCAGTGGGGTCTTTTTTTAGCCATCCTGAGGTGCTGATATTATTAATAAGTCCGTAATAAATTACTTTATTGTGTGGTGTATTCGTGGATGCCTTTAAACCAAAATTCTCCCATTGGGAATACATGTAATTAGATAGTAAGTAACGGGCTTGGTCATAGCCTATATAGGAAAATCGGCTTGGTTCTGTAAATTCTTTTCGAAAATAACGCTTTGCAAAATCAATAGATAAACTATCGGTTAAATCTACATAATTCACCGTAGGGTATAAGCAATTAGATTGATTTTGATTTTGATAGAATCGTTTATCCTCGAACCAACTTAGATCACCAATTATCCAAGAACTGGTGTGATTTTCGATAGCGGGCGAAACCAATCCTCGATATTTGGTATCCTCACTACAAACAATTAAAATACAAGAATCTTTCTTGTTAATGGTAAGTGGCGTACCATTTTTCAAGCCGATGATTTTTGCAGATTTATTACCTCGTAAAGCGTCTAGTGTAGCTTTCATCGACTCTGCTTTTATGGTATTGGTAGGTTTACCATCGGTAATGATATAAATATTATACCGAGTAAATGCTAATCCAACAGTATGAGCAACCGCTTTTGCTTTTAGTGAATCAGACAAAAAGAAATTGAAGGTAGTGCCTAATCCTTTCACTTCCAAGTATTTCAAAGGGGAAACATGCAAATAGGGTTGAGCTATGGTTGCAGAACTAAATGTTTTAAAATTTTGTTCATACACCGGGCCAATAATTACATCGTATTTTTTAGTGCCTAACGTGGTTAAGGTTGATTTAATCAGTTTGTTATTAATGGGTGTAGAATCCGATGGATCTGAATCGTAATAATCAACCGTTACATCCAACGGAAATCCTTCTGCTTTTAAATCGTCCAAGGCTAAATTAAATCCGGCGGCATAATCTAACATCAACTCGGTTAATTCCGAATTTTTTTGATATTGGCTTTGAAACGGTAAAAGTACTCCGATTCGTGTTAATGAATTTGGCGTTAATTTTTCCGTTTGAGCGTGCACAATGTTAGCAATAAATAGTATAACCATCCATGAATTGTACATGAATAACTTACCAAATGTGTTAGATAGTATATGTCGTTTTTGGATTATTCCCATTCTATAGTTGCTGGTGGTTTTGAACTAATGTCATAAACAACGCGATTAATACCGCGAACTCTATTAATTATTGAATTACTGATTGTTGCAAGAATATCATAGGGTATATGAACCCAGTCTGCAGTCATACCGTCAGTACTACTTACCGCTCTCAAGGCAACTACCTGCTCATAGGTTCTTTCATCGCCCATTACGCCAACGCTTTGAACAGGTAATAAAATGGCTCCTGCTTGCCAAATCTTGTTGTACCAGCCAGTTTCTTTCAATATATCCATATAAATGGCATCGGCCTCTTGTAATAATCGAACTTTATCTGCTGTAATATCTCCTAGGATTCGAATGCCTAAGCCAGGACCCGGAAATGGATGTCTATGTAAGATATCGTGTGGTAAACCCATGGTATCTCCAACACGTCTAACCTCATCTTTAAATAAACTTCGTAGAGGTTCAATCACTTTCAAGTGCATATCTTCAGGTAGACCTCCTACATTGTGGTGGCTTTTAATGGTGGCTGAAGGACCTTTAACACTTACACTTTCAATAACATCAGGATAAATAGTGCCTTGAGCTAACCATTTTGCGTTACTGATTTTCTTGCTTTCTTCTTGGAATACCTCTACGAATACTCTTCCTATTGCCTTACGTTTTTGTTCTGGATCGGTAAGTCCTGCGAGAGCGTCATAAAATTGCTTACTTGCATCAACTGCAATGACATTTAAATCCAATTGCTCATAGGCAGTTTGAACGGAAACAAATTCATTTTTACGCAACAGTCCGTTGTTAATAAAAATACAATGTAATTGTTTGCCGATTGCTTTATGCAATAACAATGCCGCTACCGATGAATCAACGCCTCCCGATAACCCCAAAATAACTTGATCTTCGCCAACGGTTTTTTTAATATTTTCAATGGTATCATCGATAAAATGACCGGGGGTCCAATCACCGCTGCAACCGCATAAACCATATGCAAAATTCTTCAACAAAGCCGTTCCTTCAGTACTATGATAAACTTCTGGGTGAAATTGAATTCCATAGGTAGGGACGGATCCATCCAGTTCAAAGGCAGCTACAGGGATACTGTCTGTTTTGGCAATGATCCTTGCATTTTCAGGCAGTTCCATGATGCTGTCTCCGTGACTCATCCAAACCTGACTTTCAAGACTCAAACCAGCAAATAGGGGTGAATTTGCATCGGTAATTTGCATTTGTGCTCTTCCATATTCCCGGTGATCACTTTTACTTACTAATCCACCGTTAATTTTCGCCATGTATTGGGCACCGTAACAAACACCTAATACCGGTCCTACAGATTGCAACGCTTTTAAATCAACTTGAGGCGCATCCACTTCATTAACGGAACAAGGACTTCCACTTAATATAATCCCCTTCACATCGGGACCAATGGCGGGTATATGATTGTATGGATGAATTTCGCAGTAAACGAAAATCTCACGCAGCCTTCTAGCGATTAACTGGGTGTATTGAGAGCCGAAATCAAGGATAAGAATTTTTTCAGTCATTTGCTACTGCAAATTTAAGGTAAAACCTCCACTTGCAGTATTTGTTTTATAAGCGAATATGCTGCATTCGCAGTTCGGTGAATTATCTGTTCTCGGTTTCCGATCATACGGAATTTTTTCACCAATACATTATTGTTATAACATATACCGATATAAACTAAACCAACAGGTTTTTCTTTAGTTCCTCCTCCTGGACCCGCAATCCCCGTTGTTGAAATACCCAAAGAAACACCCATTTTTCTGCAGATGCCTTTAGCCATTTGTTCTGCAACGATTTCACTAACGGCGCCATAGTTATTTATACATTCTTCCTGTACCCCCAATTCTTTTATTTTGATTTCATTCGAGTATGAAACCAATGAGCCAGGAAACACAGTTGAAATACCAGGTTCTTGCATCAACTTATGAGCAATGTACCCCCCCGTGCAACTTTCAGCGGTTGAAAATGTAATGTTATTATCTATCAGGAACTTAGAAATGGCTTGCCCTGGATCTTGATCGCCCAAACAGAAAACGTCTGACCCCAATTCCTTCAATAAATCGTTGAAATACTGATTGAAAGTAGTTTCAGATACGGTTGAATCTGTCCGTGTTAATCGCAATTTAACGGTATTGAATGTTGGCAAGTAGGCTAATTTAATACCCTCGGGAAGGGATAATTCATATGATTCTAATCGCTTTGATAGTAAACTCTCTGCAATCATGACGGTTACTAAGGTTTTATGCAACACCGCTGGTAATTGAAATTTATCTAACAGTTTAGGCAACACCGATTCCTCAGTAATAGTATACACTTCGTTAGGAACACCCGGCATGGAGATTACTACTCCTTGTTCATTCTCAAACCACATTCCAGGCGCAGTACCCACTCGGTTGAACAGCGTTTCACAAGCAGCCGGCAATTGAGCTTGAACAATATTTGTTTCAAGTAATTGTCTTCCGCGCTGTGCAAAAATATCTTCTAAGTGGCCAATAACTGCTTCATCCGTTCTATAACCACAATGGAAATATTTACACAAAGTATGTTTCGTAATGTCATCTTTCGTTGGTCCCAAACCTCCCGTTAAAATAACTATATCCGCCCTAGATTGTGCCAATGAAAGAGCCATTAAAATATCCTGTTCATTGTCTGAAAGTGTTGATTTATAGTTAATTGTAAAGCCATATTCTCCAAGTTTCTTTCCGAGCCAAGCACTATTCGTATCGATAGTTTGACCTAGGAGTAATTCGTCACCAATGGTGATTATTTCTGTTTTAATTGCTTTGCTTGACATGGCATCACAAAAATACTTAGGGTGATCGATGGTTGTTCTGGTTGAGATATTAAATTTTACTCCGATTTTTGCCTAGCTTTTAAAAAAAGAATCGGTAGCTTGATATCATTTTATTTATAAGTTGCCAAACGATACCAATTAAATGTAATAAAATGCCATCTCAATCAATCATAATATATACCGATGGTGCTGCTTTGGGTAATCCCGGACCTGGAGGGTATGGTGCTGTTCTGATGTTTGGTCCTCACCGTAAAGAAATTTCTGCAGGATTTCGATTGACCACCAATAATAGAATGGAATTATTAGCGGTAATTGAAGCACTGAAAAGTATTAAAGTGGCTGGATTTTCTGTTGAAATTTATACCGATAGCAAATATGTTTGTGACGCTATTGAAAAGCGATGGATTTTTGGTTGGAAAGCGAAAGGGTGGAAAAATGTTAAAAATGTAGATTTGTGGTTGCAGTTTTTACCTTTGTACGAGCAGTTTAAACCAAAATTTCATTGGGTAAAAGGTCATGCCGGAATTTTGGAAAATGAGCGCTGTGATTTTTTGGCTACATCCGCCGCTCAAGCATCTCCAACAGATACCGATTTAGAATATGAAGCGCTTAAAAATAGTAATCAACTGTTTTGAGATGCCTGATACCCAAGTGAAACCCATTTTTTGTCAGTACGTACAAAAAAGTTAGTTTTCTTAACTTGTTATTCAAAAAAATCTTACAGATCTTATAATTAGAGTTTAGTGGGATAAATTTCTATTGTTTAGTGTAACTGATTATCAAATCTCTTGCAGCAGATAATGCGGATTCTGAAGGATTGTTGCCACTAAGCATTGTAGCTACTTCTTGTTCTCTTTCTTGAATTTCTAAATATCTTGCGTTTGTTTCTGAATAATTATCGTGATGAGATTTGAAAACAAAAAGTTGATTTTCACCTGCAGCTGCAACTTGGGGTAAATGAGTAATTGCGAGTACTTGTTGGTTTTTTCCTTGCTTACGCAGTAATTCTCCGATTCTAGTTGCAACTTGACCACTTACACCGGTATCGGCCTCATCGTAAATTAAGGTTGGTAAAGATTTTTTCTCAGCAATTAAATTTCGGATACAAAAATTAACTCTTGAAATCTCACCTCCGGAGGCTGATTTACTCAATTCCTGTAAAGATGACCCTAGATTCGCCGAAAATAGAAAAACTAAGCTATCAAATCCTGTATTACTCAATTCTGTTTTGTTCAATTGCAATTCAATTTGAACATGGGGCATTTCCAATGAAACTAAATCTTCCTGTATTCTACGAGCAAATTCTTTTAATACGGAGCTTCTTTGTTCACTTAATAATTGAGCTAATTGGATCCGTTCAGAGGATATAGTATTCAATTGATTTGTTAACTGTTCAATTGCGTTTTCTAATGATTGCGTGGTGTTTTCGGCCTGTTCTAAATCCGATGCGATTTCAATCAAATCTTGGGAGTTGTTTACCCGATGTTTTTTAAATAAATGCTGTAGTTTATTGTATCGTTCCTCCAAAAATTGTAGCCGTTCGGGGTTGGGATTTGTTTTTGCTCCCGTAGATTCAAAATCTCTAGATAATTCTTTAATTTCCGTTAATAGAGAATCGATACGTTGTTGAAACTGAGCGAATTCATCCGATATGTTTGCAATACTTTTAATGTTTTGCTTGATTTCTGATAGCAATCCATATACGGATTGTTCGGAATCCGTAAGTATAAAACCAGATTTACTGCAAATAGAAACGACTTCCTCCGCGGCATTCAATAATTTTATCTCATTTTCCAGCTTGGATTCTTCGTTGATTTCAGGCTTGAATTGGGTAATTTCTTCCAATAAAAACTGCTTGAATTCTCTCTCCTGAATTTGTTGGTTGAGTTCCTCTTTCAACTGCTTCAACTCTTTTTCAGCTTTTAAATATCTTTTATGTACGGTTTGATATTTTGTAAGATGTTCGATGTTTCCTGCATAAATATCAATTGCAAACAATTGTTCGGACGATTTTGTAATGGTTAACGCACTATGTTGAGAATGTATTTCGAGTAAATAACTTCCAAGTGTTTTTAAATCATTTACTTGTACTGGTGAATCATTGATAAAAGCTCTTGATTTACCCGCAGGTAGCCATTCTCTGCGTATTACCGTATTTGAATCGTATTCCCAATTGAATTCAGCAAAAACACTTTCTAAATTCAATCGCGTTATTTCAAATTCTCCCTCAATCACACATTTGTTTTCATTGTTTGGTATGGCACTTAAATCGGCGCGTTCCCCCAATAATAAACCTAATGCTCCTAATAAAACACTTTTACCTGCACCCGTTTCTCCCGTAACACTGGTATAGCCTTGGAAAAATTTTATTTCCGTTTCCTTTATCAGTGCGTAGTTCTTTATTAGAAGTTTCTGAAGCATATACTTATCGAGTAATAATATTATTTAAGGTCCAAAGATTGTCCTCAATGTCTTTTTTGCGTTCGATGGCATCTTTAAATGGAGTAAAAACAATGTCTTTACTGATTATACCAACGGCTTCGTTTCGATGTCCTTCGAGCAATGCTTTTACCGCATGTGCGCCCAATCTCGATGCTAAAATCCGGTCATTGGAGGTTGGTTTACCGCCGCGTTGAATATGCCCCAACACGGTTACACGGCAATCTGTTTCAGGATGATGTTCTTGAAAACGTTTGGCAATTTCGTAAGCATGACCTTCCTGTTCTCCTTCGGCAACTACAAAAATTGAGAATTCTTTCTTTCGTTCTTTATTTTCATACAATGCAACTATATCTTCCAATTCATGCTCTCTTTCTGGCACAAATATTCCTTCGGCCCCCCCGGCTAAACCCGCGTGTAAGGCAATATGACCCGAATGTCTGCCCATTACTTCAACAAAGAAAATTCGGTCATGAGATTCTGCAGTATCCCGAATTTTATCGATAGCTTCCACGGCAGTGTTTATAGCGGTATCGTAACCGATCGTGTAATCGGTACCCCAAAGATCATTATCGATAGTGCCCGGACAACCCATAGAGGGTATGCCATATTCTTTTTCAAATACCATGGCTCCGGTATAAGTTCCATTTCCACCAATACAAACGATTCCGTCTATGTTGTGCTTTTTTAGGTTTTCGTAGGCTTGTTTTCTTCCTTCAACCGTCATGAAATCTTTGCTTCTAGCAGTTTTTAAAATAGTGCCTCCGTATTGAATAATATTGGCAACACTGCTGGCTGATAATTGACAGATATCATTCTCAATTAATCCCTGGTATCCTCGGCGTATACCAAATACTTCAATATCAAAGTGCACACAAGCACGAACAACAGAACGTATGCATGCATTCATTCCGGGAGCGTCTCCGCCCGATGTTAAAACTGCGATTCTTTTCACATCCACAAAAAAAGTACATTTTTAGTTGCAAAAATCAATAAAAAACCCCGACGAATCGGGGTTTTTGCAAATCTTATGCACAAAGTCTAAGATTTATGAAATCAAAAAATATTAATCTGTGATTTTCTTGTAAGAAAACTCGATAAAATCATTATGATTTCCAGCAGCAGTTAAATCTTGAATATTGGTGATTTTGATGATGTACAAATTGAAAGGTAAATTCTGTCCAGACTTCACCAAATAAATATCACCATTTGCAATACCAGTAACTTTATCTGTTGCAGCTGCAGCGTTTGCTTTCCACAAATTGTACAAGAAGGTAGTGGTAGAAGCATTGTTGTAATCGCTAGAAGTTACTTTAACAAATTTGCTGCCATTTCCAGAAGTCCAAGACTTTGAGAATTGAGCATCTCCAGTTGCGGTCATATCCAATAAATCCTTTTTAGTTTTATCCAAAACACTTGGCAAAATTTCAATAGCGGATTCCAAATCATAGGCATTCCCATAATTTAAATTTAGAGTATTCCAAACTTTTTGAGATTGGAAACCAATCAATGGAACTGTTGGAGGAACAACGGTAATGTCCACAGAAGTTTCTGCAGTTTTACCATTGGCGTCAGTAGCTTTAAATGTTACTTTTATAATATCGCCTACAGAACCTGCAATCATTTTGCTCAACACATAACTAACAGTTTTTCCAGAAACAGAAGTGTCCTGTAGCGTTGCACCAGCTGCTCCGTTTTTAGATGTTGTAACAGTAATTTTGCTTAAATTCTCTGATCCTGCAGTTGCAGAAATTGAAAATTTCAAAATAGAATCGCTTTGAATCGTAGTGTTGGCGCTAACAGTTCCTGCAGCTGCAGTTAAACTAATTGTTGGCGAAGGATTGGCGGTTTCACCACCACAGGATGCTAGGAAGGCCAAGGTAGGCACAGCCAAAGCCATAAGAATGTGTTTGAATTTCATAGGTTTTAGTAATTGATATTGGCAAAAATCGTGAATCATATCAGTATTACCAAAACCCTTTTAAACTTTGCATTAATTATTTATTGAGACAATTTGTCATATAGCATATTTAAATCCGAGGAATTTGTCGGATTTCGCTGTTTGGCATATCCCTTGATAAATTATAGCGATGTTTAATAGCGGAGATAGCTTGTTCTTGAATAATCAAGATAATGACGATATGGAGGATGCACCAGAATTTTTACCTCTATTCTCAAAACAAGAAGAAGATGAAAGTAATCGAATGGAAGTACCTGATGAAATGTCTGTTCTTGCAATGCGGAATACAGTTCTATATCCAGGTGTTATTATTCCAATCACCGTAGGCAGAGACAAAAGTATAAAACTGATACGCGAAGCCAATCGCAAGGACAAAACGGTTGTTGTTGTAGCTCAAAAAAATCCTCAGGTAGAAGATCCATCTCCCGAAGATCTCTTTAGAATAGGTACACTCGCTAAAATTATTCGTTTGATGAGAATGCCTGACGGAAGTTCTACCGTTATTATCCAAGGAAAACGAAGGATTAGGATCGATGAATTTACTCAAATTGACCCGTTTTTTAAAGCCAAAGTATCCACGTTGTCCGATGAAGAGAATTTAGAAGATAAAGAGTTTAAAGCCATTATCGATTCAATTCGCGATATTTCTCAAAAGATAATTAACCTTGCTCCAAATATCCCGTCAGAGGCAGCAATTGCACTTAAAAACATTGACTCTTCTACGTTTTTAGTTCATTTTGTTGCAAGTAATCTAAATATCTCCTTAGAAGAAAAACAAGACATTCTGTCTGCAACCGACGCCAAACAAAGAGCTACACTGGTTCTGACTTATGTTACTAAGGAACTTCAAATGCTCGAGTTAAAAGATCAGATTCAAAATAGAGTTCGAACTGATATTGATAAACAGCAGAAGGAATATTTCTTACAGCAGCAAATTCGCGCCATTCAAGAAGAATTGGGTGGTGATACCCCGGATCGAGAAGTACAAAACTTGCGTGAAAAAGGGAATCAAAAGCAATGGCCTAAACAGGTCCATGAGCATTTCAATAAGGAGTTAGATCGACTAATGCGCGTGAATCCGGCATCTCCGGATTATTCGGTAGGTTTAAATTATGTTCAGCTAATGTTAGACTTGCCATGGGACCATTATACTTCGGATAATTTCGACATAAAAAATGCTCAAAAAGTATTTGATGAAGATCACTTTGGGTTAGAAAAAGTAAAAAAACGAATCATTGAGTATCTTGCAGTGCTCAAATTAAAAGGTGATATGCGAAGTCCTATCATCTGTTTATATGGACCTCCAGGGGTAGGTAAGACCTCTCTGGGTAAAAGCATTGCCCGTGCATTGGGAAGAAAATATGTTCGAATGAGCTTAGGGGGATTGCATGATGAAGCAGAAATTAGAGGGCACCGAAAGACCTACATTGGAGCAATGCCAGGAAGAATTCTGCAGAACCTGAAGAAATCGGGTTCATCCAATCCAGTATTTGTACTGGATGAAATCGATAAATTAGGCAGAGATTTTCGCGGAGATCCTTCATCGGCAATGTTAGAAGTGCTTGATCCTGAGCAGAATACAACGTTTTACGACAATTACTTGGAATTGGATTATGACCTTAGCAAAGTATTGTTTGTTGCAACAGCAAATTCACTAGATTCTATTCAGCCAGCGTTGTTAGACAGAATGGAAATTATTGAAATACAAGGGTATAGTATTGAGGAAAAAGTTCAAATTGCCAAAAAGTATTTAATTCCAAAACAGAGAAAGGCACATGGTCTAAAATCTACTCAGTTCAAAGTTTCTGATAAAGCCTTGGAAATTTTAATTGAGCAATATACACGTGAGAGTGGAGTGAGAAGCTTAGATAAGCGTATTGCTTCCTTAGCTCGTTCGGTTGCCAAATCTGTAGCCATGGAGGAAGAGGTTAAGAAGACATTATCGGAATCGGATGTAGAACGAATTTTAGGTAATGAAAAAATGGAACCTGAATCCTATGAAAATAACGAGACAGCAGGTGTTGTTTCTGGATTGGCATGGAGTCCCATGGGAGGGTCTGTTTTATTCGTAGAAAGTAAACTAGTACCGGGAAAAGGCCAATTACAAATTACTGGGCAGTTAGGCGATGTAATGAAGGAAAGTGTTATGTTGGCCCGTTCTTATATCAAAGCGCATGCGGATTATTTGGATATCGACCAACGTGTATTTGATCATTGGGATATCCATGTGCATTTTCCTGCAGGTGCGATTCCTAAAGATGGGCCCTCTGCCGGTATCGCAATCCTAACCAGTTTAGCTTCCTTGTTTACACAAAGAAAAGTTAAATCAAAATTAGCCATGACAGGAGAGATAACCCTTCGTGGGAAGGTTTTACCTGTAGGTGGCATAAAAGAGAAGCTACTAGCTGCGAAAAGGGCAGGTATTACCGAAGTTATTTTGTGCGATCAGAATCGTAAAGATGTTGAAGATATCGAAGCTCAATATTTAAAGGGTGTATCTTTTACCTATGTCAATAATATGTTACAGGTTCTGGATATTGCCATTACTGACAAAAAGGTAAAAAATGCCGTTGATTTGATGAAGCCAATTATTGAGGCGAACAAAACTGTAACGAAGTAGTTGAGTTTACTCCAATATACTTTGCCTATATTTGTTTATGATCTTTAAGAAAATTTGGTCTTATTTAACATTCAAAAAGCAAGATGGTCCTAGTAACTTGAATATTAGAGTCATGCATGGAATTAATCGTATTTCTATACTGATGTTTTTTGTTGCTGTGATTGTAATGTTTGTGAGATTCTGTAAATAAAGATTTGCTTTTGGGTTCAACTCTAAATACAACACGATGATTAGAGGTATTTGGGCGTATTTTTTATTTTTAATTTTCGTTGGAAATGCGAATGCTCAGCATCGTAAAGCAAACTCGAATCAATATCTGAAAATCCGATTGTCGGAGATGATTGCAGACGTCGAACAGCAGCAACTATTGCAGGTTCTACCTTTGTTTATGATTAAAGGGGACTCCATTCATCAACCAATCGATTTTAGTGCCGATAAGCCCGGAATGAAACTGTTGCAAAAAAAAATAGTGCTTCCAAGCGGTTTGTCCAATGGAATTCATGCTTACGGCTTCAGTTATAATCAACATGGAATAGAACCTTTCCCAAATCATACACTGATTTTTGTAGAAAGACCCTCGGGATTGCAAACTCAACCTACTCGAGTCTGGGCTGATTGTAATCATGATTTAAATTTATTGAACGATTCATTTATTGTTTTTCAGCCGAATAAACAGGTTAAATTATCTCTTAATTACGGTAATAACTCTAACTATAGCATTGAATTATCACTATTTAAAACCAATGAATTTGCGTCTTTTCAGTCGATGTATAAATCGGCCATTGATTTAATTCGTGGTGATAGAGTATTTTTTGGTACTCAATTTAGTTTTCGTGAAAAACGATTAAATACAGCTTTTGGAATATTAAGTATAGATGGTGATTCTGTATTTATTGGTGTAAAGGATGTTAATTCCAATGGTTCATACCAAGATAAAGAGGTAGATAGGGTAGTGTTATCGCATTCAATTCAGCGATTTGAATTGGAAAACAGTAAGCCTCTGAATAAGAATTTGCGATTAAATTGGTTGGGGAAGTCGTTTAAATTGGTTGATATTTCTGAGAATAATGAACTGACGATTGAGTATAATCCAAATTACAAGCCCTCTAAAAAAGAAATTAGAGCTTCGAAGAGTTTATTAGTGGGGCAAAAATTACCTCGATTAAAATTCTGTTTGGCAATCAAGAAGAAATCGAGTTTTACCAAGACAAGAAAAAAAATTCATTCGTATAAACCAGGTGCTGCGGTAGTGAAAAATCGCAATACGCGCAGGAGTTGGCCAGCGCATAAAAATGTAGATTCCATACAAACTCTGCTGGTAGTTTGGAATGCATATGATAAACAATGGGATTTGGATTCTGCTACAGTGCATCAATTGGCTAGAATACCCAAAAACAAAAGCTCCAACTTACAAGTTATTATGTTGAATTACGGTGGAAGTGGAAAGTATGTTCATCGATATAATCAACGATATGAATTAAATAATGCAATCCAAGGTTTCTGTTCCGCAGCAGTAGCTAGAAAACTAAAAATTCAAACAATGCCTCAGTATTTTTTATTGGATTCTAAGTTTAATCTTTTGGATATCAATCCAAATTTGAATTCAATAGAAAGATGATTTACTGATGGAGTTGTTTATATAGATAATTAAAATTGCTTATTACCCACATTTTTTACATAATTTATTCACATTGTATCAAATATTTATTTAAATTTGCCCGCTATGAATAGAACTGCATTAACAGTCATTTTAATCATTTTGTTGTTGTTTTCAATCGGTGGAAACACTTTTTTGTACATGGAGAAGTTAGGAGCCGATGAGGAAATTAAGGAGAAATTAGCGTTACAACTCTCCAAAGATTCTTTGCAGAAAGAATTAAACCGAATGGAGGATTCGTTAAATATGGTGATACAAACATTTCAAGACGAGAACAAAACGCTCATCTTGAAAGTAGAAGAGTTGGAAAGCGATAAGAATCCTAAGATACAGGCGGCATATGCTCAGATATATGCTTTACGTAGACAACTTGCAGATGGTGGTGGAAATAGTTCAAGCAGTTCAAGTTCTACGGCAGATTATTCGGGTCCTTCTAAAACAGGATCAACTAAGTCTACAAAATCTTCTGGTTCAGGTAATATGAAAGTAGAAGATTTGCGTAAACAGTTGGAAGAAGCCAAGAGGAAAATTGCTGAATTAATGGCGCAAATTGAACAATTAACCAAAGAGAAAGATGATTATTTGGCTCAATTGAACAACGAGAAAAGCGCTAAAGCTATTTTGGAAGCAGAGAATGTTGATTTGAAAGATAGATTGGATAGAGGTGCTCGCCCTCAGTTTGGTGCATTGTTAATTAATGGTTTAATGGATAAGAAGGGCATGTTAATGCTTACCGATAAAGCTAAATCTGTGGCAAAACTTCAAATCAATTTCGACGTTCTCGAAAATCCTTTGGTAACTCAACCTATTGATGAAGAAGTTATTATACGTATTATTGATCCAAACGGTAATGTTGTAACAACCAATGCTAAATTAACCGATAAAAGTAAATTGGCTTCTATGAATAACACAATTACTTTTGATGGTGGCTTACAGAAAGTAAAGTGGACCTACCCAGAAAAAGGCGTATTAACAGGTAAATTACTAAAAGGTAAATACGTTGCGGAGTTGTGGACACGTGGTTTAATGCGTCAGAAAAACAACTTTACTTTGGAATAATTACCGTTTTTTGGCGTAATCTGCTTAAAAGAAAATTAAATAAAATATAGATCGTTGAAAGCCCCGGAAACGGGGCTTTTTTATTATATACAAATATTAACTGGGTTCCATCAACAATCTGGATAATAGCAATTATGGTGTGTTCAACATGTTTGTTTTATTAATACACTATACTTCAATGGACATTAATTGGGGTAGTAGGTTGATATTATAGTAAATTACCGAATGAACGGCTAACGTATTATTGTGTTTTTCTTCGATTTTAACTGGTTTTTTCCAACTAGAGTTATTACTATAGTTCATACTTAGAATTATGCAATACCATATAAATTGTAGTAAAAATGATTGCAATCTCTATAATAATAAGAAAAGAGCCCCAATTTGGGGCTCTTTTCAACTTTAAACGCAATAAACTTATTTGAGACTTCTGCATTAAATGCAGAACGTGTTTTAGTCTCTGCCTTTGGGTCTTAACATGGTGTCAGGATCATAATGTTTACCCATCCAACCATATATTCTGGCTTTAGCTCGTTCGTTGATATAGTACATCGCAGGAACTAACACAAGAGTTAGGAATGTTGCAAATCCCAATCCAAAGATCATCGTCCAACTTAAGGGGCCCCAAAATGCAACGTTGTCACCTCCTAAATACAAATGGGGGTTAAACTCGCTGAATAATGTGGCAAAATCCATATTAAGACCAATTGCCAATGGAACCAATCCTAAAATAGTAGCCGAAGCAGTTAAAAGAACAGGGGTCATACGAGTTTTACCGGCTTCAATAATTGCTTCGCGTAAGCCCATGCCTTGTTCGCGCAATAAATCAGTAAATTCTACTAACAAAATACCATTTCGAACCACAATACCCGCCAAAGCAACGATACCAATTCCCGTCATTACCACAGAGAAGTTCATATCAAATATGGCAAATCCAAGTAAAACACCGATAATGGATAAGAATATTTCCGATAAAATCAACAAGGGTTTGGTTGTTGAGTTAAACTGAGTAACTAGGATTAATACGATCAAACCGATACTTGCTAGCATCGCAATGCCAAGGAACGATTGAGTTTCTTTTTGTTGCTCTTGTTCACCGGTCATTTCAATTTCTACTTTTTCCGATTTTTTAAATTGCTTAATTGCGTTGTCTACGTTTGCTACAACCTCGTTGGTGGCGTATCCTTTTAAAACATTGGAAGAAAGTGTGATAACTCTTTTTTGGTTTAATCGATTGATAGCACCATAAGTATTGGTATAAGTAGCCGATGCTACCGCACTTAATGGAACTTGCCTGATTCTACCACCCATTAACATATCGCGATAAACGATCTTCATATTTAACAATTCATCCAAATTGTTTGCGGATTCTTCGTTCAATCGCACCATAATAGGATAATCTTCATTGGCATCTTTGAATTTACTTGCTTCTGTACCATAAATACTTCCACGCATGGCCATTCCAATTTGTGCAGTGCTAATACCCAAGCGATTGGCTCTTTCTCTGTCGATCACAATGGTAACTTCCGGTTTGCTGCTTACAAAATCAGTTTTCAATTCCTCAACGCCGGCAATATTCTTACTGTTTAGGTAAGCTTTTAGATCCGAAGCAGAATTCACTAAATCATTAAACTCATCACCACGAATTTCAATATTAATTGCTTTACCAACGGGTGGACCGTTTCTTTCTTGCTCAACTACAATATCACATCCCGGTAATACACCAATCTTTTTGCGAATCTGGTTTAACATTTCGGAGGTACTTCTACCTTCACGTTTTGCAAATTCAACAAAAGCAACCGTGATTTTTCCTTTATTGCTAGCGGTAGTTCTGTCACCGCTGTTAGGGTCGGTAGCGCCTATGGCAACGTTGGAAATCACACTTTCAACTAAGGGATTGTTTTTTCCAATAACCTCGAAAACACGTTTTTCGGCAATTTTTACCATACTATCGGTGTACTTGGCATTTGTTCCTGTGGGTAAGGTTAGATACACATATGTAAAATTTGGTTCCGCTTGAGGAAAGAAATCAACCCCAGGTTTACGAATGATGGTAACAATAACTGAAATCACTAATAAAGCAATTGTGCCCAACAGCATCCAAATGGGTCTGCTACCAACAATTACCCAACTTACAAAATTCTTATAACGCTCTTGAAATGATGGCCATGTTTTAGTTTGGAACGTTTTAATCACATTCTTTAACCAAAAATGGTGTAGAGCATACATCAAGTATAAGAAAACCAATAAATTACCTAAGCCAAGTCCACCGCCCAAATAACCTAAAACAGAAATAACGGCAAAAATGAGGCTAGTACGTTTAAATGCTCTCTTTTCTTTTTCTGTATCAATAGCTGCATGTTCATCTTCCATGAAATCCACAGCAAATACTGGGTTGAAAATATAAGCAACCAATAAAGAGGCTAATAAGGTAATTATCAAGGTAACCGGCAGGAAGAACATGAATTTTCCAACAATACCTGTCCAAAAGGCCAATGGCACAAACGGGGCTAGGGTAGTAAGGGTTCCCGATAATACCGGCATAAATACTTCACCGGCAGCTTTCTTAGCAGCAACGGAAATGGGAAGTTTTTCTTCGTGGAATATTCGATGTGTATTTTCAATTACAACAATCGCATCGTCAACTACGATACCTAAAGCCAATAAGAATGAGAATAGCACAATCATGTTTAAACTAAACCCAAGTGAAGGCATAACCAAGAATGCAACGAAACAGGAAAGGGGTACGCTCAATCCAACAAATATGGCATTGGTAGCTCCCATAAAGAACATTAAAATTAATGTTACTAAAATGAAACCAATGATGATGGTATTAATTAAATCGTGTACCGTTACTCTTGTTGAAGTACTTTGATCTCCAGTGAATACAACATTTAAGTCTTTTGGATAACTGCCGCTTTTTTGTAATTCGTCAATTATATTCCGACAGTTATCACTGGTTTCAATCAAATTCTCTCCAGCGCGTTTTACAATATTTAAAGTTATTACAGGGTTACCTTCCAATCGAGCGTAACTCTCTTTTTCTTTAAATCCGTCAATCACTTTTGCAACATCTTTTAAATATAAAGTAGCGCCAGTTCCACTGCGTATAACGATATTTTCAATATCACTTACCGATTTGAATTCTCCACTTACACCCAAACTTCGTTGCATGTTGTCTAAGTCGATATTACCTCCGGATATACGCATGTTTTCATATTGGATAGCACGGGTAACATCGTCCATAGTAATACCGGCAGCACCAATAGCCGTTAAGTCTAAATTTACTTGAATTTCTCTATCCAAGGCGCCTACCATGTCAACACGGGTTACACTTGGTAAACTCTCAATCTTATCCTTTGCTAATTCAGCGTATTTTTTTAAGGATTGCAATTCGTATTCCCCGGAAATGTTAATGTACATCACGGGTAAATCGCTGAAATTCACTTCAACAACCGCTGGATCGGATTTTAAGTCAGTAGGTAAATCGGTTCTTGCCTTATCTACCTCGTCTTTAACCTTCCTCTTTGCTTCGTCTACTTTAACATTGGTTTCAAATTCTACCGTAATAACGCTAAAATCTTGTACGTTCATGCTTTTGAGTTTTTTTACTCCACTGATAGATTTGATTTTTTTCTCTAACGGCTTGGTAATCAAATTCTCAATATCTGTAGGGGAGGACCCTGGATAAACAGTTTGAACAATGATTGTAGGAATAACGATATCTGGGAATTTCTCCTTGGGTAATTTATTGTAGGAAATAATACCGGCAAGAGAAATAAATAGGGCAAGAATATATATGCTGGTCTTATTGTCAATTGACCAACTGGTGGGCTTAAACTCTTTAAAATTAAATTTACTCATAATGGTAATTATTACCCTTTAACCCAAGGTCCAGATACAATCTGTCCTTCGTTAAGTTCTTGGAAACCAACAACAATAACCGCATCCGATTCTTTTAAACCAGATAGAATTTCCGTTCTTCCGTCGCTGGATTTTCCGCTAACGATCTGACGTTTTTTAGCAACAAATTCTTTAGCGTTATTTAATTCAGCTACCATAACAAATTCTCCAGTTTCGGTACGTTGAATGGCATTGGTAGGAACACTGATTGCATTTTTCGCTTGATAATCAGTAATTTTAATTTTAGCAACCATGTTTGGTTTCAAATTTTCAATGGCACCCAAACGCACTTCTACTTTGAAGGTCCTATTCATTGGGTCGATGAATTTTGAAGCAAATGAAACTCTAGAGTCTACCGTTTTCTGAATACTTGGGAATTGAATTTGAACATTATCCCCGGTTTTAATTTTTTTAGAGTAGGTTTCCGCAACTTCAGTAGTTACCTTAATGTTGCTCATGTTTACAACTCTAAAAGCAGGAATCCCTGGTGCTGCGGTTTGACCTACACGTAAATCCACACTTTCAATGGTACCCGCGATAGGGGATTTAATGTAGTACATATCAATTTGAGCGTCCAATGTCGCTAGGCTTTTTTCCAAGGCTTCTTTTTGATTTTTTGCGGTTAGATATTGAATCTCGGTGCCAATTCCACTTTCCCAAAGTCTCTTTTGTTTGTCAAAAACGGTATTGGCAAAAACCAATCTATTCTCCAATTCAGCTCTACCTTGGCTAATTGCGCTGTTATCTATTTTAGCTAAAATTTGACCCGCTTTTACAGAAGCACCGGGTTGAACTAAAACTGCCGTAACCGTACCAGGAAGTTTAGCCGTTGCAATGGTGCTTTGATCTGCATCTGCCACCCCTTCTAAAACTATATAACTTGAGAAATTGGATGGCTTTGCAGTTTCAATTTCTACTAATTTACTATTGGATCCTGCATCGGATTGACCCAATTCCTTTTCTAAAATAGAAATTTCATCCTTAAGCTTTATTGTTTTCGTCTCTAAGCCGTTTAATTCCTTTTTTAGTTTTTCTAATTGGGCTTGTTTATCTGATTTACTTCCTGATTCACCACCACAGGCACTAAGGGTTAAACCCGCAGCGATTAATGATATATATGCTATGTTTTTCATTGAATTATAGTTTATGGTTGTACGCTTTGACCAATAGCGTTTTTAAGGTCGATTTTTGAATTTACTAAATCGTATAATGCGTTTAAATAGGAATTATTTGCAGTTCTTAATTCAGTTTCTGCCTGAGTAATTTCTAAGGTACTACCCACACCTTCACGAAACTTTGTCATGCTTTTAGCATAGATCTTCTCCGCTAGTTGCACATTTTGCTTTTGAATAATTACCGCCTGTAAATTTTGCAAATAGGAATTTTTACTGTTCTCGTATTCCATGGTTGCGTAGCGTTGGAAATTATTTAAGTCGTTTTGAGCCTTTGCAATTTTTAATTCGGTTTCACGAATTTTAGATCGCGTAGCACCTCCACCATAAATGGGAACTCGTAAGCTTAAACCCCAAACATCCGATGGAACCCACGAGTTATTGATAGGTAAGTTTCCTTTAAAGAAATTGAATTCAGGACGTTGTGTGTTTTCTTGGTGTTGATAAAAAGCAACCAGACTTGGGAAAGAGGAGTACTTGTATCTTTTTTGATCTAATTTCCCTAAAGTGATGGCTTGTTCTAATATTCTATTTTCAATTCTATTATTCACAGAAAATGTAGCAACTTCCGCGTCGGTTATCGATATTGCTGCTTCTAATGCTTCTAAATCATCAGCTAACTCTAAAGAATTTTCCATGGGCATTCCCATTTGCATTTTTAATATGTTTCGAGTAAGCAATACCGCATTTGCCAATTTTTCTTTTTGAAGTTTTAAATTAGAAACATTAAGTTCCAATCGCTCTACATCTAACTGTTCAGCAAAGCCTTCTTTCCTAAGAGCTTGTACTTCAAATAAGCTGCGTTCTAATAATACCAAATTGGCTTCAATTAATGCCAAATTTTTTTGGGTACTTACTGCGGTGATGTAGGATTTAGTAATGTTGTTCTCAAGGTCGCGAAGAGTTTTTGCTTCAGCCAATTTACTCATATTCAAGAATTGTTGAGTAGCCTGAAGACCCACCATATAAGTTCCATCCCATAATAATTGATTTACTCCCAAGGTGGCATTGGATGTAAATTCTTGCTGGAATTTTAAGAAAATAAAATCAGGAGCACCGGGTTGCTCCACGAAATTCTTAATCCAAGAACCCGGAACGGTTAAAAACTGTTGAAATCCAGCAGAAGCAGATACCTGCGGCATACCAGCAGCTACGGTCTGTTTTACGGTTTCCTTGCTAATTAATACATCTTTCTGTGCATTTAGAAATGATGCATTGTGCTCCTTAGCATACGCAATAGCATCGCGTAAGCCCATTTTTTGAGGACTTATTTCCGCGGATGATGTTGCCATAGGAGTAGCAGACTGCGACCAAGCTTGTCCTGCAATTCCTAGAGCAATGGTGAATAATATATGTTTCATGAATGTTTTGGTGTTATTTTTAATTAATTCTGTTTTAAATCCTCGGTCGTTGAATTGTTGTTTGGCCATTCTACTTTTTCTAATTCTTCTAATCCCGAAACCGTAGATATGGAACGCAAATGATATTTAATAATTTCAACCACGGATATCTTATGGTCGATATTTAACGCCGCCAAGGATTCACTTTCGAAAATGGCAAATGTTAATGCACTAAACGCATGAGCAATAACAATGTCATTGAAATCTGTACGAAACAAACCTTGTTTTCTACCATCAGAAATACTACGCATTACATGCATGATTACCTTTTCTTCCCTAAATCTTGAAATCTTTTCGTATGCTTCGGGATGGTATTTTTTTAGATCGTTAATTAAGGCGGGATTTAGCTGATTATGACGTTGGATTATATACGCAGCAATCTGTGCAAATCGTTTGATTGGGTTAGATTCCGATTCCACAATCGTGTTGATTTGGTCATCGTTTTCCTTTACATGTTCGTTGATGATGCTTAAGACCAATTCGTTTTTATCCCTAAAGCAACTGTAAATTGTTTTTTTAGAAACTGAAATTTCCTTAGCCACATCATCCATGGTGACGCTACGAATTCCAAACCGATGAAATAATCGGTCTGCTGTTTGTTGAATACGTACCATTAATTCCATAATCGCCCCGCGAAATTAGTGTTTTTTTAACACGTTGGAAACTATGGATACGATTAAAGTTTCCTTGGTGGGGGATAATCGACGATTAACGGAATTCTACCGATAAAGGGAAATAGGCTTGCGGACCAGTAAGTTTGATAAGGTTTTGAAAATCTTTGAGTTGTCTTGTGCTAATTCCCAACTTAGCCGCTATTTTCTCGGCTTGTTCGTCGCTAGATTTATTGGTATTAAGAAGTTTCGAGATGGCATCTTCTTTTTTAGGTAACTCAACAACGCGGTACTCAGTTAATTTAGCCTTACGCGCAGCTGATAGGATTGCTCTATCTAGCCCACCTAATATATCTACCAATCCCAATTCCTTTGCGTCCTCAGCCGTGTAAACATGCCCTTGAGCAAGATTTTCTACGGCAGTTCGGTTCAATTTTCTACCTCTGCTCACAATGCTTAAAAAATCGTCATAAATGCTATCAATGGTTCTTTGCATGAACGCAGATTCCATTTCATTTAATGGTCTGTCCGGTCTAAAACCAGCCGACATAGTACCTAAATCAACCGTTTCGTAAGACAACCCCAATTTATTCGAGAATAAATCAGAGACATTCGTTAATAACGCAAATACACCGATGGAACCAGTAATAGTGTTGGGAAGGGCAACGATGCTATCGGCAACACAACTTAAATAGTAACCGCCGCTAGCTGAAACATCGCCATAACTCGCAATAAGCGGTTTTTCTTTTTTACACAATTCAATTTCTCTTGCAATTTCATCCGAAGCCAAGGCGCTACCTCCTGGGCTGTTTACTCGAATTACAATGGCTTTGATGGATTTATCTTTTCTTGCTTTTTTTAAGGACTCAATGAACGATTCACTTCCAATACCAGAAAATGGATCTTGTTTACCGGGTACTATTTCACCAACAGCATAGATTACAGCAATTTTATTTTCCGAATATGCATACGGATCCACGTCTTTTGCATAAGTAGCAAATGAATATAGTTTCTCATCGTCAAATGCTATTTTCCCTTTTTTGTTATGCTGCTTATATGTTTGTTGATCTTGATACGCTAAACCGTCAATGAGCTTGGCATTTACGGCATCGGCAGGCATTTGAATAGTTCCTGACAATGCCTTGTCCCACAATTGGTTATAATCTAAATTTCGAGCAAGTGCGATATTTTTAATTTGATATCGATATAACAATTCGATATAGCGTTTGATTTGTTCTTTATTATTTTCGGATAATTCTTTTTGAATATAAGGTTCTACAGCACTTTTATATTTCCCTGCACGGAATACTTGGAACTCTACTCCCAATTTGTCAAAAAGGCCCTTATACATAACAAATCGAGACGATAAACCATTGAAATCTATCATCCCTTGCGGATGCATGAAAATTTGGTCCGCCGCAGTGGCGATGTAATAGCCTGTTTCTGTAAAAATAGTACCATAGGCGAATACGGATTTATTACTTTTTCGAAATGCTAAAATGGCGGTTCTAATTTCTTCGGCAGTGGCCAATCCGCCTTCGTACATTCCACAGTCTAAATAAATTGCTGAAACCATTGGATCCGTTGCTGCTTTCTTCAGGCCATTGCGGATCTCATTTAAACCAATATTCTCAGACATAGGCGATCCTGTGGCTTCGCCCAATAAATCGTTTAAAGGATTTGATTCTACGCGTTCTGCAACATTACCAATTAGTTTAAGATGCAAAATGCTGCCCGATTGTAATTCGGATTTTTCAGATTTCCCAAAATTAAATCCACCACTTAAACTTGAAACAATTCCACCAACTATTGCAATTACAGTGATAATACCTAGTATGTAACCGCCAAGACCTGTAAAGAAGTACTTTAAAAATGTTTTCATAAGGAGCCGTACAAATGTAAGGTTAACGTTATCAAATAGTCAATCTATTGTCGGCTAAATCAAATTAATTCAAGACGAAAGGACGGATTCACGTAATAATTTCTAATCACTGTTAATCAATTGGAAAAAATATCGCAATTTTGAACGTTGGCACGAACCTTGTCAATGGTATATTTTTAGTTAAATCATGAATAGATTAATTACCCCCAATCAATTTTTTAATTCCAATTATCAGATTTTCAGAAATTTAAAGTCTTGGGTATTGGTTTTCCTATTGTTAAATTCAATAACTGCTTATGCTCAACGTCCATTGGGTTTGGTTACTAGTGATTACAATCAGCCTTATGGACAATTTTTGAACCCAGCAGAAATCCGTTCTCCCTTACATAAACAATTATTTATAAACTGGTATGGAAATTCAATCCAGTACAGTAATAATTTTATGCAGCAGGGGGCTCCATACAAACAGTTGGGAAGATGGGGGACCCCAACCGCGGGATTGCAAGGTCCATTGGAAATTAATTATTTGAATGAATCGTATGGATTTTCAATGACTGTTCCTTTAGATAGGGTAGCAGGATTAACCTTTGGTTTTAGAGGTGTCTCCGGATATTCAGTAAATGGATTAAGTGCCGATTTGGGGAATATTATTGCTTCTGGCAGAACGTTTCTTGCCCAAAATACAGGTAAATCCTTCGAAACAGGTCCATTTTCTTTCAATACTGAAAAATACCAAGAATATTACATGGGTTTTGGTTCCTATGCCATGGATAAGAACGATAAGATTGAAGGCGGTGGATGGCGATGGGGGGCCACGGCCAAACTTCTAATTGGCAATGGTTCTATGAGCTTAAACGGCACTAAGTTAGATTACACCATACAAGATCCATATTCAGTGAACATCAATGCATTTGAAGGTAATTTTCAGTTCAGTGATCCAACCTCCGTTGCCAATACACTGGCAAGACCTTGGGGGATGAAATTTGATTACAGCTATGGCGCTGGAGCAGGTATGGATTTAGGGTTTATTTATGAATCAAGACCTAAAATTCCCACTTCATGGCCTTCAACTTTAGGTTCAAATTGTGATAAAGATAAATTTATGATGCCCCGTTGGAAATTTGGGGTAAGCTTGTCGGATGTGGGTTTCATTTCCTATGATGGGGAGGCTCGAATTATCAAAGGGATGAATCGCAGCCAAAATTGGCGAATTGATTCTATTTTTATGGTGAATGATCCGTCTCATAACAACACTGCAGTAGAAAATAAAATCATGGCACTCGATAATTCAGTGTTTCAACAAGTAGGAATTGGAGGTCCAGCAATGAATGTGGAGAATGCTAGCAACTTTGTTACTTATACACCTGCAGCGTTGAATTTTACATTCGATTTTCGATTTAATTCAAATTGGCATGTATCTTCTCATTTAACCAGAAACATTAAACCGGAGGACGCTCCTGGTCTAAGACGAACTTCCTACTTCTCTGTAATTCCGCGATACGAATCGCAAAAAATTGAATACGGCTTTCCCATGACGGCGTTAGGCGATAATTATGAACAAGCCATGATTGGTGCATATGTACGATATGGTGCTTTTACCATTGGTACTAATGATCTAGCAGGATTGGGTAAAGCGGCAAGTCGAGATGGCATCAACAGCGGCTCATTTTATGTGGCTCTGCGCTCTCGCATAGGAGATTGCGGAAAAAATTGGTCGTATTACGAAAGAGAGGATCCTTATGGTTGGGATACAGCTGCTGCAGTTTCTGATAGTGTAATGATTACTCCAGAAGAAGAATTTAATAGACCCACAAAAACGGATACCGTTTTCGTAGAGAAATTAAAACGCGACACAATTACCATTCGCGATACTATCAGAATTAAAGATCCCGTTCCTGCACCAACGGAGGCACTGAAAAAACTGCAAGCATGTGAAACGGCAAAAACAGAAGCGTTAAAAGCAAAAACAGCAGCAGAAATAGCATTAACAGAAGCCAGAGTCCGTGCAACGGAAGCAGATAAAAAAGCGGCTGATGCTAAAAATACTGCGATTGCTTGCCAAAACGAATTAGAAACACTAAAAGAAAAATGTAAAAATGATGCAGCAGCATTTCAAACGGAGTTATTTAAAACCAAGGCGTTATTGGATGCACAGCAAAAAACCAATACTACTTTAGCGGAAGAAAATGCAAGAATAACTGCAAAATTAAATCAGCAGTTAGCCGAAATTGATAGACTTAAAAAATCTCAGGGAGTTCCTTGCGATAAACAAACAAGAATTTTGGATAGTTTGTTGGCTGTAGAACGGTTGAAAAATCAACAATTGGCTGCCGATTTAGCAAAAGCCAAATCAGCCGAATCAAATGCTACAATAAAAGCGGTTGAACAGGATAGGAAATTGCTGGATGTAGAGCGTAAATTGTTGGAATTAGAAAAACAAAAATCAGCCTGCGATGCTCGTGTTGCAGATTTGCAAAATCAGTTAAATACCGCCAATAATCAAGC